>JAFQBA010000075.1 GCA_017416845.1 Clostridia bacterium
AATGTGTGTAGGACTTCATACTAACCTCCGTGTTTATGTTTGTTGTGGTAAACTACATTTTACACTAAAGTTATTATGAAGTCTATTTATTTTTTAGGTGTTGCACTTAGTATTATAATTTGCCCCCCTCCCTTTACACAAAGGAGGCAACGCTCTGGTGTTCATTTCATCTTCAAACAGCCTGATAAACTCCAATTTATATTTTCTGATTAGAATAATCACAAACTTTAACAGTACGTTTAAACTTTGTTTCTGTTAAGGAATTTTTCATTATATGAAGTATTAACCTCATTTTACATCAAAAAAACCATGCTTTTGTTTACAAATTCTTTGTAACAGAAGAGGGCGGCGGAATCCGCCGCCCCCGATGTTAACATTTATGACAATTTGTTTTTCGTTTTAAATTAAATCATATTATTCAGCCGGTACGGGTGCCTCAGCTTCTGCATATGCTACCGGAGCAATGCTGTTTTTCCAGAGGAATACTTTCGCACTTACTCCGCCTGCACCGTAAGCAAGCTTCTTTGAATAGGTATTGAAAACCATATCCTCAGTCATAGGCAGTGTTGTTATTGTAACAAGCTTTCCTGCTTCATCATAGGTTGCAACATAGCAAACATAATCTTCGGCAATTGAAGCAAAGTTAGTTTTAACTGTAAATGTCGATACAGAAGGAGTGATTGAAACTACAGGTTCGGGAAGCTCGGAATAAGCTTTGAGAGTGTAGTATTCATCTCTTAATCCGTCGGGAGATTTTACCCATACAACGGTGTCGGCTGTAAGTTCTGCAGCTTCTGCAGTGAGAGTTGCATCGGTGTATACCTTTGCAGAGGATGCAGTTGTATTTGCAAGAACTGCCGCACTAAGTTCGGAGGCAGAAGTCATGTTCTGATAGTATATAACTTTGTTTGCACAGTCAATGGCAAAATCTTTTGATGAGGTTTTGTGAGCAACTGCGGATGCATCTTTGTCATAGAAACCGTTGTAGATTTCGATGTCATCAAAGAGAACCTTACCTGTCGATTCATCATAACCAACACCAAAGCCTACGCCTGAATAGTTATTCCAACCAAGGTTTTCATCGATTACTCTTTGTAAAAGAACACCGTCAACATACATTTCCATTCTTCCACCGGTACCTTTGTCCATTGTGATTGCAACCTGATGCCAACGACCTGTTGCAAGGTTTAAGTCGGGAGTTGCGGACATTGATGTACCTTGAGATGTATTGGTTGAAGGACCTTTGGGTCCATAGAAATCACCTGTTGCACCGTCCCATTTTGCAACATAGTATGCACTTGTGCCATACATCATTGCAATACGAGCTATTGCATCACCTTCGGTGTACATATTGAATACATATGTACGTGTACCTTCGGGATTTACCGAGATAACATCTTCAACACTGTGATAATATTTTGCATCTTTCCAGGTGTGTACGCTTGCGGCAAAACCGTAGGAAACATCATCGGCAGCCTTTCCTGCAACGCCTGTTGCATTTGTTGGTGTTGCACCACGTTTATCAAGTGTAAATGCACTTAAATCACCGTAGGAAACGTAGTTATATTTGTCAACGATTTCAACATAGATATCATCTACGCCTTCTTTTGTTGCCTTAACAAAACCTTTGTTAACACTGTCGGAAACTGCAGGTTCTTTGTTTTCATTAACATAAGAAAGTGTGAATCCGTTTGTAGATTCAAGAGCTTCAATCAAACGCTCGGAAGATACGCAGGAAAGATTTCTGAAAGTGCTTGAATATACTGCAACCTTTTCGTTACCTACAATCTGAACATTACCTTTCCAGTTATCGTCAGCGATTGTAGTGTCATCAGCAGTCTTTTTGAGACCGATGATATCAATGGGTGTCAATTCATATTCATCAACCGTGTAATATTCATAAGCACCGTTAATTGTTTTTACAACAACGGTTTTTGCTTCTTCCAAAGATGTTGCACTTGCGCTCATGTCTGCATTATAGAATAACACTTCAGATTCATTTGTGAAGCTTTCGCAAACCGCCATCATAAACTCGGTATAATCGGTAAAGAGAGTTTTTGCAACAAGAGTTTTTGCTGTTGTGTCAATGCTTATGAGAGATGTGGATTCTGCTTTTGCCACATCATCCGGAGCCACTGTTTTATTATATTTTTCATCATTGGTCTGTGCAAAGCCTACCATGGGGTCGTCATAGGCAACAGTACCTTTTGTTGAGCCTAATTCAATTCCGAATGCAAGATTAAGCTTGGCATCGATATTTGCATTCCAACCTGCATCGGCTTTTTCAGCAAGCTTAACACCGTCGATGTAGAGCGCAAAACGACCACCGCCATTGTTGTTTAAAGCAACAGCAACTCTGTGCCATTTGCCACGTTCCATGGTTATGGTTTTAGCAACACCGTCATCGGTGTAATTAACTGTGCCGTCAGGTTGCCACAAGAGTAAATTGTAAGAATTGTTATAGCTAAATCTTGCTATTGCACCGCCATCTGCATAGATGTTGAATGCAAAGTGAACGCTGGGGCCTGTGCCGGAGCTTTTGTACACTGTTTCGTCAAGGTGAGTTACGGGATAGTACCATCTTGTAACATCGGCTGTTGCTTCTTCACCTTCATAAACGAAAGCCATTGCTGTGTCATCGGCAGCTTTTCCGCCAAGACCGCCAAGGTCATACACGGGAACCTTTGTGTTGTTGTAGCTGCCGTAGGAACTGCCGAACACAAAGCTTGTGTCAACTGTCTCTTCAACTGCTTCTTCTGCAAAAGAAGCAAGCGGAGCAAGTGTAAGAACCATTGCAAGAGCGAGAATTGAAGCAAGGAGTTTTTTCATTGTTTTTTTCATTTTACCACCCTTTTCATTATAATTTTGTTGTTGCACTCATTCCGGACGGCGTATGCCGCCCGGATAGATTAAACCATTAAATCTGTTTTTCGCATTAAACTTATTTTATCATTCAGCCAATGCATCAGCCTGAGCAAATGTAAGAGGTGTCTGATCGGCTTTCCAAAGGAACACTTTTGCTTTTACACCACCGGAGCCGAACGCATATTTGTTTGAAAATTCTTTATACATCATAGAACCATCAATTACTACAGGTGCAACTGACACGAGAGTATCATCATTGGTGTATGTAGCTACATACATTGTGTATCCCGAAAGATTGGAAATTATTTTTCCTGATACGGTGAATATTGTCTTTGAAGGTGTGATTGTAATCACAGGTGCAGGAAGCTCGGACATAGGTTTAAGTGTGTAGTATTCATATCTGATGCCATTGGGTGATGTGAGCATAACAACATTTGTGCTGTTATCAAGTTCTGCTGCTTCAGCGGCAAAAGTAGAATCTGCATATACTTTTGCGGCAGTTGCATTGGTGTTTGCAAGAGCTGCTGTTACAATTTCGGATGATGTTGTCATGTTCTGATAGTAGATAACCTTGTTGTCAGTGTCAACAACAAAATCATCTGTTGCAGATTTTGCACCTACATTTGCATCTTCTGCATCATAGAAACCGTTGTAGATTTCGATGTCATCGAAAAGAGCTTTACCGGTTGTTTCTTCATAGCCAATACCAAAACCAACACCGGAGTAGTTATTCCAACCAAGGTTTTCGTCAATTACTCTCTGAAGGAGCTTGCCGTCAACATACATTTCAATTCTTCCGCCGGTACCTTTGTCCATTGTGATTGCTACCTGATGCCAACGACCTGTTTCAAGATTCAAATCGGGAGTTGTTGCCATGGCTGTAGCCTGAGTCGGAGCATTTGAGGGACCTTTGGGTCCGTAGAAATCACCTGTTGAACCGTCCCATTTTGCAACGTAATATGCACTTGTGCCAAACATCAATGCAATACGAGCAATCGCATCACCGTCTGTGTACATGTTGAATACATATGTACGTGTGCCGTCGGGATTGATGGAAATAACATCTTCAACAGTATGATAATATTTTGCCGGATTCCAGGAATGTACTGTTGCTTTAAAACCATGTGATGTATCATCAGCAGACTTTCCGGCAACACCGGTTGCGCTTGTTGTTGTCGCACCACGTATATCAAGAGTTAATGCGGTTAAATCCACAGGAGCCTGTTGATTGTATTTGTCAACAATTTCAATGTAAACATCATCAGTGCCTTCTTTTGAAGCTTTGATGAAGCCCGAGTCAACACTATCTGACACTGCAGAATTTTTGTTTTCATCAACATAGGAAAGTGTGTAGCCCTCGGAGGATTCAAGAGCTTCAATCAAACGTGCAGAAGAAACACATGAGAGATTTCTAAGGTTACTTGAATACACCGAAACATTTTTGTTGCCATTAATAATGATATTTGAAAGCCAGTTATCATCTGCTGTTGAACCATTCTCTTTGATTTTTGTAAGACCCACAAGCTCGATGGGAGTCTTTACATATTCATTGACTATGTAATAATCATATGCTCCGGTTATAGTTTTAACTAAAACTTTCTTTGCTTCTTCAACAGTTGAAGCTTCTGCTGACATATCCTCAGTAAGAAGTCTTATTTCTGATTCATTGGTGAAACTTTCAGCAAGACCTGCAGCAATCACACTGACATCTGTCTGTAAACTGTTAATAGAAATTGTCTTTTCAACGGTATCTACAGACAGCATATCTGTATCGGTAGCTTTTACCACATCATCAGGTGCTACTGTTTTGTTATATTTTTCAGCATTGGTCTGAGCAAAGCCTACCATGGGGTCATCATATGCTACTGTACCCTTTGTTGAGCCAAGAGCAATACCGAAAGTAAGATTGGCTTTAGCATCAATGTTGCCGTTCCATGTAGCACAAGCTTTTTCAGCAAGCTTAACACCATCAATATAAAGTGCGAAACGTCCGCCACCATTATTGTTTAAAGCAATACCTACTCTGTGCCATTTGCCACGTTCAACTATACATGTTTTAGATACACCGTCTTCTTTAAATTGTACTGTGCCGGCTGGCGGCAAATGTAATAAATCATACGAAGTGTTGTAACCGACTCTGGCAATTGCACCACCGTCTGCATAGATGTTAAATGCAAAGTGAACGCTGGGACCTGAGCCGGAGCTTGCATATACGGTTTCGTCAAGGTGAGTTACGGGATAGTACCATCTTGTAACATCGGCTGTTGCTTCTTCACCTTCATAAACGAAAGCCATTGCTGTGTCATCGGCAGCCTTACCGCCAATACCGCCCGGATAAGATACGGGAACTTTGGTGTTGTTAAAGCTACCGTATGAACTACCAAACACAAAGCTTGTGTCAACTGTTTCTTCTGCAAAAGCTGCAAAAGGAACAAGTGTTGCAATCATTGCCAAGGCAAGCAACGATGCAAGAATTTTCTTCATGCTTTTTTTCAATTTTACCACCCTTTTTTAATAATTTTTATATATCTCATCGAGAAGTCTGAGTCTTGTTGCCCAGCCTTCGATAAAAAAGACCTCGGCGTTGAGACCTTCTGCCTCAACGGGTTCAATGAGAACCTCAACGTTTTCTTCTCCGGAGGCAATGCTTATTTCTTCGGATGTGAGGAGCTTTTGGATTACTCCGTTTTCATCTTTGAAAACAAGAATCATAACCAGAGTTTTGTCGGATGATGTGGTGTTAGAAAAAAGGGAAACTGCACCGACATTTGTTGTATCACCTACAAATTCTACCGATATAGGTGTGAATTCTTCTTTTTTAACATTAAAATAATGATATGCTCCGGTGTCGAGTTTGACTGCAAGGACTTTTGCATCAGAAACAATTTCTACGTGTTCTGACAAATCTGCATTGAAAAGACCTGCATAAACTGCATTTGAAAAAGCTGACTGAATTGCTTCTTCGAGAGAGGCAACATCGGAAAAAGCTTCATCATTATATGTTATTGTATTCTTTTCGGAATCAAAGGTAAGATTTTCTGCTCCGGAGTATACGGGTAAATCCTGAGAGCAAATGTGTGTGTAGCTTTCCCTGCCTGACCAATAGGCTGAATATGCATCATCAAAAGCTACAATGCCATTTTTGGAGCCTGCTTCAAAGCCAAAGGTAAGAGGACCTTTGCCTGTGATGGAGTTCCATGTGGAATCCACATTGGCGGGTATCTTCACGCCGTCAATAAAACCGCCGAATCGACCGCCGTTCTGATCGTTCATTGAAAGAACAACCTTGTGCCATTTGCCCCGTTCCAAGGTTATGGGCTCTGCAAGACCTGTTACTTTTGCAGTTCCGTCGGGGTTCCACTTAATTATGTCGTAGCTTCCGGCATAGCAAATACGGGCAGTCACATCACCATCAGCATACATATTGAATGCAAAGTATATACCTTTGCTTCCACCTGATGTTGCAACATCGGATGCATTGATGTGAGTGAGAGGATATTGCCATCTGATTGATGTGGCACATCCTGCCCCATCGAGGACAAATGCCATTGCTGTGTCATCGTCAGCCTTACCGCCAAGACCTGCAACCTCTGTCATCGGAACCTTATTGGGGTCATTGAGACTGCCGTAGGTGCCTGTACCGATGGTAAAGGTTGTGTCGGTATCTTCGGCAAAAGAAACCACAGATGACATTGACACAATCATGGCAAGTGTCAGAAATAATGTTAAAACCTTTTTCATTACATTCCTTCCTTTCTGTTTTGAATATGTTAATTGTGGGTTATCATTGAGTTTGAAACATTCAAATTGTCATTCTGAGCGAAGTCGAAGAATCTAAAAGCAGATGTTTCGACTCAATCCTTTCGCTCAACATGACAATTTAATTTACATTGCTACCCACAAACCGATTGATTTATTATAAGAATCAAGCAGTTCTGTTCCGGGAGTTTCGGACAGGGTTACTGTTATGTTCGCCTTATCATTTGATGTCATTTTAATTGTTATACGTTTTGTGGTCGGCTTAGAACCGCCATAGTCTATCACGCCTGTGGTGTCAAAGGACAGTGCAGGAGCCACAGAAATTTCTGCTTCAACATCAGACGAGAAGTTAAGATAGAGGGTTTTTCCGTCTTTGGTTAAAACAGCACCGTTTTCTTTGAGTTCAACATCTGCCCCTGTCATCATGAGCCAATACACTTCGTTTGAAGAAGTTTTATCTGACAGCGTGATTTCATCACGGATGACAAGTGAATTTTTGGAATCGGTGAGCGCAAATGCTCTTGTTGCAGAGGATGCATTGTCGATGAGTGCCTCACTCATATCAAGAGTTAATATGCTTGTATTGTCACCGGATTCGAACCTTGTAATTTCGGTGTATGAACCAAGCTTCTGGTCGGGAGCTGTTGTGGGATTTATTACCACGGTGCTGTGAGCTTCGGCTCGGAGGTGGAATATTTTCCATCTATCGCCGTCCTCACCCGCATCCCAGTAGCTGTAACGGGAGTTATTGTAATTGCCCTGACCGAGGTCTGTTACCCAGCGAACGCCGCTTGTGTCGAAAACAAATCCACCGGAGTCGAGATGATCGTGACCACCTCCGTTTGTACCGGCTGTTGCGGCAAAGAAGGTGTCGTTTGAATTCCAGCCGCTTCGCATTGAAACTACGTCTTCACCTTTCACCCAATAGTCATTTGACATAAACATGGTGTCATTTTGCAGTGAGACATCATACCAGCAAAGTGCAAGAGCCAAGTCCTCATAATCATTCATGCTTCCTTCCGAAAGAGTAAGAAGTGACGAAGTATATTCAGGTTTTGACAGACAATCGGACATCCAGAAAATTTCGGGAACAAGATATTTACCGTTCATACAGTCGCCATAGGCAAAGATGCCGTTGGAGGACTGCATGGAGAGTGCATATTCCACGGTTTTGTCAAAGCCCTCGCAAAGAGGGAAAGCAAAATCTGTTCCGAGAATACGCTTTGTGTTTGAAAGCATTTTTGATGTATATTTAATTGTATACTCCCAATAGCCCGGTCCTTCATACCATCCGCCTGCAGGAGCAAAACGCCACAGAAGATAATCGAACCCGCGAACAGCATTTGAAAGAATTGCCGAACAGTTTTCGGGATATACATCCAAGAATGCCATAGCACCGGTGGCAATGCCGCCGTTTACAACAGCGCCCCAGTTGGACTCGGCATAAACCGCACCCACTCTTCCCGAAACACCTTCATAGAGATTATTGGCGGCACAAATACCGTTTTTATAAAATCCTTCCTCAATAACTTTTCGCTGAGCGGGAGTGAATGCATCATACATCCAGTCATATCCTACTGCAAACGCCGCACACATTTCGCCTGTGTCCAAAGCGTGGCCGGGATTCCAATCGGGGAAGTTTGCCGCAGCTTCAAGATGAAGAAAAGCACGGTCAACATATTTTTGCTCTCCGGTCAAAAGATATGCCATTCCCAGAGTATGCATATATTGAAGTACCTTTCGGGAAACACCGAGAAGTCTGCCGCCGTCATCAATGACATAGGAAACTATCGGCCGTGTAATATCCCAGTTTGCAGCTGCAATGATTGTTGAACCCCAGCTTTTTTTGTATGGGTTTGTTTCGATTTCGTTCTTAATCCTCAAAAGATCGGCAGAGTCGATGTAGATTCTGGGATGCTGACCTTTGAGGAGGGAAGATTTGTACATTTCTTTTATATCGTTCTTTGAAGGTCGTAAATTGAACAGATAATTATTAAGTTTTTGAGCATTTATAAACGCCGGAAGAACGAATTTATCTGAACCTGCAATTATTATGCCGCTGTTGGTGGCTGATGTAAAATCAGTGGTAACAAGTGACAGAAAAATTTCAAAATAGGTTTTTGCACTCATATATGCAATGCCGTTTTTTGATTTTGCAGGGTCAAGCCTGAGAGATTTGCCGTTTACCGTTACAACGGATGAACTTACCGAGCAAGAAATGCCGAGAATATCGGACACCTCTTTGGGTGGAATATATAAAACATCGTCCTCGGTGTACGGTTTGTTGGCAAGAAGCGTTTTTTCGCCATATGCCGTGAGAAGTCCGCTTCTTGAATGAATCGCAATATAATCGGACATAAGCTCTTCATATTCATAATCCGATTCAAAAACCGTTATGGGAAGCGAGCTTTCGCTTATATCGCTTTCATAAATCGGCTTAAGAGTGGAATTCCAAAGGAAAACCCTGGCACTTTCATTTTCCTCACGGTCGAGAATAACATTCGCTTCAAAATCTGTCTTACTGTTTATATCTGCTTTTTGCAGATTAATTGATTTAAGCTCGTTGTTTTTATATACCGCTAATGCCATTATGGCCTCTGAGTCAGTATCACTTTTCCCTGATACAGCAGTAATTCTTGCCACTATATCGTCAACGGTTGTTTCTCCGCGATTTACAACCTGCACCGGAGAAATATATGTATCGTCAGAAAAGGTATAGTTTGCCGACAAAACTCTGCCGTAAGAATCGGTTAAGGATACCTTGGCAACAGATGATGTGTCTACACAGGAATCATCAAGTGATACAGAGCCGTTGGAACCGCACTTTATAACATTCAGTACATCGTCTTTGCTGTCCCCTATTGCACCATATATGATTCTGTTTTCATTGTCAATGCAGTAGTCATCTGAAGACAGTTTGGGATACAGATTATCTATGTTTCTCGGATAACCGCCATACACACAAAAATCGTCATATGCAATTTCACCGTAGGCAGGAACGGGATTGCCGTCCGAGTCTTTGTCACCTTGCATTTCAAACTTCATATAGTCAAGCTTTTTGCCGGAAACTTGCCTGTAGGCTTCCCCAAGATATACACCGTCTGCAAAAACAAGAAGCTGATTTCTTGTGTAATCAAAGGTTATGCTCACATCGTGCCAGACATCAGGTGCAAGATAACTCACATATTTGCCGTCAATATATGCATTCCCTTCAGAATCTACCTTTATAACGTTGATACTGCTTGAAGGTGCTTCCATTTTCAGAAAAATATTGGCACAGGCGTCGGACGAGTTACAAAAGGAAACATCAATTGTACTGACGGTGTTGGAGTTGAAAACATTGCTTCTTTGAAGATAGACATTATAGCCTTCACCGTTTGGATAGATGTTTGAATCACCCATACCATCGATAACATATGATATATCTTTTTCGCCTTTACCGTTGAAATCGGTGATAAGTCTTTCCTTTGCGGAAGTACCGTCATCATATCTCTGATAATATTTTGCGGCATCAAAGCACGAAAAATCTTCACTTACAATATTTTCAGAATTTGTCTTAATTGGCAGGTAAACAGCATCGGAGCTTGAGTTATAAAGCTTTATGTAGCCATCTGATACTCTTGAAACCTTTGCTTTCTGTTTAGATGAGTCAACATATTCAATATTTGAATATACACTTGACGAAAGCGATTCCACAAGATTATCCGACGAGACATAATAGGCTTGCTGAAAGGCTGAGATATGCGAATAAACATATATGCAATCATCACCAAGAGCAATTCTTCCCGCCCGGTTATCCGTGGCATTAACAGAAAGTCCATAATCTGTTGCCGCTCCCAAAACGGGAGCAGGCAACATGGATATGCCGATCAGCATAACCAAAATTATGCTTAATAATTTATTTCTCATGATAATGTTCCAATCAATTATTTCTTGTTACAACAACCTCGGTTACCGAGTTCCACTGTGATGAAGAAGATGAGGTGTTGCCGTTAAATGTAAGCTTAATATAGCGAGCCTTTTTACCGCCCAGTGAGAAGAACTCATGTTCAAGGGTTTTTCCCGAGGAGAGTCCTGTGAATACTGTATCATATACGGAACCGTCGGCAGAAAGTGCGATTTCCATACGGGTGCTTCGTACATCACCGCTTGCAAATGCAATTGCAAGGTTATCTACAGTCTGAACCGATGCAAGGTCAAGAGTGAGAGTGCATCCGGCACCGTCGGCTGACCAACGTGTGCTAAGGTCATTATCAAGAACGTTGATCGCCCTGTTTGCTTCCTGAGGCTCGGCACTTGCAACAACAGAAGTAATGGGAATTGAAGTCATTCCGTCAAACTGCTTGGGAGCAGGAATTGAATGGAACACCAGGCTGTAGCGATTGGTATTTCGTGAATCGTTTTTGTCGGTAACATCAATGAATGTGATGTCATTAAGGCTACCGCCTTTTGTTACTTTCACATCGTAAACATCACTTGATGCAGTTATTTCGGGAACCGAAGTAAGGGTGCCTTCAAGATAGTAGTAGTCAACGGTGTTTGAAGCAACAGCAACATTATCGCTACCTACGTTAATTGATTCGAGCTTTGGTTTAGCAGGAATTTCGCCGTCTTCAATTGTCCATGTGTCAATTGGTTTATCCCAGTCGGAAACCGAAGTGAGACCGCCGCCATAGGGGGTGAGTTTAACTGTGATATTAACTTCACCACCGGCATTGGCATGAATCATAATACGGTTAACAGTTTCGTTGTCTTTATCTTCAACATGACGGGGACTGTCGGGCAAATAGGTTGCACGTTCAACAGAAATTTTCGCATCAACATTTGAAGTGAATTCAAGCTGAAGTCTTCTTCCGTCCTGAGTGAGAATAGCTTTGTTTCCGTCAATTGCAACATTTGCGCCGGTAAGCATGAACCAGTAGATGTCACTGCCTGCATCGACGTTTACTTCATCCCTTATTACAAGAGATGTACGGTTGTCACAGAATGCAAATCCACGTTTACCCGATTTTACACCTTTAATGAAGAGATCGGTTGTGTCAATAACTGTGATTGTACCTTTAGGCTTGGATTCAAGCTTGGTGAAGGGAGCATTGGAATCTACAACGTGGTCTTCAACAGAGCCCTTCTGATTGATTACGATTGTGTTATGAGCTTCTGCTCTCATGCGGTACATCTTCCACTTGTCACTTCCGGGATTTTCATCCCAGTAGTTAGCCGCATTATAGTTACCCATACCAATATCTCTTGCCCAACGAACACCCATAGAGTCAAAGACAAAGCTTGCACCGTCAAGGTGGAGGTGATCGGTGTGGGTGGGACCTGCATGAACACCGACAAAGGTTTGTTCATCGCCTTCCCATGTATCTCTCATAACTCTTACATATGCATCTGCATAGTATTTATCAAGGTCAAGAGTTGATTCTTCAATATTGAAATCAGATTCTTTCCAGAGAAGTGCAAGAGCATAGTCTTCACCATTGGACAGCATTGCATTTTTAATTGTTATAGATGCGGCTGCATCGGCATTGTAGCGATGAGCAAGCCATATCATTTCGGAATTATATACCTTTGTACCTTCACCGCCGTCACCGTAGTTATAGATACCAAAGGGTGACTGTTGCTGAAGCTCGGCTTCTGCGGCATACTGGAGACCTTCGGCTGAATCAAGACCGAGGGTTGTGCCAAATACGGTGTCGAGACCATCGAGCATTTTAACGGTGTACTGATAGGTAAGATCCCAATAACCGGGGCCTTCGTACCATGAACCGTAGGGAGCAAAACGCCACATAAGGTTGGAAATTGCTTTTACTGTGCCGCCCAGTACGCGAGTTGCAATTTCGGGATATACATCCATAACCGCAAGACAAGCTATTGACATACCGCCGGCTGTTACGTTAACCCAGTTGGAATCACCGATACAAAGGGTTGACATCTGACCTTTGGCTGTTTCATAGAGAATGTTTGCATCATAGAGGCAGTTGTTGTAGATACCCTTTTCAATAAACTGTCTCTGTTCGGGAGTGAATGCATGATACATCCAGTCGTAGGCTACTGCCACACCGGGTGCCATTTCACCAACGTCGAGAGCGTGGGCAGGGTGCCAGTCGGGGAATGCACAAACTGCTTCGAGTTCTTTCCATGCACGGTCAACATATTTCTGTTCACCGGTAAGCTGATATGCCATGCTGAGGGCATAGAGTTTCTTTTCAACTTCACGGCTTACAGAAAGAAGTCTTGAGCCGTCACGAAGTTCATAGAATACAACTGCCTGATTAATAATGTTGTTTGCTTCGCCAATAACCGCCGATGACCAAAGCTGCTTGTAGGGGTCTGTTTTGATTTCTTCGCGAAGTCTCGCAAAATCTTCGGCATTGGCATGGATTCTGGGATGCTGTCCCTTCATGGGAGAAGCATTGTAGATATTTGTTATAACTTCATCGGTCGGATGGAGAAGCCAGAGGAAGTCATTAAGTTGCTGAAGCTCCTCTTCATTTGTGGGAGCATTATATTTGGATTTTCCTGCAATAATCATACCTTCGTTGAGACAGGTTTTGTCGGTGTAAATCTGAAGACCGAGACCTTCGGTGAAATATTTTTCAGCAGGAACATATTTTTCGGTGTAGGGATTTTCAACTCCGAGCTTTTCGGAAAGCTCAGCAGCATTTACCATTTTTACACCGTTTTCATCGTGGGGAGTATCCATGAGGATGTCCTTCTCCCCTCCTACACAAACAACACCGCTACGTGTGTGGAGAGTGTAGTAATCTTTGAGCTTTCTTCTGAGAGCATTGTTATTATCAAAAACTGTTCTGTTTGTCAGTTTTATTACCTTTTCTACATTTCCAAGGTTTTCGACGGGTTCTTTGCCGTCATAAACGTGGATGTCGTCAAGCATAAAGTCGTAGTTTGTTGCTGCAAGGTCAACAGTTCCGCCTGCATTATATTTTGACATATGGAAACGCATATGAATACCTTTTGTGCCTTTGGCATATGACTTAAGATCTTTGGTGGATACGTGTTCTCCTTCAAAGTAATGATGCATCTTACGATCATAGTAATCGATAACAATCGACACTTTATACCAATTGCCGAGCTGAAGCGTTCTCACAGCTTCACCCATGTACATGAGTCTGCCGGGTGCAAGGTATGCCAGCATACAGCCCTCATCATTTTCGTCTTCGAGACCAAGATTGAAAAATGCTGTATCACTTAAGGGTTTTACTCTGAATTCATACACTATGTAGTCTGATTCCGAGCCAAGGTTAAACGCATTGATGTGGGGGTCGCCGGTGTCATACACCTGACGAACATGAATTGCGTGATTGCCGTCTTCTTCTTCCTCCACTTCAATATAGTGATTTCCGCCACGGGAAACGGAAAGTGTGTGGGGAATTTCGAAGTCGGATTTATGCATAACCGCACTTCCGACAACAGGTTCGAAACTGATTGTTTCTTCGCTGATCGGATCCGAGGCATCTTCAATATATTCATCCACAGGATAGCTCTTTAAAGGCTCGGAGCCTTCGAACATATTGATGTTGTCAAGAAGAATTGCGGATTTTTCGGTATGCTGAAATTCAAACACAACCTGAGCAACAGAAGTTACTTTGTTTGATGTTATTTTATCAGCCGGAATAACACATTTGCCATTAAAATAGTACTTTATTGCACCTGTTGAAGGATTGAACACAATTGCTACATTTGAAACACTGCCTTCATTAAATCCTCCTATGTGGCGTCCGTTATGTGTTTTAAGACGTTTGGTAGCTTCAAAGTTCAGAAGATTCTGTTTGTTTGAACCGGAATCTTTAATGTAGAGCGAACCTGACACACCATCAATCTTGGAGTGAACATCAAAAGAAAAAACAAATTCATTTGATGTTTTTATATCATAAGTAAGTGTACTTGTACTTTTTTCTCCGCTGAGTACAACACCCTTGTCGCCGGGTCTGTACTCATCAATCCAGCTTAGCTTTGCATTTACTGCAACATCTTCGGGAGTTGTGTATGTAACCTGACTGTTAAAGCTCGAATTTATGAGCATGTTAACATCAAGGTATGACAGTGCCGCAAAAGATGTGAGGGGCATAAGGGAGACACAAAGCAATGTGCAAAGAACTTTAACTATTATTTTTTTCATTAACTTCCCCTCCTTTTATCGATAGACAACGCACATCTGCATGTCAAATTCTTCGGTAATAACCATAACTCTTGTGCATTCATCCCCTGTCTGGAGATAGCTTTCCAAATCGTGAACCGAGCCGTTTGTTATTTCTCCGCTTTCGGAATCATAAATCATAACAGTTGAAGGAATCTGGAATGCATATTTCTGATGATCGATGTCAAGAGTTCCGTCGTCTTTGGCACGAACCATGGTCATTATACCGTTACCGATTGAATATACACCGCCATAGTAATAACACAGATACATCTGGTTGGTGTTTTTGTGAAGAAGCTTGCCTTCACTGAAATCATAGTCAACTGCAAGAGCTGTAAGATATCCGAGATTGTCTTTTTCATATCTGATGCAGTCGCCCGCTGAAATAAGCATATTGCCCTGTTCATCCATCACATACTTATTTATGAGATCTTCATCATAAACATATATGTCATTGTATGAATTTCTGCTGAACACAACAATTTTGTAACATTCGTTCATTTCGGTGTCAAGAGCCTTGGTTACCGAATGAACAATTCCGAGAGGAGATTCATCGTTAACTGTATCATCTGCCGCAGTGCTTAAAACAAGAGCACCGGTACCAAGATATTCATCTACATTATAAACGGTGGCTTTATTGCGGATAAACTGCTTGGTAGATTTAAGCCAGTTTAAATCACGTACCGCAAATCTCTTATCCTCGGCAATATCCGTGTTTGGATTTACCTGAATAATATAGGTATCATTTTTAATTGCATACCAGGGATGCACAATACCCGTTGTACTTTCAATCCAGATACCATCATGAACGAGATCTTCTGATCTTTCGGGGTATTTATATTTTTTAAGATTATCTTCAAATTTGTCGGATGATGAATCTATGTATCCTTCTTCATCACAAACAGTATCTATGAGGGTCAGAAGTCCGTCGGATGTGAGCTTATATCTGAAAAGCTGTTCGTCAAGCTTTTTGTTGCCCTGAGAATCAAAAAATACCGAAAGGATGTCATCGGGTTTAGTGTAAACAGTACCATTGCATGTGAGTTTATCGTTAACATCGGTTATCACAATTGCACCTTTATTGTCAACAAACTTAACCTTAATGGTGGAGTCGAGACCCGATCCCTGTTTTGCATTAAGATAGTAGCCAAAAAGAATCTTGTCTCTTTCGGGTTCGCTTGATGAGTGAACAATGCCGTCTGACGAAAGATTAACCGTTATCTCAGAACCCGATTTGATTTTAGGAAGATAGTTCTTTTTGAAATACTCGCTGTATGGATAGCTTACATCATTGATTTCAATGGCATCTGTGCCTACTTTAAAGCCTGTAACCGTTCCGTTTACGGTTGCGTTTTCAATAACAACTGTAACCAAAAGCTTGTCGGAGGATTCATAAACACTTAGAAGTGAATTTTCCGTAATGTCTCCAAGAGTTTTTTCAACTCCGTTGTCATATACAAAATACACACAATCGTCGCCGGAAAGGTCAACTCTTTTTTCGGTATTCTTGTCATTTATGTAGCCTTCAACAGCATTAACACCAGAAACGACAACTGTTCTGTATTCATTTGCTTCGCAAACTTCGTAGGTATTATCACCGTCATTGTCGGTGAATACAAAATGTCCGTTTTTACCCGAAAAATCGGAAATTTTTGCTTTGCCGTCCGACTTACCGTTGTAGATAACTGCAGGAACATCCTCCACACGAAGTCTGTTTTCTTTGTTATCGACATCATAATAAACTGTATTTCCTTCAACTTCTGTCAAATCGGAAAATGCTACAGTCTTTATTCTATTGTCATAAGGAACCACAACAGCCAGTTCGTCTTTGTCTTTGTATGCATAAGCTTTTACGTGTTTGCCGATATAGTTTGATTTGCCCTCAAAACGATATATGGCATCATCAATTGCAATTTCAGCTTCATCTAGTGCATCTTCGGCCGCATAGAGACCTGTGTGGCAGGTTGCAGTAACAACACCTTCTATTTCATAAAGGTTAAAATAGGTTTCGAGAACGGTTGTATATTTACGATATGAAATTTCAGAATCAACAACTCCGTCCATTTCAAGCATTTCTGCCGTGAGAAGATTTTCCACAAAAAGATAGAATGCATCTTTGGAAATGGTCACCTCGTGAGTTGGGAGACCGTCGGAAAGTTTAGCTTCTCCCGCCATTCTTACATAGCCCGAGGGCCAACCGCCATAGGTTTTTGCAAGATAATCGTAACCAAGAGCAACAACGCACATTTTAAATGCTTCATTATATGTTATTGCATCATCGGGACGGAAGGATTCTGATTCGGAAATCATTTTAAGGTCAAGAGCATATTTTAACGCTCCGGTGAGTGTACCTTTAACATCTGTGAAAGGTACCGCTTCTTCAGAAGAGGCACTGTAGCCAAAAAGCTTTGTAATAACTTCAACAGCTTCGGCTCTGGTAATCACTCCGTCGTCTGCCTTGTCTTTAGCAGGGTCGTTTATGTTCATTGCTTCAAGAAATTCTGCGCCTATACTTACATCTGCTTGAGTGTAGCTGTCGTCAGCAAATGTAACCGGACATGACATAACGAGAGATAATACTATGCTAAAACACAACAATAATGATATTTTTCTCATAGTCAGCCTCCTTATTTCACATTAAGTGCATTGGTAATCATAACAGCCGCTTCGCCTCGTGTTATGTTTGCAAGAGGGAAAAACATATTGTTACTTCCGTTGACAACAGCTGATGCACGAAGTTTGGCAACTGCTTCCTTTGCATAATCACTGATGTCTGCATTATCGTCAAAGAGCTTAGCATCTTCTGCCGAGAGCTTCTGATTGATAAGGCGATAGATAATGCACGCAGCATCCTGACGGGTTATTGTGACATTTGGGTTAAACATACCATCATATCCATTGATTATTCCGGCAGCTGCAAGGGCATCTGCATAACCGGCAAACCACTCATCCGCCGTAACATCGGCAAAAACTCCGGTCACCTTTGATTCGTAACCAAAAGCAAGAGCTGCTATCTTTGCAAATTCGGCACGTGTTACTCCGTTATCGGGTTTGAAAGTGCCATCAGGATATCCGGAGATGATGTTCTTAGCCGAAAGATTGGAAACAGCATCTTTTGCAAAGTGACCGTCAATGTCGGTGTATGATTTTACCGAAGTGTCAGGAACAGGAATAACCGGGACAATCGGTTCAACGGGGTCGGTTGAAGGAAGAACAATTGTTGATGAAGTACCGGATGAACCTGATGAAGAACTGCCACCGGATGAATTTGCCTTTTTCTGAGCCTTCAAAACTTTCTTGACTGCATCGTCAAAAACCTCGGAAACCGATGCCAAATCTTCAATTTCGTCGATGTTTTTAAACATTTCAACAAAAACTTTTGATTTTTGTTTAACATCTTCATAGTCACCGTCGAAATCAACACCTAAAATATCGGCATTTTCTTTGACAAGATCTTCTAATTCTCCGTATACTTCGGCATTTTTGATGTTTTCAAGAAGCTTGGCAGCAGATAATCCGTCATTAAAGGCTATTCCAAAGGATTCAAATGTGAAGTCGCCGTCTTTGGATTCGATAGCATAATCAAGAGCATCTTTGGCATAGGATACAAAGAGTTCATCTGACTTATCGATGCCTAAAAGAGTCGCATTATCGTCGATTGTTAAAAGTGCAAAAAGTTCGTCACCTGTTGTACAGCCGTTTATGGAATCTACAACCGCAAGAGAAGCAGTGCTTTCGGGATTAACATAGAAAAAATCAAACTGTCTTGCATCAGAAGGTGCATCGATGTACACCGTGTATCTTCCGCTGTTCCAAGCTGATGAAAGCGTGATATCTTCTTCAAAGAGTCCTTTTGAATCTGTTGAATAAAGATACATAAAAACAGGACGATTGTCAGAATTTACGTTTTCAACATCTGCTGAGGCAATTGTAACAGTAAGAAGAGTCTTTTCAGAATACTGCTCGCTGATTTTAAGCGTTTTTTCCTCGCCTGCCAAAATCTGTTCATCTTGCTGTGCAACTGCAATGACACATGAAAAAACCATTGCAACAGCGCATAAGACTGAAATTAACTTTTTCATTTTACCACTCCTTCAATTATTTCATTGTAAATAATTATACAACTATAATGCTTATTTGTCTTGTATTATTCCGTTTGGTTTTTGTACTATTCCACAAAATTTTATAAAAATCATTTTATAAATTGGTCTTTAACCATTCTCCCGGAACATCTTTTGCCTTCAGAATCGCTTCACGAATTGCAATAACTGCGAGGGTATCGTCAAAGCTTACTTTTGATTCGCCTGTTTTAAAAAATCTGACAAGATCTTTTACAAACATAGGGAAAAAGTCGGTGCAATCGGTAATATAGGAGGCAGGTTTGTCGTCAGAATATTTGATTGAAATATTAAAAGGACAACTCCAGTCAAAATGAGCCGCTGTTGCAAATCTGCCGTCTGCAAACTTAACGACATATGCGGGACTGTCTTCGGTACCGATAAACATAACTGCTTCGGGATTGGTTCCCATGTATTTGACCATGGGTTCAATCTGATGTATTGAATACATTTCGAGGGGACCGGGACCTCTTGAAGAATACGTAGCAATGTTTTCACTATTCACACCTTCGTGTTCCTTTGCATAACGAAGTGCGCTTGTTGTAAACATTGGAGTATTATGGATTTTAGCTTTTTCAATCATTCGCTTTGCAGCTTCAACAGTCGGAGCAAAGGTCTTGTCAACATATGTAAACTTACCGCTTCTGAGTGCCTTGTCGCAAAGAACCTCGTGTTCTTCGGGATAGTTGGGAGCAAGAACAATAAGAACATCGCTCTTTTCGATAACCTCTTCTTCGGTTTCGCAGTAGATCGCATTCTGATTTTCAGCCCATTTCCTGCCGTCAATACCGCCTTCATTTGGAGAAGGCATTGATTCCCAGCAATAAATCGCTTCAATTTCGTCTGTCTCTTCCCTGAGCCATGTGGGAAGATTATTTGCATGCCATTCATCAAGATATTTATCTATAAAACCTATTTTCATAATTATTTATCCTTTCGTATTAATTATACTGTAGTGCGGTTGATTTTAAAGCTTTTTGTCTGAACTCTGACGGAGAACAACCCATGTTAGAACGAAACATACGCGAAAAAGACTGTGACGATGAGTAGCCCAGCCTTTCAGCAACTTCGGTTATTGTGCAACCGGTATTAACCAGAATATCTGCCGCAAGCTTCATTTTTTCTGACATAATATATTTTTTTATGCTCATTCCTGTTTTAGATTTAAACAAATGAGAAACATAATTTTCGGTATAACCGAATTTTTCTGCAATTGTTTTTATATTTGAGATATTAATAACATTAGTATCAATATAATGCAAAATAGTATATGCATTACCGCCAACAACAGGATCAGCTTTTTTTGATAAAAAAACATATTCATTACCGTCTTCAAACAAACGTTTAACATATGTCAGCAAACAATTTAAGATTGATGAAATAACCATCAAATGATTTTCAGGTTCTTCATACCACTCTTTGATTAACATGCGGAAAAAGGTTGAAATCTCTCCTTTATCAGCAACGACATTTTTGGGGCATCTGTCATAAAAACTTTTGAGATTTTGTATTACATCATCAGAGTCTTCAAAATCGAAACCGAGATAGGCAAAACGAATGCCGTCGGAAGAGTCGGTTTTAATTTCGTGAATATCCCCTTTTGAAACAAGATGAATGTCTCCCTGGCTGATTTTATGTTTATTACCATTTACAGAAAATGTTCCTCTGCCCGACAAAACACATGTTATTTCATTACAAATCTGAACATGACTGTGGATTACGCCTTGTTTTTCAAGCTTTGTTTCACCAACCTGATAAACAACATACCCACCGATTTTAAACGGTTGATTAAAGAAATATTTCATGAATTCAAAGTTTTTATTATTCTTCCTATTATCCATGAAATCAACCCCCTATCCGATATAATTAAATTATACAAAATAGATTCAGTGCCGTCCATAACAATTTATGTCATATTATGTAACATTTTCTGTTATTTTCAATATATCTCTTTAAGCATTGTTTCAAAATAATCTTTTGCTTTCAGGATATCCTCCGCTTGCTTTTCTCCGGTAATTTCACGTTCTATTGTTATATAGCGGTCATATCCAAGCTCTTTGAGCTTTTTAAACACGGCATAAAAATCAACCATGCCTTCACCAACAGCTTTCTCTTCGCCCAAAACTCTTGGATTGGTTGGAGGGCATCCGTCTTTCCCGTGAACATTACGAACATATTTTCCGACAGTAAATAGAGCATCCACGGGATTGGCGTAACCATACATAAGCATATTTGCCGGATCAAGGTTGATATAAAGGTTGTCCTTGGCAACATCGGTTATAAGTCGAAGCAGTGCTACCGCAGCTTCTCCTCCGGTTTCAAGGAGAACATTAACGCCAATTTTTTCACAATGAGAGCAAATGTGATGAATTGCAGAAACCAATGAAGCATATTCAGGTGCAAATGGATTGTTCGGAACAAAACCTGCATGAATAACAATATCGGTTATTCCTGCTTTAGCAGCAAAGGTAGCCGCATTTTTAACATATTCTATCCTTTGAAAACGAAAAGCCTCAATGTTTAAGCCGGATGTTGTAAATCCATAATAATTATCCCAGACAGTGTGATTGTCATAAAAGCCACAGAATTGTGCTGAAATATCAATGCCGTTATCACATGCTGCTTTTTTTATTATTTCAGCTTCCTCATCCTTATAAACTTCAGGTTTAAAAACAAGCTGACAAGAGTCAAAACCATATTTTTTTAATTCCGCAAACTTTTCGTTTGCCAAGGTTATATCTGTTATTCTGAGAAGTGTACCAAGTTTCATTTTTACTCTCCTTTATATATCACATTCTATAATTTTATGTATTCTGCCCGATTCAAAAGCTGTGTCAATAACTTTCATAGATCTTTTAATTTGAGGAATGGATACCGTGGGCTCAGCTCTGCCTTCGAGAACATCGTAAAAGTTTTTGTAGAAAAATCCTTTATCCACTTCTGCCTTAGGCAAAGGAAGTTCTTCCATGGTGTCTTCAGCTCTTGGAGCAAGAGTAATCGACGGACCGACAAGTGTTGAGGGGATTTCATCTTCAAACTTGATGTCGTTGTCAATCAGATGATTGATTCTGCCCTCTAAATTCCAATAATCAATCTGAGCACTGCCCTCTCTGCCGCACATATACCAAATGGGAAGCATTATGAAGTTACATGTACCGATTTCAACAAGAGCAGAAACACCGGAATCAAACCACATGGTAAGACGAATGTTATCATCTACTTCGTTTGTGCTTATGTACTGAAATTCTGCAAAGATTGAAGTAACTTTTCCGGGGACCATGCAAAGCATCTGATCAATCAGATGAACACCCCAATCATAGAGCATTCCGCCACCGTGGACTTTGCGTCTTCTCCATGTGTCGGCAATTCCTCTTGATCCCTGAACTCTTGATTCGATTCTGAAAACATCGCCTATCATCTTTTCGTCAAAGATTTTTTTCATGATGCGATAATCTTCGTCCATTCGTCTGTTTTGATGAACCGTAAAAATGACATTGTTTTTCTTGGAGCATTCAATCATCTCGTCAAGTTCTTCGCTGTTTATGGCAACAGGTTTTTCGCATATAACTGACTTTCCTGCATTCATTGCAGCACAGCAAAGCTCGAGATGTTTGTCATTGGGGACTGCAACAAGCACCGCATCAATGCGAGAATCCGCCAAAAAATCATCAAGATTGTCAAAAGTTTCAAGACCATTGTTCTTTGCTTTTTCAAGACGAGCAGCGGAGATGTCATATGCAGACAAAAAATTAATTCCGCATGGTTTTTCTATTCGTGTATGATGATATGATCCCATACCGCCGTAGCCAATAATACCAATGTTATGTGTTTTCATATATGTATCCATCCAATCGTAATATTATGATTCAATTTTATACTATAATCATTTTTTATACAATTGACAAAACAGTATTTTATTGTATAAAACAATCATTTATATTAATTCCTCTTTTTTTATAAAAAATCCAGCAATTAAATATAATAAATGGTTCTTTTGACCTAAAAAAAAATAATTTTTGTATTGTATATTTTAAATATGTATGTTATACTCAAAACAATAGTCAGGTTTTATTGTAAAAAACATTCAGAGGTGATTTGTTTGAATATTTCATACAATGATTTATGCTCCACAGATTGTTTATTGTACGACATCTCTTCATATCATCATATGTGGGACGGTCCAACAGAATATAACTACGAAACAAACGGAAGAGTGAATAATCTTTTGTACTATCAGCTTGACAATGAAATAACCTATTATGTAAAAGGGAAAATCCGCTATCAGTTAAATAAACATGATATAATTTTTATCCCACACGGATTCAAGTATTCTTCATTTGTTTCAGCAAAAGAGGATAATCCGGCTTCCGGAATAGGTATAACTTTTAACCTGGAAACAATAAACAGAGAACGAATTGACTTTTTTGATTCTATTAGTATTATTACAAAAGATAAAGACGGTCAGTTATATCAAAAATTCAAAAAAATACTATATTCTGTTCTTCATCCCTCAACAAACGCCCTCAAACTAAAGGGACAGTTATATACCCTTTTGGACGATTTGTTTTCTGACAAAGGCAAAAAAGATAACAACAAAAAAATCAGAGATGACATTTCAAATGCCATAAGCATTATAGAAAACTACCCGCAAAAAAGTTACACAAACAAACAACTTGCAGAAGCATGTTTCATGAGCGAGTCGTCATTTCTCAGAAAATTCAAACAGTATTCCGACGGAATAACACCACTTCAATATCGCAACAACATTAGGCTTATGCGTGCGGAAGATTTGATATATACAACAAAAACCATAGATGAAATTGCAGAACTGCTGGGTTTTTATGATGGAGCCCATTTGTGTCGCATATACAAAAGCACTACCGGTCACACGCTAAAACGAAAAAACAAATAACGGACTGTAAAAGTCCGTTATTTCAGACTGTCGAAAAAGAACGCACCGCAAAGTGAATATAAAAAACAATGCTCATTAGTAAGAAATATTACATCATTACTAATGAGCTTTTTTCATTTCTGTAGCTTTTGTCATAAATGCCAAAAGCTGCTATTTTACACACTTTGCTTGCTTCGTCATCGCTCATTGCCGTACCTTTGTACTGCCTGCTTCGCGCTTCCTCGCCTGCGTCCATTTTCGTTCGTCTTATCAGCGTGTCGACTTTATCGACACGCTGAAATAACGGACTGTAAAAGTCCGTTATTTGTTTAAAGTATTAAAAAACCATCTTTTCATAAAGGTCTTTTGTTACAACCATTTCAGCATCGGGATGATGCTGGAGGAAGGATGCCGGAGCGGTTTTATTAGCATCTTCAAGACCAATTTTTCTCATTATGCCCCACTGCCAGTTGCAATAGAGATATACTTTGAATTTCTTTGCGGAAAGAAGCTGTTTCATGCCGAGTGTAATGCATCTTTTGGGGAATACATCAAGCGCACCGCATATTTTGTTTGCACCGTTGTTGGTGATTGTTTCACGGGCAATGTTCATGCAACGTGTTGAAATATTTTCAAAATCCGAGTCGGAAATAGGGTCATCGGCTTCGGGGGGTTCGTTGAAAGCGATGTGACCGTTTATACCAACACCTGTAAGACAAAGGTCTGCACCCATCTCTTCAATAAGCTTGTCTGCTTCCGATTCTTTCCCGGGAATCGGGAAAAGTCTCTGGCTTTCGGGCATAACAAGCTCGGGGTCAATCTGAGAATAGCATAGATTATCCATTGTTGTGCGGAAGCTGAGAATTGATTCTTTGCTGATGAGCTGATCATTTTCGTCAAGATATTCATCCATGTTGATGAACCATACATTTTTGAGGCTGATTCTCTCCTCATTAACCTTTTTAGCGAATATGGGATACTGCTTAATGGGTCCAACGGGACAGATTATGAGAGTTTTCTCACCATTTTTTGCCTTGATGGTATCTACCATAATCTGAGCTATTTCTTCGTACATATCATCTTCAAATTCCATAACACGAAGAGGTATCTTACAATTGTTTTTAAATTCTTCGGGTGAACATGTGTATGTTTTGTTCATTTTCATTCTCCTTTATATAAAAATTATTTTTTATAAACCACTTTACCATCTTTAATTGTTGCAACAACATTAAGTTCTTTGTCCATTATGCAAAAATCTGCCTTGTTGCCCTGTCTTATGGAACCAATTTCATTATCCATTCCAATAATCTTTGCAGGACTGTATGAAGCAGCGCAAACAGCGTCTTCAAGAGGAATACGACCGTCATTAACAAGATTTTTAATCATTTGACTGACAGGTTGTACACTACCGGCAAACGTACCGTCCAAAAGTCTTGCAAGACCATTTGTTATTTTGAAATAATGAGGTACACCATCATCGCTTCCGAGAGTGTATATATTATCGCCTGCTTCCAGTCCTGCCGCTCTGAGGCAATCGGAAACTACGCACATTCCGAGCGGTCCCTTGCTTTGATATGCAAGTCTTTGCAGTGCGGGAATAATGTGATGATTATCGGCAATTAGCTCAATTGTAACCCTTGGGTCAATGAGAGCGGTCTCCATCATACCAACACTTCTGACACCGTCTGCAATGTTTGCTGTGGACATTGCGCAGTACCAGTGGGTACAGTGTCTGAGACCCGCATCAATAGCAGGCTTGATGGTATCTTCTCTGCCGTCATCGTGACCGCAGGAAACCATTATGCCGCAATCGGTAAGTTCTTTAACCATGTCAATTGCACCGTCAAGCTCCGTTGCTATTGTAACATCTTTTATAATGTCTTTGTTTTTAAGTATAAAATCGTAACCGTCTCTTTCGGGAACAAGCAAAAATGCTTCGGGCTGAGCACCTTTTTTCTTGTAGGAGATGTAAGGACCCTCAAGATGTGCTCCGACAACTCTTGTGGGTGTGTCGGTCCTTTTCATGTATTTGCGTGTCATTTCAAGCATAAGCTCAATTTCTTCAACGGGAGCCGTCATTGACGTTGCAAGAACGGATGTTATTCCGTTCTGCGACTGGAAGCTGAGAGCCTTATCGAAGGATTCTTCGGTTGCATCCATATAGTCACCGCCAAATCCGCCGTGGGTATGAATATCCACAAGACCGGGCAGAACATAAAGCCCGGTTGCATCAAACACATCTTTATCAGATGAGTTGCCTCCGACAGATGTTATACGATCGCCGTCGCATATAACATTTGTGTCACGCTTTTTTTCAAAGGGGGTTATTACTGTACCGCCTTTTATAATCATTGTAAATCACCTTCTTTATCACGTTGTATAATTATTCTTCGATGGGGTCATATTCAAGTTCCGGAATATATTTACAGAACTCTTCAAGCTCCCATGTATAGTCATCGATAATTTCGGACATATGGTGAATGTAGGGTCCGTTGATAAGTTTTTTCTCTACCTTTGAAAGATCATTGAATTCTGCCCACATATATGTACCGAAGGTATAGGGTCCGTCGGTGGTTTTAAACTTACCGCCAAGGAGAGTGTATTTACCCTCATCCCCCTGAAATCTTGAAATTGTGTATGTTCCGTCTTTGGCTTTGAAGGAAGGTTTTCCGTTGAAAATTTTAGCTTCACTGTCACAAGCCTTGCATGAAAGTGCAAAGGGTCCGCAGTGCCAAAGGAGTTCGGCATTTTTGTTTTCGGGATGTCTTACCGTGAACTCACCGAAAAGAGGAACCCTCTTTCCTCGTGCGGCTGAAAGAAGAAGTGCATTTGTAACTGCACCGTGAACGTCGCTTTCACATACAACGGGGTAGCCCTGATCGGCAAGAATACTCATTGCAAGACAAGGATTAACACCAAAGGTTGCAGGAAGAGCCGACCAGCATTCTGTTGAAAGAATGTCTGCACCTGTTTCTTCAAAGATTTCTTTATATACATATACGAAGCAAAGGAGCTTTGTGAGCGATTCGTCATCAAACGTTCCCACATTATATTTCTCTTTGAGTTCGGCAAGGTCTTTTTCAAGATCAGCCTTATGAGCTTCCATAGCAGCATCAAATTTTCTTTCAAAACTCAGCAAATTAACATTATTTAAATTAAACCCGAATTTTTCTGTCATTTCAAGCTCATTGTACATTACACTTTTAAATGGTGTGAGACGGGTTCCCACCTGAGTTATTGCAAGCTTTTTAAAATTTTTAACCATTGTTGCAACAGAAAGGAATTTTTTGAAGCCGTCAGCAAAAACAGGACTTTCAACCGGGCAGTTTTCTATGTATGAAAATGGCACCTTATAGCGACGAAGCTGTTTGCTTATTGCAAAAAGACCGCACTGACCGTCGGTATAACGCATACCGTCTTCATCAAAAATCATATCCTGAGGTCCCCACAAAAGTACGGGAACACCCATGTTTTTGGCAAGTCTGCCGCATGCCTCTTCATTACCGAAATTGCAGTTGATGATGAAAATTGCGTCAACCTTTTCTGATTTGAGATATTCACAAACCTTTGGGCAATCAGAATTCTTATAGTATACACCAAGGGGATTGAGCCACTCCATGTCACAAAAGCTTGTCTGATCGTCTGTGAAATTATCTTTGATATATTTAATTATACCGTCTTTGATTTTACTTGCAATTCTGGGGTCAAAAATCCCTTTTCTTGTATCAAAATCACCAAGATCACGTACATCTGGTACAAGACCTATTTTTAATTTAAAATCAAGCATGTAATCACCTCTAAAATTATTTTCGCATATTCAGTTTTTTTCTTTCGGAAATTATATCATAAAATGAAAATTTTTTCAATAGCAAATTAAATATTAATAAAAAATTAATCAATGATTAGTTTTAAATCAAACTTCGTTTTTAAATTGAAATTTGACAAATGCACCGGAATGCTATATAATTATATAAGAAAATAAAGTGCAGAGGTTAAAAGGATGAATAAAACTTCGTTAAACATTAAAATATTATATAACGAAATGGGAAAGGCAGAAAAACAAATAGCAGATTGGATAGAACAAAACCCGGGAAAAATAATTTCACTTTCTATTGTTGAGCTGGCAGAGCTTTGCAAATGCAGTGAAGCAACCATTGTTCGTTTTTCCAAAAGGCTTGGTCTGAGCGGATATCAGGAACTTAAGATTTCATTGGCTTCTGAAAGCGGAAATAATACAGTTAATACAAGCATCAATCAAAACGACAGTGCATATGAAATGTACGAAAAGGTGTGCAATGATATATATTGTTCACTTGAAAAAACAAAAAAATCACTCAAGAGCAGTGAACTAACCACTGCAGCAGATAAAATTTGCAATGCAAACAAAATTGTTATTTTTGGCTTGGGGAACTCAGCCTCCATAGCTCTTGATGCTGCTCACAAGCTAATCCGTGCCGGACTTAACGCAACAGCATACTCAGATAATCACATGCAGGTTATTGCAGCTTCACATCTTGACAAAAACGATGTTGCTATTGCGATTTCTCATTCGGGGTCCTCCAAAGATATCGTCGATGCGTTAAAAATTGCCAAAGAACACGGAGCAGTGACCATTACTATTACCAATCACGGTAAATCACCAATATTAAGATGCAGTGATATTGTTTTATCAACTTCGGCTGACGAAACAGAATATAACATTTTGGCTCTCAACTCACGAATTGTACAGCTCGCAATTATTGATGCAATTTATTTTTATGTTGTATATAACCGTTCATCAGAGGCGCTTGAATCAATAAAAGAAACCGAGCTTTCGCTTATGAGTAAAAAATATTAATATAAAAAGGATTGAGTAATATGGCTTCAAAAAAAAGAAAAGATAACAATTGGAAAAATGACACTCTTCCGCTTAATGCAATACGAACAGCCGCCCGAGGCGGAAAGAATTCCGAAAACACAAAAGATATTGGTGTATTCGACGACAATGAAGCTTCCAACACAAAATTTATAATAATATTTACAATTATAATAACAATAATAGTTGTCCTTTTAGGAATTGTCATTTATGTAGCTTCAAACAGTCCGGAAAAAGACAGTGTCAATTCCGAAAACAGCGGTACCGATACTTTGGATATAGACAACTCCAATGACAAATCAGATATCACCGATGAACCGGATCAAAACAACAATATTATTAATGAAGATAATAATTCTGATGATATTGATGAGCCAATCGATGAAACAACAAACACCGGGGATAATTCTGACAACACACATGAACCTTCTGACGACACCCCAACAGAGCCAACGTCAAATCAGGAGGATTCCGATTCGAAAGCAGAAACAGATACTCCCGAACAACCTTTGACAAACGATACGGCAAGCGGTTCGGAAGCATAATTGGTTTTTGTGTTATCAAGTAAACAAAATACCGGAAATCAAATGATTTCCGGTATTTTTATGGTTTGGTTTAATACGAATTTTATTTTGGTTTAATTATTTGATCATGCTTGCAACTTCATCTGCAAAGTTGTCTTCTTTCTTTTCAAGACCTTCGCCTTTTTCAAATCTTACATAATCTACGAGTTTAACACCCTTTGATTCAAGATATTTTTCTACTTTGAAGTCGGGGTTTACGCAGAATTCCTGCTGGAGTAAGCAGTTCTGTTCAAAGAACTTACCGATTTTACCGCCAACCATCTTTTCAATAATAGCATCGGGTTTTGAAGCATTCTTGGGATCTTCTTTGATTTGTGCAATGATGATTGCTTTTTCTTTTTCAACGTCTGCTTCAGGAACGCAATCTTTTGAAACATAGAGAGGGTTGATAGCAGCGATGTGCATAGCAACTTCCTTAGCAGCATTTGTATCTTCACCTTCGATAAGCGTAAGAACGCCGATTTTACCGCCGCCATGTACATAAGAAGCAACCTTGCCTTCATATCTTGCAAATCTTCTGATTTTCATGTTTTCACCGATTGTAAGGATTTTGTCCTGAAGAGCAGCTTCAACAGTCATAGCATCGTCATACTTCATTGTCATGAAGTTTTCAACATCAGCAGGATTTGATTCTGCAACGATTTTAGCAAGCTGAGTAACAAATGCCTGGAAATCAGCATTTTTAGCAACAAAGTCTGTTTCGGAATTAACTTCAATGATTGAACCTACGGTTGCATCATCATTAACATATGTTAAAACAATACCTTCTGCAGCAATTCTGCCTGCCTTCTTTGTAGCGGCAGCGAGACCTTTTTCTCTTAAAAATTCTATAGCTTTTTCCATATCGCCGTCTGATTCTGTGAGTGCTTTTTTGCAATCCATCATTCCACAGCCGGTTCTTTCTCTGAGTTCTTTTACATCTTTAGCTGTAAACATTAACATTTACCTCCCGAAAAAATTTTATTATGATTATTCTTCTGTCTGAGCTTCTTCAGCAACTTCTGCCTCAACAGCTTCAACAGCATCTTCACCCTGTCTTCCTTCGATAATAGCATTAGCCATTGTGGAAGCAATAAGTTTTACTGCTCTGATAGCATCATCATTACCGGGAATTACATAATCAACATCATCGGGATCACAGTTTGTATCAACAATAGCAACAACAGGAATACCGAGCTTCTTAGCTTCTGCAACTGCAATCTTTTCTTTTCTCGGGTCTACAACAAACATAGCTCCGGGAAGCTTTTTCATGTCTTTTATACCGCCAAGGTATTTTTCAAGTTTTTCACATTCGAGTTTGAGTTTTACAACTTCTTTTTTGGGAAGAAGATCATATGTGCCGTCTTCTTCCATCTTTTTGAGCTGGTTGAGTCTGGCAATTCTTTTCTGAATTGTTTTAAAGTTTGTAAGCATACCGCCGAGCCATCTTGCATTTACAAAATACATTCCAACTCTTTCTGCTTCTTCTTTAATGGAATCCTGTGCCTGTTTCTTGGTTCCTACAAAGAGGATTTCCTGACCGGATTCTGCAACTTCTTTGATGAAATCATAAGCTTCAACAATCTTCTTCACTGTTTTCTGAAGATTGATGATATAGATTCCATTTCTTTCTGTGTAGATGTATTCCGCCATTTTGGGGTTCCATCTTCTGGTCTGATGTCCAAAGTGAACACCTGCTTCTAAAAGCTGTTTCATTGAAATAACTGACATATTAATTCACCTCCAAATTTTTTTACCCGCCATATACGTCAACTGAAGCCGGGGCAACAAAAACTATGTCGGATTTTTATTGCAATTCCGATTTCATCAGCATATGTGTGTATTTACCGCATAATATTTTAGCACAAAGCCCGGAAAAAATCAAGAAAAAAAATTAAAACAATCACCAAAAAATGTAACAAAGCTTTTTGAATAAAATTCCCAATACTGATTATTTTATACAAATTTTCAAAAACGCTTGACAAAAGTGATTTTTGCTGATATACTTTATAACGTACTTAAAATTTGCGGGAGTGGCTCAGTGGTAGAGCGTCACCTTGCCAAGGTGAACGTCGCGAGTTCGAATCTCGTCTTCCGCTTGTTAGAAACGCACACTGAAGTGTGCGTTTTTTATTTTTACTACATAGAATTATGGAGAGTAATCCCAAAATGAAAAGAATACTCAGCCTGCTGCGAAAAACCATAAATAAATATGATATGATAAAAACTGATGACACAATCGCAATAGCTGTGTCCGGCGGAAAAGACAGTATGGTATTGCTTGAGGCTATGTACAGATATCAAAAGTTTTCACCTATACATTTTGAAATTGGTGTAATATATATTGATATAGGATTTGAAGATAACAACTGTTCCGTAATTGAAAATATATGCAAAAATTATTCAATACCTTTCGTATGTGAAAATACATTTATAAAGCATGTTGTATTTGATGTTGACACAGTAAAGAATCCTTGTTCTCTTTGCTCAAGAATGAGAAGAGCCGCGCTGTGTGATACAGCAAAACGATACGGATATAACAAGATTGCTCTCGGACATAACAGAGACGATGCAAACGAAACTCTCATGCTCAATCTTCTTCGCAATGCAAAAATAGAATGTTTCGAACCTAAAACCACATATGATGATGTCGGAATAACAATTATCAGACCTCTTGTTGCGACTCCTGAACATGAAATATACTCTTGTGCAAGGCGTTTAAATCTTCCGATATGTCAAAAAAATTGTCCGGCTGACGGTAACACCGACAGAGAAAGAATCAAACAACTTATACACAGCATTTCAAATGAAATACCGGACGTTAAAAAAAATATTTTTTCTGCAATACAAAAGCTGTCAGAATTTTCGTCAAAAGAAAAGAGAGAAGAATAATGAATTATATGAAAGAAGCTCTTCGTGAGGCCGGTTCAGCTTTATCAAAAAACGAAATACCCATAGGAGCGGTGATCGTAAAAAACGGAGAAATTATTTCCCGTTCGCACAATATGTGTGAAGAAAAAAAGAATCCCCTGCTCCATGCCGAAATAAATGCTATATCGGATGCATGCAGAATACTTAATTCCAAATATCTTGACGATTGTGAACTTTATGTCACTGTAGAACCCTGTCCTATGTGCGCCACAGCCATAGGTCTGGCAAAAATCAAACGAATATACGTTGGATGCGAAGAACCCAAAACCGGTGCCCTTGGTTCGGTTATAAATATTGAGGATCACATGCCATGGCATAACGAAGTCTATTTCGGATTTTGCGAAGACGAATGCAAAGGACTTATAAAAAGCTTTTTCAAAGATAAAAGATAAATTGGTTGTCTGTATATTTCAGGCAACCTTTTTGTGTATTATTTTAGATTTTCCCAAAAAAACTATTGCATTTTTTGTTACTTTATGCTATAATATTATTAGGAACAAACAAAACATTTATATGAGGTATACAAAATGAAAATTATTCATTCGGATATAATTACACAAACAGTAAAAAATATGTGCATAGAAGCCAACTGTAATTTGCCGCAAGATATGAAAACCGCTTTAAATATTGGTTTTAAAAATGAAACTTCACCCATTGGCAGAGAAATTCTAAATAAAATAGAAGATAATTATAAAATAGCAGAAAAAAAACAAGTTGCTATTTGTCAGGATACAGGAATGGCAGTATTCTTTGTCGACATAGGTAACGAAGTTTATATTGAAGGCGAAACAATAACTGATGCAATTAATGAAGGGGTTCGTCAAGGTTATGATGAAGGATTTTTAAGAAAATCTATTGTAGAAGATCCTTTATTCCGAAAAAACACCAATGATAACACCCCCGCCATCATACACTACACCATTTCAAAAGGTGATAAAGTATCGATTACGATTATTCCCAAGGGCTTTGGGAGCGAAAATATGAGTGCGATTAAAATGTTTCCACCATCAGCCGGAATTGAAGGCATAAAAGAATTTGTTATTAACACTGTTGATAAAGCAGGAAGCAATCCTTGTCCCCCTATAGTCGTCGGAATCGGAATCGGTGGTGATTTTGAAAGTTGTGCCTGCCTTGCAAAAAAAGCACTTGCACGAAGTGCAACGTCAAAACATCCCAATGAATTTTACGCAGCTCTTGAAGATGAGCTTTTAACCCTGATAAATAAAACAGGTATAGGACCACAGGGCTTTGGCGGAAAAACTACGGCAATTTCTGTAAATATTGAAACTGCCCCCACACACATTGCAGGAATGCCTTGTGCAATAAATATAAGTTGTCACGCTTCAAGACATCTAACCAGAATTATCAATTAATATATAACCGCATAAAGTTCTGATGTTTAACATAAGATGACATTTGCGGATTTATATAAAGCATATAAAAAAGGAGCTGATTTTATGAAAATCACAACAACAGGAAGAAAAATTGATGTAACAGAAGGATTGCGCTCTTATACAGAAAGAAAACTATCTAAGCTCGATAAGTTTTTCAATGAAAACACTGCTGCACAGGTAACGCTTTCCGTCCAGAAGGATGACCATATTATTGAAGTTACGGTTTATCATGAAGGTATGATTTTCAGAGCTGAAGTCAGAGATGCAGATATGTATGCGGCTATTGACAGGGTCGCTGATGTAATTGAAAGACAGATAAGAAAACAAAAAACCAGACTCGAAAAGAAATTCAGAGCCGGAGCCTTCGAACCAAATGACTTGTATTTTGATATTGAAGAAGAAAAAGAATTTAAAATTGTAAAAACAAAGAAATATGATGCAAAACCCATGAGTGTAGAAGAAGCAATTCTCCAAATGAATCTTTTGGGACATGAATTTTATATTTTCAACAATGCAGAAACCCTTGACAAAGAAGTTGTTTACAAGAGAAAAGACGGGAACTATGGTTTGATTGAGTTAACCTGATGTTTTACATGTGGCTGTCTCGTTTATTATTGAGACAGCCACTTTTATATACAATTTGAAAGAGTGCTGAATTTTAATCAATCGGAGGCCCAAAGTCATATATATCCATATAATTCTCAAGTTCATTTTCATCTTCTGCAGGAACCGTAATCAATCCTGTGCATTCATTTGCAGAACCAACATTTTTCAGTTCAAACTTATCAATATTCTTGTTTAAGTTATTCTTTCTTTTCTTACTTTTCATAATTCCTCCTGATAAAAAACTTTAATGTAAATTTTATTATTACATATTTCTGTTTGTTTACACCTGATAATTATTGGTTATTTCGTATTGATATTAAAATATAATTATGATATAATAATATCATTATTTGATTTTGGAGAAATATATGTCAGAATTTATTATTAAACATTTTGTGAAGGATTATAAAAATACAGAAATCCCATCGGTAAGAACATCATATGGAAAAGTTGCCGGAATCGCAGGAATAATATGCAATATTATTCTTTTTGCTCTTAAACTGACAATAAGTATTATAACATCATCGGTGGCAATTACAGCCGATGCAATTAATAATTTATCAGACGCATCCTCAAGCATTATAAGTTTAATCGGCTTTAAGCTTTCCGAAAAGCCTGCAGATGCAAAGCATCCGTACGGTCACGGAAGATATGAATACTTATCAGCTCTTTGTGTAGCAATTATTGTAATATTAATCGGTGTTGAATTGTTTAAAACAAGTATCGATAAAATTATCACACCGGAAAAAGTAAACTTTGGTATACCTTTGGTTGCAACGCTCGTTTTTTCTGTCCTTTTAAAACTATGGATGATGTTTTTCAACAAAAAATGTGCTGAAAAAATCAACTCACAAACCTTACATGCAACAGCTGCAGATTGCCGTAATGATTGTATTACAACAATCGCAGTACTCTCGGGAGCTGTAGTTTCTCATTTTACAGATATAGAACTTGACGGCTGGATAGGTCTTGGAGTTTCAGTTTTCATACTTTTATGCGGATTTGGTCTGATAAAAGATACTCTTGATCCGCTTCTTGGCTCGGTACCCGATATTGAGTTTATTTTGAAAATAAAAGAAAAGATTCTTTCCTACCCTAAAGTTTTGGGAATTCACGATCTGATAATTCACGATTACGGTCCATGCAGAAAATTTGCAAGCGTACATGTAGAGATGGCGGGAGAAGACGATGTTTATGAAAATCATGACATTATTGATAATATAGAAACTGATTTTCTAAAAAATGAGGGACTTAACATCATAATACATTATGACCCTGTAGCAACGCAGAATCCTCTTCTTAATACCATGAAAAACAAAGTAGAAAAAATCGTTACTGAAATTGACTGTCGTTTGTCAATTCATGATTTTCGTATGGTCCCGGGAAATTCTCACACCAATCTTATTTTTGATTGTGTTGTTCCCTACGATGTTAATATCGAAAAAAACGAACTTATAAATACAATTTGTAAGCAAGTGAAAAAAATAGATGAAAAATACAATTGTGTTATCGCTATTGATGAAAACTATACGCCCATAAATCATTAAAATCACTATAGCACAATAATTCACCAAAAAACAACCCCCAAAAGTCAGACATTTGTTCCGACTTATGGGGGTATTATTTATATTGGCAGATATTTAATTATTTTTATTGTTTTTGGGATTGACAATATCTCTCCAATCCATATCGCCTCTGTCAAGACCTCTGACAAGTACCTCAGCTGTAGCCATATTTGTTGCAATGGGTACATTGTGAATATCACAAAGTTTAAGTAAGGGCTCTACTTCGGGCTCGTGACTTTGATTGGTAAGAGGATCACGAAAAAACAAAACCAAATCTATTTCATTATAGGCAATACGGGCACCAATCTGCTGATCTCCGCCCTGTGGACCGGAGAGGAACTTGTGTACACTAAGTCCTGTTGCATCAATAATTAATCCACCGGTAGTACCTGTGGCTATCAGATTGTGTTTAACGAGTATACCCTTGTAAGCAATACAAAACTGAACCATAAGTTCTTTTTTCTTGTCGTGTGCAATTAATGCAATGTTCAAATTAAAACCCTCCCTATTATTTTAAATGATAAACTAAAGTGTTTTGTATAATAGATATCATGATTTGATATTATATTAAATCTAAGATGATTTTAAAACAAGTTTATTACGTTCAAATAATTTGTTCTTCTTGTCAACCAATGGTTGAATTCCTGCCAGCCTTCTGCTGATATTCTCCAAATCCCTACCGGCATATGTATCATACCGAACAATGGGATCTGCATTAATCAAGCTGTTATCGACATATTCATCATCACGAACAAGACCAATAATCATAGCTCCGATTTCATCGGCAATATCCTCTGCGCATATTGATGTCTGATCAGATGAAAAATTACATCGATTCAATACAATATACTTATTTTTAGTTTCATCAATCCGATTGAGACAAAGAGAAACATTAGATACAGAAAACACATTCTCTGTTGTTATCGCCAATACTGTATCCGAGACATATGTAGCAATCGAAAATTCAACCCCGGAAGATGCAGGAGTATCAATGATTATATAGTCATATTTTGATGACAGTTCTGAAATAACACTTTTGAATACAACTGCAAAATTATTTGGAATATCATTAGCTGAAGCTGCAATAAAATCAGGCATATACTCCTCGTCACCGGCAATTATGGTTTCTTCAACAGAAGCATTACCCAAAATTAAATCTCTGATATTACACACACTCTGGGTAGTACGCCCCAATGCAACATCTGCATTGCGTACTCCAAAGCCACAATCAATCAACAAAGTTTTATTTCCAAGTGTTTTTAAAGCGCAGGCTACATTAATTGCTACAGTTGTCTTGCCTACACCGCCTTTACCCGAAATAACAGCAATTATACTCATAAATTATGCTACCTCATTATTTTATCACATTATGTTAATTTTGTCTATATGTTTTTTTACCAAATATTGTTAAATTTTTTATGAAATTAGCGAATTATCGGTTATACACAAATCATCGGAATTATGTGGATTCAAATTGAAATATTCGCTGTAAATGGCTTTTGCAATGGGCGCAGTAACACTTCCCGAACCCGCATTTTCTACAACTATAGAAATTGCAATTTGCGGATTAACATATGGAGCATAACTCACAAACACGCCGTTTGCACTTCCTCCATTAACCTGAGACGAACCGGTTTTACTGCATGTTTCAATCGGGAAATCTCCGAAAATACTTGATGCTGTTCCATCATAACTGACAAGACGCATTCCTTTTGTAACCACATCATATGTTGTATCGCTTATAAACATATTATTTTTAATAATCGGAACGGCCTGCGAGATGATTTCACCGGTACCGGAATCTCTGATGCATTTGGTAAGATAAGGCTGATAAATTGTTCCTTTATTGGCTATTGTAGATGTATAGTTAACAAGCTGAAGAGGAGTGAAAAGATTGTATGACTGACCGATTGCCATTTGAAGAGTATCACCCGGATACCATACTTCGTTAAAATTAGTCTCTTTATATTCCGCTGTTGCAAGAACACCTGCAACTTCACCCTCGATTTCAATACCCGTCGGCTTCCCGAGATTCATTTTGTTAGCATATTCCACAATTTTATCTGCACCGAGCTTTTTTGCTACTTCATAGTAAAAATAGTTACATGAATTCTTCAGAGCATTTACTGCATCCATAGGACCATGAGTGGTTCCGGTCTCACTATATATCCAACAGTTAAAAACCTGATCATAATACTCGTATTGACCCTTATCTTCAATGACCGTGTATGGATTAATGATGTTTTCTTCAAGAGCCGCAATTGTTGTCAAAACCTTAAAAACAGAACCCGGAGGATATGTTCCGCTAAGAGCACGGTTAAACAGAGGTTTGGAATTGTCTGAACTTAAAGCCTCATAATCACGATTAAATGAAGCCGGATCAAACGTAGGATAACTTGCCATAGCAAGAATCTCCCCTGTTTTCACATCCATAACAACTACTGCTCCGCCACCGACATCACTTCCTGCATTATCTGCAACAGACCAACTGTTGGCTTTAATTGACTCAATAGTTTCCATAAGTGCTTTTTCTGCGGTTTTCTGAAGGTCAATATCTATAGTCAGCATAGCATTGTTACCGCTGATTGCTGCTGTTTCTTCTATTTTTGGCTCTTCACCGACACTCTGACTAACACTTCTTTTGCCATCGGTTCCTTTTATATCTTTCTCAAGAGTTTTTTCCAGTCCATCTTTACCGATGACTGCGTTCATTCCGTATCCGGAATCCTTCAAAAGCGCATATTCCTCCTGGTATATAATTCCAACTCTTCCAAGAATGTGAGCTGCCATTGAACCATGAACATATTCACGAACGGGTGCACTGTTAACTCTGAGGCCCAGAAACATTTCCGAATTTTCCTCAATTGCAGACACGGAATTAATTGATACATCCGATGAAAAATTCAAAATACCGTTATGTTTGAAGTCTCTTGTGACCATTTCGTATCTGACTGCAATAATATCACGTATTTGCTCGGGAGTATAGCGGTTGTCAAGATTAAATTTTTCCTTTAATGCGTCAATGCACTGAGCCGCATCATAGTTGTCTGAAATACCAATCGCAAACTTTGAGTTTCTGACTTTTGTTTCAAGCTCGTCTCCGCTCATATTTCCGTATGAAAAAACATACTCACCGTTTATATATTCAATCGGAAATGTGTCTATGTATTCATCATTGTTCTTTTCAAACAAGGTTACCGTATTTACAATAAGGTCATTAAGCTTGTCGTCTGACATTGAGGTATCACAAAAAGAAACCGAAAATCCCAATCTGTTGGTAACAATCGGTCTGCCGTATCTGTCAAGAATCTTTCCACGCGGAGCTTGTATAATTTCTTCAGTTGACAAATATGACTCAGATTTCGCAAGATACTCTTTTGAATCTACAATCTGTAATTTAATTAACTGAGTGAAAATAAACACAAACATTATTATTGTAATTGCCGACAACAAAAAATACTTATCTTTCAACCTATTAATCATCACAAACCTCTTATATATCTGTTATTAAGCCATTTAACCCACCAAAACATAATTAATACAACCACAAAATTCATAAAACACTCCGGCACAACATAACGTATTGCAATTAACCAGAATGAAAAGCCGGAATATATCAATGAGGAAAACAGTACCCTCAACAGCTGAGATACGAGAGTAAGAACAAAAACCATTCCTCCGCTCACCAAGCAGTTCTCGCAATAAAATTTCGATGCGCTCATTGATGCGATAACGGCTGTATACATAATAATAATTGCGTTAAGTCCAATAACACCAGATCCGGACACATCAAAAGCAAGTCCGCAAACAGCGCCGATAATCCCTGCTTTAAGGGGTGTAGAATTAAAAGACATGAGCAATGTATACACAAGAAGTATATTCGGCATTATTCCGAACAAAGACAAAACACCATCCCAGGTTGTCTGAATTATCAGCAACACCAGAAAAGTCAATACTGAAAGTATCGATTTCAATACAATCACCTATTTTCAATTATTTTATAACAACAAAAACTTCGCTTAAATCCGAAATGTTAACAGCCGGTTCAACTACAGCATCCTGAGACAAGCCGTTGGTGTTTACTTTAACATCATTTACTCGTCCAATCACTATACCCTCGGGGAAAATCCCGCCTTCGCCGGTGGTAACAAGCTTATCACCGGTGGATATGGGAGTTTCTGTTGTAACATATTTCATTGAACAAAAACCTTCATCTATGAGAGATGCACTTCCCTCAACTATGCAGTATTCATTGTTCTTTTCTAATTTTGCACTGACAGAAACTGAAGTATCAATAATGGTAACAACCTTTGACCAGTTTCTTCCTACCTCACACACATAACCTACAAGACCAATCTCAGTGATTACAGCATCATTCTTTTTTATGCCGTCACTAAGACCTTTATCAAGCTTTATAACACTTGTCCAGCTTTCTGTATCTGAAGCTGTTACAGTCGCCGCTTTCAGATTAAATTCCTTTGAGTTGATCTGAAGTTCAAGCATAGACCTCAAACGAAGATTTTCATCTGCAAGTTCATCATAATTCTTAGCCTTTTCATTGGCGATAATAAGTTGCTCCTTGAGAAGGATATTTTCGTTTTTATATTTGTCTGCATTATCAGCATATTCGAAGCAGTTTGATATAAAACTGCCTACTGACTGAAACGGCTTCAATAATACGCCGAAAGCATCTGAAACTATACCGGCACTGGGTTTGCCTGCAGACGATATTATCATTACAACAATAAATAATACCGATGCAGTCACCAATAAAATGGAGTTTTTATTATCTCTGAAAAAATTCATTTGTATACACCTGCTTTATTATGCTTTTATGAAAAAAACTTTTTATTTAATGTTTTATTATCTATTATTTTACCAAGTCCGAGTGCAACACACTCAAGCGGGGAATCAGCAATTACAACAGGCATTCCCGTGCAATCGCAAATTAATCTGTCCATACCGTTAATCAAGGCTCCGCCACCGGTGAGTACCACGGACGACTTGAGAATATCCGCACACAATTCGGGCGGAGTCTCTTCAATAACTGATTTCACAGCCTCCAAAATAATATGCACCTCAGGCATAATGGCATTTTTCACATCTTCTCCTGTAACAAAACAGCTACAAGGCATGCCGCTTACCGAACTTCTGCCGCTTATCTGACAACGGTGAGAAGCATCTCCATCCATTACGGTTGCGATTTCTATCTTTATGTTTTCAATACTGTGAGTTCCTGCCAATACGTTATATTTTTTTCTAATATAATTATTAATTGCAACATTAAAGCTGTCGCCGCCACATCTAACGGATTTGTGTGTCACAATTCCGCCAAGAGAAATAACAGCAACCTCTGTTGTACCGCCGCCAATGTCTACAACCATACAACCTGAAGCGGCATTTACATCAAGCCCTGCTCCAATTGCAGCCGCCATGGGTTCTTCGATAAGAAAATGCTTACGTATTCCACTTGAAGAAACAACCTCACTTACAGCTCTTTTTTCAACGTCAGTTATTCCTGCAGGAACACAAACCAAAGCGCGCGGTTTAGATGAAAAACCATGTTTAATAATTTTCTTTATAAAACGAGACAGCATGGCGGAAGCTGATTTATAATCGGATACAGACCCGCGCATTACAGGTCTTACAGCACGTACGCCAAGAGGCGTACGTTCCAGCATTACCTTAGCAGCTTTACCCACTGCAAGTATATTATCAGCATCTGATGCAACTGCAATTACACTCGGTTCGTTTAGAATTATACCTTTTGTTTTGATGTATATCAAAGTATTTGCGGTTCCAAGGTCTATTCCTATATCCCTTTTAGACACAGGCTATTCCCCTCTCAAATTATTACATCAAACTCCTTTTTCAAAAGACGGTATAGCTTGCTTAACGGCAATCCAACAACATTATAAAAATCCCCGTCAATTTTTTCGACAAAAACTCCTGCATATTCCTGAATACCATATGCACCTGCTTTATCAAAGGGTTTGTATGTATCCACATAATTTAGGATTTCTTCGTCTGAAATTTCGGAAAAATATACATCAGTGCTGCAATAATCGGTAACGGTTGTTAAATCATCGGTATTTGTGACGGAAATTCCGGATACAACCTTGTGAACTTTTCCCGAAAACTTTTTGAGCATGGAAATTGCATCATCACGATCTTTGGGTTTACCTATGATTTCATCATCGGAAACAACAACGGTGTCCGCTCCTATTACAAGATTCCCTTTGCCGTATTTTGAAGCAACATCAGATGATTTGAGCATGGCAAGCTCCTGAACATATATATGGGCAGGTAGTTCTTTCGAAATGGTTGATTCATCTACATCACTTTCAACAATTTCAAACAGCAACCCTACATTAGAAAGAATTTCGCGTCTGCGAGGTGATTTTGAAGCAAGAATAAAATTCATTAATATACTCCTTTTAGAAAGAACCGGTTGAGCCAAAGCCACCGCTTCCCCTTTGGGTTTTTTCGAGTTCTTCGGTCACCGAAAAATCAGCCTTGCAAACTTCCATAATAACAAGCTGTGCAATACGCTCACCGTCGGTAACGGTGTATTCTTCGTTGCTGAGATTAACAAGGGCAACTTTAATTTCGCCGGTATAATCGCTGTCCACAACACCAACACAGTTGGCAAGCGTTATGCCTTTTTTTGAAGCAAGACCGGAACGGGCAAAAATGAATGCACCGTATTTTGGTGAAGGAAGAGAAATTGCAATTCCTGTCGGAATAAGTGCTCTCTCGAGTGGTTTAAGGGTAATACTTTCTTCAAGACAAGCCTTAAGATCCATTCCTGCTGAACCGTCGGTTGCATAGAAAGGAACCTGTCTTTCTTTATTATTATCTAAAAACTTAATATTAATCTTAACATTTTCCATTTATTTAAACCTTCTTTCAAAAAAGTTATATAACACCGTTATAAAAATGACCACGTGTAAAAAATCCGTCTGCCTTTTGCCTTCGTTCATATTGCTTGAAAACAAGCTCCATTTCATCAGGTGTTTCGTCGGTAAAATCGAATCTGTACATTGATGCACCAATAGATTCAATCTCATGCATGCGATCGGACATTTTTATGGGAGCACTGTTATAAATTACATTTGTACAAGAATCTTTTTGAGCTATCACCGGAAAACAAATGTTTTTGCGGTCTTTCAGGTAGTAAATTTCACCATCAACACATCCGCATTTTCCCAGTGACGATTTTATCACACAATTCCTCACAGTCATCAGTGAAATTTTTCCGTATATTACAACTTCTGCCGGAAGAGATTTTGCAATTTGTTTCATTTGTGAAAGAGTCAGTTCAGGAGAAAGTGTAAAGCTTTTTACTCCCATTGACAGCAAGGCTTTGACAGAAGCGGAATTGAAAATGTTCATTCTGTAATCGGCATGAATACTTTTATTTTTAACATAACAAATATCTGCAAGATTAGATACGGAAAACATGCTGCATTTAGCCCCTGCGACATCAATATGTCTGCTGTCATGATTTATAACAGGTGTTTTTATTGCAAAAATGTCCGGTTCTTCGTCATAAAAGTCTTTATCTTTCAAATATACAGAATACGGTATATATATTCTCTCAAACCCGAGTTCATATGCTTTTTTAGCCTGAGAATCCGAAATGACAGAAGCAGTAAGCATTGGATCGGTAATTTTTTTGTTTTGCGGTTTGATAATCATAAGAGAATCATTCTCACAAACTCTATTTTCACCAAGTATATAGCTTTCCAGCTTTGAAAACGCCTCTCTGCGGACATTGTTTATTTCTTTTATCGGAATATATAGTCCGTCATCGATTGTTATAGCAAGATTGTCATATTCAAAAACCGTGCCGCCAAGCTTGGAAAGCTGTTCAAAAATACGTTCCTTTGTTGCCGGCATGTTTGAGGCGGGACTTGCACATACACTACCATATGCCGAGAAACTTTTATCGCCGTAAAACAGTTCGAAAAAAGGAGCTTCATCTTTTTTCATGACAAATTTTGCATTAACAGCAATTTTTTTATCAATTGAAGCATATGATTTCGCTTTTTCAATTACATCATCAGTGACAGATTCATAAATATTATCATGGTTGGACATATAGCTCAGCATATCTCTGCCATATTTTGCGTTATAATATCCCGTTGTAAATCCGTTTCGTGAAAAAATATTTTCAAGAAGAGCTCTGTCTTCATTATCAACTTTTCCGCCATCACGATATTTATTGTATATTCCGCAAACAGCACTTACATAGGCTTCGCTCTTCATTCTGCCTTCTATTTTCAAAGACTTAACCCCTATTGATTGCAACTCTTTTATATAATCAACAAGGCAAAGATCCCTGAGACTTAAAAGATATTTATCTTTTTCGCTAACCGTATCCCCTTGAGAATTCATCAAGGTGTAGGCAAGACGGCATGGCTGTGCGCACGCACCTCGGTTTCCGCTTCTTCCGCCAAGGAAAGACGAAAACAGGCACTGACCCGAATAGCTCATGCAAAGTGCTCCGTGAACAAACACCTCAAGCTCAGCGTGGCACCTTTGAGCAATATATTTGATTTCTTCAAAAGACAACTCCCTTGACAAAACCACTCTGTCAAAGCCGAGTTTTTCTGCCTGAAGAACACCTTCGAGACTGTGAATTGTCATCTGGGTGCTGGCATGAAGCTTCATTTTGGGAAAATGCTTTTTTATAATTTGTGCAATGCCAAGATCCTGAACAATTACAGCATCAACTCCCGCTTCATAACAAAATTTTAAAAATTCAAAAGCATCCTCAAGTTCTGAATCACCAATAAGCGTGTTAACAGTGACATAGAGCTTTGCACCCCTAAGATGAGCATAGACAACAGCTTCTGAAATTTCATCATTTGAAAGATTGATTGCGTTGGCTCTTGCGCCAAATTTTGCACCGCCAAAATAAACTGCATCGGCTCCACTGTCTATGGCTGCTTTTAACGCAATAAAACTTGCACCCGGAGCTAAAATTTCAAGTTTATTATTCATTATTTCATGTCATTCCTTCTGTAGCTGTTTATTTCCTCTTTGAGAAATTTTTTTTCTTCTTCAAGAGCTTTTATCTCGGCTCTAAGTTCTGTGATTTCATTACGGCATTCTTTGAGCTCGGTATTTACCCTGTCAAACATATATTTTGCTTTATAATACTCATCGCACATGTTGATTGCAGTGAGAACAGAAATTTTAAGAGGCTTTAACACGGGATTCTGTGCGATTTCTCGCATCTTTTTGTCTACGGTAAAACATACTTTGTTGATATACTCCTCGCTTTCTACACCTACAAGAGTGTAGTCATTGCCGAAAATTCTAACATTAACCTTTGATTTTTTATCCATCGTAACCCTCTTTTCTGCGTCTTTTTGCGCATGAGTTTAGCATATAACTATAGATAGTTTATATTATACTACAAAATCATCTAAATGAAAAGAGTTTTTTTAAATAATTTTAATTATATTTGATTTTATGGTTTATCCGATTGACAAACAGAAGTTATAAATGTATAATTATTACATTAAATAAGGGAGGTAAACTCATGAATAAATATATCGGAAATGAAAAACAGCTCTACGGAGTTGATGAAATGATTCTTTGCACAGGCAAGGGAAAAGGCATGAAAATTTTGCAGGTGAGAAACGGAAGCGGACTTGAATTCAATATATCAGCCGACAGATGCGGCGATATTTCAAAGCTCTCTTTTAAAGGCGACAACTACTGCTACTTCTCCCCTGTTGGTTATGTTGCACCCGATTATTACGAAAAAGAAGGTATAAACTTTTTAAAATCCTTCACAGCCGGCTTTATCACAACCTGCGGTCTCACAAATGTCGGAAACCCGTGCGAAGATGAAGGTGAAACCTTTGGTCTTCACGGCAGCATTTCAAACACACCGTGTGACAACATTTGTCATTACATAGAAAACGGTGAAATTCACATTAAAGCCACTATTCGTGATGCAAGAATGTTTTCTCATCATTTTGTACTTGAAAGAGAATATATTGTTCCGCTTTTCAAAAATGAACTTTATATGACAGACACCGTGAAAAACATCGGAAGCATTGAAGCTCCCGTTCAGGTTCTCTATCACTGCAACCTCGGTTATCCCCTCTTGCAGGAATGCACAAAATTTGATATTCCTGCAACAGAAGTTACAGGAAGAGACGAACACGCTTCAAATCACATTGACACTTGCCTGCAGGTTGAAAGTCCCACAAAGGGTTATCAGGAAATGTGTTTTTATCACAAAATGGAAGGAACTGCAAAAATAAGTGTATATAATCCCGAAATCAAAAAGGGTCTCAATATGATTTATGACACCAAAGAGCTTGGTTGTTTCACACAATGGAAGCTTATGAATGAATATGAATATGTTATGGGAATTGAACCCGGCAATGCATATCCCGACGGCAGAGATGTTATGAGAGAAAAAGGAATGCTTGAAATGCTCGCACCCGGCAACGAAAGAAAGTTCAGTCTCAAATTTGAATTCACAGAGTAATTATATAGTAATAAGCAAAAAGTTGTTTGCAATAAATGTGCAAACAACTTTTTTGTATTATCATAATTTAAACGTATTTAAGCCCGGTTTCAGACCTTCCTTTATTGTACCATACTCAAATCTTCCGTTTACTCCCTGCGGAACATCAATTTCAACAAGCTTGCAATTTCCTTCTTTTTTCCATGATGCTCTGACCGTTCCGCATGCAAAATCATACTCAGCCTCTGCATTGGAAATTTTATCGGGGAATACCGGCGATACAACAAAAGAGTTGATATCTTTCATGTCGGGATTAATTTTGAGACCTGCAATGTCACAGGCAAATACCCTTATAATATCACCATAGAAATGATGATTTGAAGATTCCTGACAACCGTTTTCATCGAGTGCTTCACAAAGAGCTGTAGCTCCTCTTTTTATCATTGCACCAAAGGACGGCTCTTCATCACGGCACATAATTTCAAGTGCAATGTCACTGTTTCCGCCAAGGCAAAGGACTTCGAAAATGTGACGAAGACCTATCACACCGCATATAACAAAATTATCTTTTTCGGCAATAAAGTCAAGGAGTCTCTGATATGCTCTTTCGTATTCATCCTCTTCAAAAATACCCAGCGACAGCAAAAACGCCTGAGATGTCTGACACGACCCGGCAGCGGACATTGTGGAATAATCTATGAGATGAAGTCTGATATCACGACGAAGCTCATCTGCAAGATTTTGGGCAAAAGCTCTTTCTTCTTCCTTGCCGAGCACTTCAAAAATAAAAGCAGCTTTTCTTGCACTGTCATATGTCATTGCTGTGTCGGTAAGTTCAAGAGGCGCAGCAATATTAACATTCCTCGACCCCGGCTGACACCAGTCACCGAGACCAAAGGCAATGAGACCTTTTTCATTTCTTCTGCCCGAAATATATTTGAGATAATCATAAATAAGCTTTGAATTATCCCTTAAAAACTCTTTGTTTCCATTATATTTGTAGCTATAATACGGAATGTGAATGCAAGCGGCATCCCATGCAGGGCCGTTCCCCCACGCATAGCCCCAGGTCGAGGTTGGAACAATACCGGGAATCATGCCGTCACGCTGGGAATAACGAATTGACATGAGCCACTGTTCGAAGCTTTTTTCGCATTCAAAAAACATTGAGTATTGCTCTGCAGATGCAGCGGCATCACCGGTCCAGCCGTTTTTCTCTCTTTGGGGACAATCGGTGGGAAAATAGTGAAAATTGGAATTATCGGCTAAGATTGTCATGTCATAGAGTGTGTTTACAGTTGAATCGGAGCATCTGAACCTTGCACGCTGTTTAATGTCGGAATTAAACACAACCGCAGTGAGTAAATCGGATGTTGCCTGCTCTTGGGATACGCCCTCAACAAGAGCATATCTGAAGCCGTGATATGTAAATGGTGGCAGAAAAATTTCTTCTTCACCGCCTTTGAGAATGTATACATCTGCCTGAAACAGATGAATATAATCTTTGTAATCATCTTTAAAGGTATAAACAGAGTTCAAATTGAATTTGCCATCATCGGTAAGACGTTCACCATGACGGATTGTTATCTTTTGTCCTTTTTCGCCTTTGATTTTGAGCCTGCATACTCCGGCAACCGTTTTGCCGAAATCATATACATATCCCTCATCAACATGGGTAAAAGGAATATCTTCGCCGTTTCTGAAAGCGGTTTTAAGATAACAAAAATCTTTCTGATGCTCTATTGATTTTGGAGCGATTTCATATTGGGTGCTTATTGGTTCGGCAATGCACTCGGTTTGTTCTCCTTTCGGTGCAGGTGCAATCATTGCATTCTCCCACAATGTATCATCAAAAGATGCATCGCACCATCCATCAATCTCAAGTCTTGCATCATAATGTGTCCCATAGCGATACATATCATAGATAATCGGTGAAGGATGGCACTTGAACTCATCGGAAGATTCCAAAACAAAGTTCTTGTTTCCGTCAGACGCATTAAGCTTTAATGAGGCACAAAGCGGTGCTCTGAACGGTGCATCGGAAAATTCCCATGCTTTTATTGTCTGATTTGCAAAACCGTTACCGAGAATAAATCCAATTGCATTTTTGCCATTTTTGAGATATGGCGTTACATCATATTCATCATAACAAACGAAGTGATCGGGATTTGAAATATAGGGTGCAAGATGACCTTTTGTAATCTCAACTCCGTTTATATATAAAAGATAAAATCCCGGTGTACATATGGAAAGCTCAGCCTTTTCCGCGTCAAAATTTGTTTCAAAGGTTTTTCTGAAATAATACCCGGGAATATTTTTGTCAAAATCAGTGTATTCATCTGTCGCTTTTATAAAATTATTAAACATTGTATCCTCCGTCTGCACTACAGAAGTCATTTTATTTGTATATTATTTTAACAGATATTTCATTACATTTCAAGTCTAAAATGATTATAATCTGTATTTAAGTTTACATTTTTCGGTTGCCTTTTAATTATCAGAAAATGTGGATAATGTGGATAACTCGGTGCAAAACCCATGTCATGCCATGTTCAAATGTGTATTAAATTTAAAATATTCTAAATTTTTTGTTTTTTCGACAACTTGGTTTACATAATATCATTATAAATATAAAAAACAAGGGAGCCGAAAATACATGATTCTTTACTCCCCGGATTACTACCTATTAAGAAAAGTTTTAAGCTCATCCATACGTTTGATGGCATCACTGTAGCCTTCATCATACATCATTTTGAGCATTTCGGGTCTTCTTTCTGTTCTTTTCCAACCGTTAGTATCAGTCGGAGCAAAAACGAAAGCCTCACCGGATTTAACTTTTTCAAAAAGAAACTCTCTGCTCTCATTATAAACATCAGATCTTTTTTTCAGTGCGTTGGCAAAATTTTTGTGCTTGCGATATGCAAAAGCTGAAAAAGCAACATCTTTTTCGGTTTGTTTTTCGTAAGAAAGCTCACGTGTTATGATTGTTATAACTTTATCACAGCCCGATTCAAAGGCAAATTTTACGGGAAGCGGGTCACAGCATCCGCCATCGAAATATTTGTTGCCATCTATTTCAATAGGCTTAAACATAAACGGAAGCGCACAGCTTGCCTGAATAAGCTTCCATGATGTGTCTGTTGATTCAACCTCACGATATTCAGGCTCCCCTGTTTCTATGTTTGTGATTACTGCATATACTTTTCCCGGAAATTTATCATAGGTATCATAATCAAAAGGGACATATTTATTGGGAATTTCATCAAAAACAAAATCAAGATTATAATAACTGCGGTTTTTTCTTTTGAAAAAATATTTCATACCCATGTATCTTTTGTCACAGATATATTTCATACCAAGCTCTAAACCTCTTCCACGTTGTTTGCTTATGTATGATACTCCGTTTGCAATCCCCGCCGAAACACCAACCATGAAATCTACATCTATTGAATTGTCCAAAAATGCATCCAGCACACCAATGGAATAGTAGGTACGGTTTGCTCCGCCTTCTAATACAAGTCCTATCATAATTTCACCCTTCAAATAAATTTATGAAAGGTATTATAACACTAATTTTTTTCTTTGTCAAAAGTAATTTTTGTAATTGCAATACAAAATAACAGTTTTAATAAACATTTTGTCCTTGATAAAAAATTTTTAATGTGCTATAATCCGCATATGGAGGTAGATATAATGATTAAAGCAATACAAATAGCTTATGATGAACATTTTGAATTAAAATGCAAGCTTGCATCAGATGCAGGCTTTGACGGAGTTGCCGTTAATTTTCATGATATGACCGACCGTTCGGACAAAGCTTGGGAAGAAGCACCCGAAAGGATTTTATCAATATTAAAAACCAATAATCTCAAACCCGTACAGAGCCATCTGCCCTATTATGACCTCAGAATATCTGCCGAAGAGCTTGACGAAGAAATGGAAAAAGCCATGCTCAAATCCATTGAGACAAGCGGTAAAATCGGTTGTCCGTGGTGTGTGTATCATCCAAGGTCTGCAGTTAACAATGGTTTTTCCTCAAAAAAAGCTCTTGAAATCAACAAAAAAGTTATTTCGAGATACATAGAGTGTGCCGATAAACACGGCACGGGAATTGCCCTTGAAAACCTGCCTATTTTCGGATTTTATCCAATGATGCCATTCTACACAAGCGACTGGAGTGATCTTTTGGAATTGACTCTCAGTTTCAATACCGAAAATGCAGGAATATGTTGGGATGTGGGACATGCAAACATGCTTCATCTCAATCAAGCAGAAGCAATTGAAGCTTTTGGCGACAAACTGAAATGTACTCACATTCACAATAATTTTACTACTCGTGACGACCATCTTCCGCCCGATCAGGGAAATGTTGACTGGAAAAACGTTATCGGAGCAATGAAAAAAATCGGATTTGAAGGTCCGCTGACCCTTGAAACCCACTGTCGTTATCACGACGAAGCTCTTTTAGCTTCATTTGCAAAGCACAACCTGGAGTGTCTGAAATTCATTATAAGAGAGGCAGAGAACAAGTAAATGAACATAAAAATCTTACAACTCATTGAAGGCGCAAAGCAGGCAAAAGGTTTGACAGTGGTAATTGATGTTTTCAGAGCTATGTCTGTTGAAGCATATCTTTTAAGCCGTGGCGCAGAAAAAATCATTCCTGTTGGTGATGCAAATCTTGCATATAAGCTTAAGGAAGAAAATCCGACATATATTCTTGCCGGGGAACGACACGGAAAAATCATGCCGGGCTTTGACCTTGGCAATTCGCCGGATGATGTATTAAAAACCGATGCCGAAGGGAAAACCGTAGTTCATACTACCAGTGCCGGAACTCAGGGAATTGCAAATGCGAACGGTGCAGACGAAATTTTGGGTGCTTCTCTTGTAAACGCAAGGGCAACAGCAAAATATATTGCAAAAAGCGGCTATGAAAACGTATCGATTGTTTGCATGGGGCTTGAAGCCCTCTCTCCCACCGAGGAAGACACCCTTTGTGCAGAATATATCAAAGCGATAGTTGAAGGCAAAGAATCGGAACTCGACATGAAAAAAGAAATTGAGAGTCTTAAAACAACAAGCGGAGCAAAATTTTTTGACAAGGCTCAAAATGATGTTTTCCCCGAAAACGATTTTTATTTGAGCACAGACCTTGACAAATTTGATTTTGTTATAAAACTTTCGGAAGATGAAAACGGCATGAAAGTCATGAAAAAGGTTAAAGTATAATAATATCCCTGCATCAAAGCGATGCAGGGATATTTATTATTAAAATTACCAGTATCTCTTCCAGTCGGGATGAGTGTATCTCATGAGTGCTTCGAGAAGGAAGAAGTCTCCGTAAGATGTGCAACCGTCAATACAAAGATTGTGAGGAGCGGAGCATGTTACCCAGTTTACAAGACCGTCAAAGTCTTTGTTTTCATAGTCCATGCAGTTGTCGATAACAGCTTCCAAAAGCTTTGCGGAAGCGTTTTGATATACTGCTTTTTCTTCGGCATCATCGGGAAGATATTTCATTGCTTCCATCATACCGCAGGCGTTGATAAGAGCTGCCGATGAGTCTTTTGCTTCGTCGCATTCTTCAACAAAATCGTAGTCATAGTATGGAATGTTGTTTTTTGGCAAATGATTGAGGGCAAAATATGTAACATCGCGGTGAAGAGGGAGAAGGCTTTCGTCTTTGGTATAGGTATATGCTACGGGGAAACCGTATACACCCCATGCATGACCTCTTGTCCAAGTTGAATCATCGGCATGACCCTGGAATGTGAGACCACGTACGGGAGCATGAGTTTCAACATCAAACATGAAATGGTGGAAGGAGGAGCCGTCCTTACGGATGAGATGCTTTTCGGTGATTGCAAGCTGAGATTTTGCTGCATCCATAAACTTCTGATCACCTGTCTGTTCATATGCCCAGAAAAACAGCGGAATGTTCATAAGAGTGTCCATCATTGTACGGCAACCTGCATCGTTGTCTTTGTTCTTGTGCGAACGAAGGATGAAACCGCCTTTTTGTGAATAGAGATGTTCATAGAGATGCTCTGCGGCACCTATGCACATTTCCTTAATCTTTTCGTCTTTGGTAAATCTGTAGAGTGCGATGCACGAAGGTGTGAAAACAAAGCCAACGTCATGACTCCAGAGACCTGTTCTCGTCTCAAATCTTTCATAATATGAATCAAGCTGTGCTTTTGCATAATCAAGAAACTTTTCGTTTCCGGTAAGTTCGTATGCAAGAAGCATACTTCCTGTGTGCATACCCTGTGTCCAGCTTGAGTTCTCTCCCATTTCATATTTATCTTCTTTTGAAGTTGTACCGGGGAATTTATTGTTAAACTGTTCAAGTTTTACAAGCCATTTGTCTGTAGCTTTTTTGATAGCGTTCTGAATTTTTTCAGCAGGAATTTCATATTTTCCGGCAAAACGTTCAGGATTTGTTAATTTAATATTTCCTCTTACCATTTCAAATTCTCCTTGCTCATAAAATTAATAGCCGAATCAGTCCAAAAACCAATTCGGCTATAATTATATCATATATGTTTCACTATGTAAATGAAATATCTGACATTTTTATTGGAATTTCTTCCATTAATTTAAATTACCAATATCTCTTCCAGTCGGGGTCGGTGATTCTTTTTAATGCTTCAAGAAGGAAGAAATCACCGTAGGAAGTGCAACCGTCAATGCAGAGGTTGTGAGGAGCAGAGCAAGTTACCCAGTTGATAAGACCATCGAAATCTTTGTTATCATAGTCCATACAATTGTCGATAACGCCTTCAATCATCATCATTGCGGCATTTCGGTAATACTCTTTTTCTTCGGCTGTGTCAGGAAGATATTTGCAAGCTTCAAGCATGCCGCAGGCGTTAACAAGAGCGGCAGAAGAATCTCTTGCTTCATCGCATTTCTCAACAAAATCGTAGTCATAATAAGGAATATTATCTTCGGGAAGGTGATTGAGTACAAAATAGCACACATCACGGTGAAGCGGGAGAAGGCTTTCGTCTTTGGTATATGTATATGCAACAGGGAAACCGTATACTCCCCATGAATGACCTCTTGACCAGCAGGAATCATCGGAATGACCCTGAAATGTGAGACCACGAACAGGTTTGTGAGTTTCAACTTCAAATTGATAGTGATGGAAGGATGAACCGTCCTCGCGGATAAGACAGCTTTCGGTGATTGCAAGTTGTGATTTAGCCGCGTCAAGGAATTTTTGTTCACCGGTTTGTTCATATGTCCAGAAAAACAGCGGAATGTTCATGAGAGTGTCCATCATTGTTCTGCAACCGGGCTCACTGCTTGCATCAAAAGAACGCTGAATAAAACCGCCTTTTTGAGAATACATGTTATCATAAAGATGGTTAGCAGCTTTTATTGCAAGCTCTTTGAGGCTTTCATCGCCTGTGAGTCTGTAGAGTGCTATAACAGACGGGGTATATACAAAACCAACATCATGATCCCAAAGACCTGTTTTTGTTTCGTAACGTGTGAAATATGTTTTAATTTGCTCTTTGGCATGCTCCAGAAATCTTTCGTTGCCGGTGAGTTCATAGGCAAGAATGGTTGCACCGGTGTGCATGCCCTGTGTCCAGGTGTTATTTTCGCCAAGTTTATATTTATCTTCCTCCTTAGAGCAAGCTCCGGGAAAAAGACCGCCAAATTCATCAAGTTTTTTGAGCCATTTGTCGGTGGCTTTTTTTATTGTAGCCTGAATTTTTTCGGCAGGAATTTCATATTTGCCTGCATAACGCGCAGGATTGTCAAGTTTAATATTACCTCTTACCATTTTGGAAATCTCCTTAAGTAAAATTTTGTCATTATAATTATATCACAAAATTTTTAGTTTGTAAATACAAAATGAGATTAAAAAGCAGATAAATTGGAGTTTGTCGCTCTGTTTAACACAAGGGCGAAAGGCTCCCTTGTGTAAAGGGAGCTGTCACGAAGTGACTGAGGGATTGTTAAATGATAAACTCTCAATCAAGTACAAATACTGCAATTGAGGCAGTTTGTTACAATCCCTCCACCGCTTACGCG
>JAFQBA010000076.1 GCA_017416845.1 Clostridia bacterium
CATAATTTCTGGATAACTTGCCGTCAGGATTCCAACGTATTTTACCTATGTACACGGGATTGTTCAGCCAGTATTCAATTGTACGATTTTCTATTTTATTGCCTCTATGTGTTCTTATACCCATGGCATTTAGTGATTTTGCAATCGTCAGATAACCTTTACCATTTGCGTAATCATTGAAAACTTTACGGACAACCTCTGCTTCTTCAGGAACAATAACATACTGACCGTTTTCTATTTTATAACCAAAACCCGGTATTGAAAGTACTCCGCCTCTTTTGGCTTTTTCTGTCATCCCTCGTTTTACTTCTTCTGCAAGATTGATGCTATAGTACTCATCCATTGCCTCAATCATTGCTTCAAAAAGTATTGCCATCTTGTCGTCACCAACATCTTCACTAATAGAAACAACATCAATATTCAGTTCTTTTCTGAGCATCGACTTGTAAACAACACTATCTTCTCGGTTCCTTGCAAATCGGCTGAACTTCCAGACCAAAATTACATCAAACGGCTTTGGTTTGCGCTTTGCTAATCCTATCATTGTATTAAATGCAGGTCTTTTTTGGGTATTTCTACCACTAATACCTTCATCAAGAAAAATAAAATCTTTAGGTAATAGCATTTGATTTTTTTCTGCATAGAGTTTGATTTTTTCGAGCTGACTATCTGGACTAAACTCAATCTGATCATCGGTAGAAACTCTTATATAAGCTGCCGCCACTTTCATTTAGTTTAGCCTCCTTCCCTGAAAAAAACGGCAACTATTTATTCTATACGATTATTGTATCAATGCCGCTTTTTGAAATCAAATTTTTTTGCCTTGAATTTTTATTTTTCTGTTGTAGTATTCAAAGAGTGCTTGTTCCTCAAGCTCTCTTCTCCAATGTTCCATATCCTTTTCATTTAAGTTTGTGAGCTTTACCTCTTGCTCATCATCACTTGCTATGAAGAATTCAACTTTATATTCATCCATTTCTACCACCTCTCATAATTTTATGTTTTAATTTAAACTTAAATAACAATATACTTTTTGCTTTTGAGCATAAAAAAAGACCGGCATAACCGATCGTTAAATACAAAAGCGACTGACTTTCGTCAGCCGCTATTTGCGTATACTCTTTACATTTTACATTGTAACATAGCTTAACATTCAATTACAATTAAAAAACAGTACAAATTTAGTATAATTCGAATTTACTCTTCCTCATTCAATATCCATATTTGTTTTAATGGGATTTCTGCACGGATAGAGGGGCTTAATTTCTCATAGTTTTCAAATAATTCCTTAATTACATCATTCGAATCCCATAGTCTTATTCTAAAAAATTGCTTTGCTTCCTCCCTTGCAACACTATCTTTAAATCCGTTCCAAGACACCAACAATCCATATTCAGCATTTACATTATTCATTACACCACCGAGCTGATCCAAAGTGGGGCGGTCAACTGCTGAGTCTTGTGTTTTTACCTGAACACAAATCTTTGGCGAACCAAATCCCATTTCTCCACCTGAAGCAAGCAAATCTTTTCCGCCATCTGCACCACGTTTGCTGTGATAAACGGTAAATCCTTTTGCTTTTAATATTTCTTCTATTAAATCTTCCATTTTATAGCCTTGGAATTTTCTTAAAATATACTTAGAAATTGAATCATATATGGCTTCTTCTAAATTTGTGTTTATTTCTGAATATGTATCATCATCAGTAAACAAAGTAGAAGTAGAACTTGAACTCTGCCAATTGTTTTCTGCCATTGTCCTAATTCTGTTTTCAGCGTCATTCCTTGTGATTTTGCACACAGTCATAAATGCACCAAAAGAATAAAGTAAATCTTGGTCGAAATTACTTCTTGGAATATCTTGAGCAAACCACTCTATTTTTCTTGAGTGGTAGTACGGATTATCATTTTGTGGGTTATATTCATAATCTCCAACTATTTTACCAAAATGGATAGTGCTTGTGCGTTTGCTAGGTAGCACAACCCAATCTTCCTTTTGCATTCGGTGCGCAATCGGATAAATCTGCGATAACCAATTATACAAAGTCTTTGATTTTTCTGTAGGATAAATTTCGTTCAGTTTGTTGTATAATTTTTCTCTGTCGGAATATTCAGATAAGTTGATATTTAGATCATTCCAAGTCAAATATATCTTGTTTTCAGTTAAAAACTTTTCTTCATATTCGCCGTTACTTCCGGCTCTAAATAACCATATACTCATTTAAATTCCTCCTCTTTTTCTAATTAACTTGCAACCAACATATTTTTTATCTTACGTATAACTGCGTTGGTTATCTGAACAATTACCGATCTGTCGTTACCCAATTCAGCATAAAAATCGGCTCTTTCAGTATCACCGGACAAGGTGCTATCAAGCAATCCATCAGTAATTTTCGAAGTAACCCTATCAGCAATTGCAGCTTCATACGCACTTTCATTGCTATCTCGCACGTTGCTAACCAAAGAATCATCTTCGCTAAGCTCTGATACAATATTTCCAATTTCTTTTTCTGCATCTGCATACTTCAGATTGAATTTTTCAATTATTTCATCAATTACCGAGTACGCTCTTTCAGTTGCTGTAACCTCTGTTGCAAGTTTATCTAATGCAACATCTTCTTGTTGTAATATCAACGATTCATTTTCTGTAGCTACTTGTGCAGAAAAATCTATAAGTCTTACCAACGCTTCCGGATCCACAACTTCTGAATCTTCTTGCTCGTACAAGAAATTATAAACTACATCAAATACAACAGTAATATTTTTCATATCCTCATTCCAAGAATTATAAACAATTGAAATGTAATAGAATAGTTTGCTGAATTTATGCAGTTCTCCTAAAAAGATTTTCTTCTGCGTATCTTCTAATTTATCATATGATTTTTTAATAGTTGCCAATATAGAGGTTAAGTCACCAGACGATGTTTCTTCTCCTTGAATGTTTTGATATATTTCTTCAATTTGAGACATCGTAATAACAAAATAATCAAGAATGGTGTCTCTCTTCTTAAACAGGATATTAGGATCTGTTTCGTTTTCAGTTGGCAGATAAATTTCTCCACCATAGTACATAGTGAAATATGCTTTAATATCATCCTGATTATTTACAAAGTCCAATACATATGTTTTTTTGTTTTTTGCAGGGCGATTAAGCCTTGATATTGTTTGCACTGCTTTCACAGCACTGCTGAGCTTTTTATCAAGATACATTACACATAATTTGTTTTCATCAAATCCTGTTTGCAATTTATCAGCAACTATTACAATACGAAGTTCATCATGATTTGCTATGATACTTTTAATATCGTAAGGTACACCCTGTTCTCTGAACTCTGCATTCATTTCTTCTTCGGTGAATTTGAGTCCATCAAGCTCAATCGTTCCTGTAAATGCAACACAAGTTTTGAAACTGCATCCATGTTTCTTTAAGTATTCATCTACTGCTAATTTGTACAAAACAGCATGTTTTCTTGATGGTGTTACAATCATTGCTTTTGCTTTACCATCAAGCCAAGAAAGACGTTTCTCCACAAAATCATCCATAATAATACGGATTTTCATGTTAACTACTTCTTCAGATGTTGTAATATAGTTGAAAATAGCTTGCTGTGAACGTGCTGAATCATATTCAGTATCATCATCTTTGAGTTTGTCAATTCTGTACTTAGAACTGTATTTGGTATAACACTGCAACGGATTCAAAATATACTTTTCCTCAATTGCCTGCTTCATCGAATACTTATCAAAATATGTCTTTCCAAGCTCTGTTCTGCTCCCAAAAAGCTCAACGGTTTCTTTTTTTGGTGTAGCCGTAAAAGCAAAATAACTTACATTGTTTGTATTTTTAATAGTGTCTTTGTTCTTAAGAATTTGGTTTTGTCCATCTTCGAGATTTTCATATACATCGTCCATTTCAACCGCCTCTTTTAACGACTTTCCGGTTAAAGTTTCTGATGCCTTAGACATAGATTTTCCGGCAGTAGAAGAGTGTGCCTCATCTATAATAATAGCATACTTTCTATCTTCATATCTCTGAATCTCGTTTAAAATCGGTCTAAACTTTTGAAGCGTTGTAACTATAATGTTTCTGCCTTTATTTATCAGACTCAGCAGTTCTGACGAAGTTTTATCAACGTGTTGAGCAATACCAAGGTTTCCGTCAACATTATACATTTCTGCACCAAGTTGTCCATCAATTACCGTTCTGTCACTGATAATTATAACAGTATGAATTTCATTTAAATTGATGAGGCGTTTTGCAAGCCATGCAATAGTTTTTGTTTTACCACTACCTGCACTGTGCCATATAAGATATCTACCGCCAACACCGTTGTTTTTAACGTCACCTTCAGCCCGCAAAACAGCTCGAAGTTGATGATATCTTGGGAATATCATGTTCCCTTCGTCATCAATAAACATAAATTCCCTTATAATTCTGAGAAGCATATCTTTCTGAAGGATATCTTCCCATAAATAATGGGTAGAATGCTTTCCTTTAACTACCGGATTTCCGGCGCCATCTTCATCGCCAAGATTAAAGGGAAAAAACTTGGTTTCTTTTTTGTCTAATTTCGTGGTCATAAATGCAACCATTTCATCAACCGCAAAATACACCAATGTTCTTTTGTTAAAGCTAAAGCAAAGTTGATTTGGATCTCTTGTTGTTTTAAATTGTTTTGTGCCTTCAAATCCGGCTTTTTGTCCTGCTGTTTGCTTTTTAAGCTCAATCATATCAACCGGTATTCCGTTGATAAACAGAGCTAAGTCCACACGGTAGCTGTTTTCTTTATCCTCGTATGCAAACTCTTTGCAAACCGAGAAAATATTTTTGTTATATAACTCTATATTCTCGGACATGGACTCAAGCCCTGTCTTAAAATAGACAAGGCTAAATTTTGTATTACTTGCATAATCTTCTACCCATTCAGTTAAAGCTTTTATAAGACCACGGTCTTCTATCTTGTCACACAAGAGTTCAATATACTTTTCTTTATAAGTAGCTCCGTAGGTATCTTTGAGCTTTTGTAATTCTTCTCCTTGTGTACTTTCAAGAAATTCAAAAAGCTTTGATGTGTCGAGAGCGTGCTTATAGTCATAGTCAGACATATAGCTCTTTTTGTATCCGTGCTCTAGCAAGTAGTCATATATTTCGTCTCTGAACGGATTTTCTCTTAGATTTTTTTCTGCCATATTTATTCCTCCTTTTACTTTTGAAATCTGGCACTTTCAAAAATGGGGAATTATGAATTTTTTAAACTTATCCAAATTACCGGATTCAAATTCTTGCTGACAACTTCTTTCTTGAAGTCATTCAGTGCATCCAATAAATGAAATGATTTAAAGTCAGATAATTTCTTTAAACTTTTTCTATTGACAAGCATCCAAAGGCAAACATTTCTTCCTTCAAATACATTATCAGCAAGTTCTCCTGATTCAGTTAATCTCAAAGAAGTTGTTGCTTGTTTTATCAAGTAAACAAGGTCTGCCTGTTGATGCTGATCTTTAATCATTATAACATTATCATCATCCATTAAGTCCGCTTGTTCTATACAATATTTCCCTATGTAAACATTGTTTTTATGAAGTTGCGTGTAATCTCCTTGCTTAACAAGTTTGGAAATTAATGCAGTTTCTCCCAAACCATATGCATCTTTAATTTCGAAGGATATAGCATCAACCTGTTCTTCGATAAACTTAACATAGGAATCGCTAAACTCAACCCATTCATTATGATACAACACATAATATTTATCATTCAACGTTACTGTCACCTGAATCAAATCTTGTAATGGTTTTGAAAAAAGAAAGTTTTCTTCTTCGTCATAAAACAGCACTTTAATTAAATCATATCTATCTTTAATGGCATCGGAATTGTCCGCGATAACGTTTTTTATGATAGACGTATCCAAGGTGTCAATTATTTCCGTTAACTCTCTTGTTCTTATTTTTAAAGAATATTTATAATCACCGGAAAAGTTAAAACTTACTCCCGTTAACCAATAATCCTCAACATCAACATCTGTAAGAAACTCAAGGAAATGCTTCTTCAATTCTTTGTTTAATTCTTCTAAAAGTGTCTTGTCAATAACTTTTCGGTATCTTGGCAAGCGTATTTCAGGCTGTAACGAAAGTTGCTTATCTATCGCGTCGATGAGAGTGAATAATTCTTTTGCGTGAAAAGAAAATTCTTTTCCGGATGTGAAACGAGCAGATTCGCCGAAATCTGCGGTTTCACCCCATTTTTTCTTGTCTACTGTTTTGCATTTAACATAGCTAAACGCTTCTCCATATTCAAATGAATTATCAAACTTACGCTTCTGTGCATACGAAGTAATGTCTTTTTTTCCTGCAGAAGAAAATGTTTGAGAATGTTTCATCTTTAATCCAACCGGATCTACAATTCTTTCTGCCAAATCTAAGCCAAAATCCTTATCGCAATATTTTCTTGCAATAAAATGCGCTTGTCCGTGAGTTAATGCATAAGCATATCCTTCTTTTTCAATCAAGTACAATCCCGACAATGATTCGCTACCAAGATTTTCTGAATATTTTTTATAATCCTCTTCATCCATAATGTTTTTATAAAACTCAATCCATCCTTGAGATTCAGATGATTTTCTCTTCAAATAAAGAACCATATAGTGTTTATCATTTTCTATATCTGCAATAGGGTCATATTCAGCATTTTCAAGCTCTTCAGTTAAATCATCGACCTTATCTGTATCAATTTTAAAAATATTTATTTTCAATAAATCTTCACCTTACTTTTTAATTTTATCCATTCGCCACTTCTCGGAAAATCTCCGACTTTCCAATTTCCATTCACACTGCCAAGGTGTAAAATATGTTCTTTATCTTTCTCGTCAAAATATCTTAATTTTATTTCGTCAAAGCTTTCAGCTATGCGCATGCTTTGTTTGAGAGAAAAGTGGCAATCGTATTTTTGTATGCTTCTCGGTTCTATAACAAATGAATAGCTGCCATCATTTGCAAAATCAAACTTTTTCTCTCCATCACCCGAACGATTAATTTGACATAATTCTTGCTGTCTGTTACCATCTTTATAAAGTAATAAATTCACATTGCGCATAACTCTTGTTGAGTTGGAAAGATTTTGAAATTCTATCCAAATAGGAACATTTAGAGCTATTTCATCTTCGAAATTCCAAAAGCCCCATGTGTTTTTACCATATTGATGCTCGTAAACTATTTTTGCATACAGATTTATTTTCCCTTTTTGATTAAGTAATCGTTCTACAATCAAGGTTCCTATACTTGAAATAAACCCTATTAAACCACCAATTAAAGTTGAATACCAATCCATTAAATCTCAGCCTTTCCGGTTACAGCTTCGAAAATTATACTTTTGCGATACTCTTTGAGTTTTTCAATGATTGTACGATTTGACTTAATTATCGTATCAAGTTCCGCGCATTTTTCATCTAAATAATTTACAATCTCTACCTGTTCATCAAAAGTGGTGTTCGGTAACAAGAAATTAGCAAATGAATCTGCAGAAATCTCTTTAAACGTAGTCCCCGATGCGAATAGCTCAAATTGTTCTGTAAAAACACTCATAACATAATAATAAAATTTGCTAGATATGTCATTATGTGGTATGCAAGAAATACAACCTTGATTAGTGCACAAAGGAACTCTATTTATAGCTACTAGGCCAACGGGGGCTCTTTTGGAAAATATAATGCAATTTTCAGGAATAAGTGTAGTTGCACATGACTGCATACCTTCGTCAGTTATATTTTTGTGTCCTTTTTCAATAAAAACATCTTCAGTTTTATAGTCGGCAGGAGTAATCCAAACAATATTTCCATCCCAATATTCGGAGTTAGAACTTTTTGGTGTAGCTCCAGCAACAAGATCAAAACAATATTTAATCTTTTTTACATCCCATGTTTCAGGAACATCACCAATCCACTCAATGCCACTATATTTCATAGGAACATCAGAATTAAGACCTTTAGTAACAGCTTCATAAATAATACTTTGGCGTTGTTCTTTGAGTAATGCATTTGACTTTTCTTTTACAGCTATAAGTGAATCAATTTTTCCGCATTTCTCCTCAAGATATTTCACAATAAAGTCTTGCTCTTCTATTGGTGGGAGTGGAAATAATAGATTTTTTACTATTTTACTATTCAAGCCATCCATAATGGAACCTTTAGACTCCATCTTCATCTGAACAAAACACACACCGCTATTATCTTTATCGTAAACATATTCAAAGAATTTTGGATTTACAGTTGAATCTAGTCTTATCTTAATTAAATGTGAATCCATAATTCCTTGTTTTATTCCATCAGGGACTACTTTACATTTGCCAATTGTCCCCATCATTGACACACATATATCGCCTGGTAAAACCTCATAATTATTTAATTGAGCAAAGGTTTCTTCGTTGATTGTATGGTTTGTTTTGGAAAAATCTGCGCCAATAAGATTTGCTTGGCTATATACGTTGTAATCGCCATCGTTAATTAATCTATTTGTTAACGCACTACCAAAAGGACCAATCTTCACACCGTCTTCGCCTTCTGCAAAATGTTTTATTTTACATACTTCCCAACTCTCAGGAATTTCTCCAATCCACTCGATACCGCTATCTTTCATTTTTCTCATTGTAACACCGCCTTTGATAGTTCCTGTACGGCTTTTTCATTATCAATGATTTCTTGTTTTATATCCTCACTACTACGTGGAGGAACATACTTATAAAAATAGCGTGTGAAAGGAATTTCATAACCAAGTTTGTCTTTGCTTCTGTCTAAAAAAGCATCAGGTACATAAGGAAGAACTTCGTTTTTAACGTATTCTTCAATATCCTGCTTAAGTGGAATGTTTTCGGTGTCACGGCGTGCCGTGTCGACCTGGACAGCGCCTCTTTTCACAACCTTTTCACCATTTTCATCATATAAAGGACATTCAACAGTAACCTTTGTATAGCCAAAATCTGCAATATCAAATATTTTTGAATATTCAGGATCAGCTTTGTCATATGCTTTATATAAGTTTAAAATTTTTTCTATGCTCTTATCGTCAATAAACTTTCTCTTATTACCCAAAGACTTTGGCTTCTGGTCTATATAATAATCAATCGCATTAATTAACTGCACTTTGCCAAATCTTTCAGGTGCAACTTTTTTGGCCAATACCCAAATGTAAGTATAAATACCGGTGTTATAAAACATCTGATCAGGAAGAGCAACGATAGCCTCAAGTAAATTGTTTTCAAGTATATATCTTCTGATTTCGCTTTCGCCACTACCTGCATCACCACTAAACAATGGAGAGCCATTTAAAATAATAGCAATTCGTGCATCATCTTCAGCTTTCGCCAATAGATTTTGCAAGAACAATAACTGACCGTCGCTTACTCTCGGGGTTCCGGCGACAAAACGATTGGCAGGCAATTTCAACTCTGCTTCCACGGCTGATTTATCGGTTTTCCATTCGTGACCGAAAGGAGGGTTAGTAATCAGAAGGTCAAACTTTTCTCCCTTAAATTTGTCATCGGTCAAAGTGTTACCTTCTCTTATATTTTTTGCTTCTTCATTCATCATAAGCATTTCTGCACAGCAGATTGCGTATGATTCAGGGTTAATTTCTTCGCCATAAAGTTTTATATTATCAGGCGAAATGCCGAAACCTTCTTCGGATGTTAAATACTTTTTGAGCGTAGTCAACATGCCGCCGGTTCCACAACAACCATCATATACTCTTAAAATTTTACCTTCTTTTTTCAGTTCGTCATCAGCACCACTCATCATAAGTTCACAACAAAGTCTGATAACTTCACGTGGGGTATAATGGTCGCCCGCTTCAGCATTTGCTTTATATTTTCTGATGATTTCTTCAAATATGTGTCCCATAGTAATTGGATCAGTTGTGTTTGGATGAAAATCAACTTCAGAAAAGGCTTTTACAACTTCAAATAAGATGCCTTTTTTTATCATAAAATCGACTTCTTCACGGAATTTCAAGTCCTGAAGGATTTTCTGAACACTCGGTGAATACGATTTAATAAATTCTATAAAATTTGCATTTATATTATCGCTATCTCCAACAAGTTGTTCCAAGGTAACACACTTTTTATTATAAAAAGGTATTCCGAACTGTTTCTGAACTGCTTGCTCAATTTGAATCTCGGTAACAGCCTTGTTTTTTGACAAGAGTTCTATTATCTTGGCAATCTCTTTGTTTTTTGGTGCAAGCATACAATCAAAACGACGTATAATTGCCATTGGTATAATTACATTACCATATTTCTCGGGTGTGTAAGGTCCTCTTGTTTTATTAGCTATATTTTCAACCAGGCTAACTTTTGCTGATGAGTCAGCCGTAAGCGCATTATTATTCATTTTCACTATCTCCTTCAAACAATTCCAGTAATCTTATATTCTTATAAATATTTTCTCTTCCGACCTTTTCTTTTGTCAACAATCCCAAATCAACAAGTTGATCAAGGTATACTGCCGAAGTTTGTCTGTGCAATCCTAATTCTACTAAATCTGAAATCTTAACATATACTTTTTTAAATATTAAATCGATCATTTCAAGAAGAACTTCTTTATGTCCCTTAAGTTGATTTAAAAATTCTTCTTTCTTATATTCGTCAACCATTGACTTAATGCTTTCAACAATTGATAATGTTTTTTCAGCAGTGTTCTTAAATGACTCAAGCATATATCTGATTACGTTATTATAATTCTGAGTTTCTTTGCATTCCTGAAGCAGTCTGTAATACTCGTTTTTATTCTTTATGATATATGAACTTGCGTATAATATTGGTTGCGATAAATAACCCTTTTGGCATAAAAACAAAATATTTAGTATTCTTCCAGTTCTGCCGTTTCCATCTCTAAAAGGATGGATGCTTTCAAATTGGTAATGTGCAAGTGCTATTTTTATCAACGGATGGATAATATATGATTCGTCATCATAAACAAATTCTAACATATCAACCAAGAGTTCTTGAATCAATTCTTTACCATGAGGTGGTATATAAATTGTTTCAGGCTCACCGTTAGCATTTATATTGGCTATTCTTGTATAATCAGAAAAACCAGGAAGATTACTTCTGATACCGGGTGTTTTTTTGTTAACCGGCACATTAATCTCAATTATATCAGAGGGAGAAATGATCCCTTTTTCTTTAAAACTATCAAATCCTATAAAAAGAGCATCTTTATAATTTGCAACCTCTTTTGCTTCAGCAGTAAAATTTTCAAAAACTATACCTTTATATAAATCATCATTGGTGGTAACGATATTCTCAATATTGCTACTGACTTTTGCTTCTTGTAATGATAAAGTGTCTAATAAAATATTAGGTGAAGGCAAGGTATTAACGGCATAATTAAGAAGTTCAATTGCAACTCGTGTATCCTCAGCTAATCTTCTCAAGTCAATATCTTCATCAATATTAAGTGATGTTATTAAAGGTAAATCGTTATATGGAATTTCTTTATTGAACATAATTCCTCCTGATTATCTGCGGGAGCAGGATTTATTCCCACTCCCGCATTAGTTAATCATCTACCGTAGCTTCCGGTATTTTTGTGACATTCCATACAAAGGATTTCACAATTTGATAATGCATCAGAACCACCTGACGATACAGCGGTAATGTGATGCGCTTCCCATGCACCCCAAGCACCATCTTTTCCTCTGTTTGCAAAAGAGAGCGTTTTGTTACAACGAACATAAGGGTGATTATGAGTTTTTCTTCTGCATTCGCACTTGCCGCCAGATCTTTTCCAAGCAGCTTCGATAGTTTCTCTTGAAAACGCCATAAGTATTTTCTCCATTTCCCTAACGGGGATTGACAAAACCTTAATTACATAGTATAATGTAGATGATTTTTTAGGATCCATATAAGCCGTTAGTCTTATATGCAACAGCCTTTAGTGCCAGCTAAAGGCTGTTTTTGTCTTTTACACCCATATTATACTACAAAAGTTTTATAATGTCAACAAATAACGTGTCGAAAATATAAGATTATTTCGACACGTTATGTTTATATCTAACTCATTTTTGTTTCCAGCAAATCCTCAATCTTGCATCCGAGCGTTTTTGAGAGTGCAAGGAGAGTAGTTGTTGCCGCTTTATTTATATCCTTTGCTTTCAGTTCGTACTGTTGCAAAGTTCTTAAGTTCACTCCTGATTTCTCGGCAAGCTCTCTTTGAGAGTAGCCGATGTTCTTGCGAAGCTCCTGCAATTTGGTTGTGGTAGTTTTTCTCTCGATAATAGAATTTACCACATCAACAAACTTTTCTTCTGATGCTTCATGAAGTGTTGGATAAAGCTTTTCAATTTCTTTTGCAGATACATTCTGAAAAATGTCTTTAAATGTTCTACCGGTATTCCATTGATAGTAAGCTACAATCCAACCACACCAATATTCAGGAGAACAATCATATTCTGTCTGTACTTCCGGAAGCTCTTGTTCAATACCTGCCTTTATGACAATTTCATGAACAAGCTCTGTTCCTGATAACCCCGAAATGATTTTAGGTACGCCGTTTCCAAACTGTGTGGCAAATCCGGTTGCAACAAACAAATCAAAAAACTTCTGGAGTGTCATATTGCAAGCATTGACTGCATAATCTGCAGCTTCGCCAAGATTTCGCATTGCATCATCTAAATACTGCTCATCGTAAGCGCGCATCATCAGGGGTTACCTCCTCACGAATAATATCTCTCATATAAAGTCCGTTTAAATCTTCTTTTTCAAGTTCAGCATTAAATGCTTCTCTTGCTTCGTCATCTCTTGCTTTACGCTTTGCATAATAGATTGTGTTGTCGCAAACTTCATAAGACACAAATTTAATCTCATCGAATGCCTTTTTGCTCTTTAAAACAATCTGCTCGCCAAGTTTGCCAAGCCGCATAGCATAAGACAACTGATTGAGTGAAATTTCGTTATTAACAAATGCTCTTGCAAATGAGAAATAGGAATCATCTGCACGATATCCAATAATCGCATCATAGTCCTTTGTATCGGGCAGGAAATGTTCAATAAGCCATTCACGACCACGTTTCATAACCGGAGTAGATAAACGAACCTTTCTGTGTTTCATCAACATTGCAAGCCAATGCAAAATGGTAAATTCATCAGATGAAAGATTCAAAACCTTAAGATTTGACATATCAATCTCATATTTATTTACAAAGCCGTCTACATCTTCGGTACAAGCCCATTCTTTTGCGAGTTCAATATGCTCTGTGCAATAAAATCCTCTGCCGTAATCGTTATAGGTTTTACCTTTGCCGAACTGTGGCTTTTCAACGATTTCAGGCGAACCGTGGTATATAGTAAGCTTACCCATTTCATCATCTCCATACTTCCATAGAGTTATACATTTTACATTATACTCCCACAGAAGTATTTTGTCAATAGTTTTGAAAAAATACTTCTATTTCTTTGCATAAAAAAACAGCAGTATAAAACTGCTATTAACAGTACTCAAACAATTACAATTGTGTGGTCCGGATGGCGAGCTGGGTGCATCGCTCCGTTATCTCAGTCAGAGATTTACTATGCCGGATTCTGTAACTAAGGGCCTTTTAACGGATATCGGCACAGAAGAACTTGCGCATCTCGAGATGGTTGGTGCTCTTGTAAATCAGCTTACACGTGGAACAAACGCAAAATGTGTTAAGGAAAGTGGTTTTGCCGATTACTTTATCAACCATTCAACAGGCGTATACCCTGCAAACTCCAACGGTTCACCGTTCAATGCTATGGCAATTGCCGTGTCAGGTGATCCGATTACCGATTTAAACGAGGACCTTGCAGCAGAACAAAAGGCGAGAGCAACCTACGATAACATTCTCCGCCTAAGTGACGACCCGGATGTGAATGATGTTATAAAATTCCTTCGTGCAAGAGAAATTGCTCATTATCAGAGATTTGGTGAGGCTCTCAGACGAGTAGAGGAAAAACTTACGGATAATAATAAATTCTATATGAATAAATAAGATTTCAAAAAGATACCACCCGTTCCGATGGCAATGTCGTCAACTTAACGCGCAATATCTCTCTTTTGTCATGTTGAGCGAAGCTGTAGGCGAAGTCGAAACATCCAAAAATGAGATCCTTCGACTACGTTGACACTCCGCTCAGGATGACATTAACGTAGCTTAAGTTAACGACATTGGGTCCGATGGGATGGGTGGTATCTTTTCTTTATCTCTTTTTATACATAACAAGCTCGGGATTTTCGCCGTTTTCCTCATAGGTGCATATGAGAATGAAATCCATGTTACACACAATGCCAAAGCACTTGCCGGGTAAAAATTCGCATTCAAGCTGATTGCCAAGGTATGTTGCTCCGTCATCCAAAAATTTTGCATGTTGTCCGTTTGGGAGCCTGTATTCAAGATTGACATATCCGCCAACCAGAGCATTGAGCTTTGTTAGCTTTGGCATTCCTTCAATGTTCAGTGCGTTGATTTCTTCAATCAAAAGATCTTTGAATTTTTCAAATGCTCCGTCTCCGCCAAGCTCTTTATAGCGTTTCCAATAATCCAGTTTGGGTAAGGTTTCTTTGAGGTATGAACGAATATCTTCCTCCGAAAGCGTGTCATTTGTCATATGTTTTACACATACATCAATCAAATCATCCATATCATGATACATATATTCTCCGTCGGCATAGCACCATTTGCAATATTCTTCATTAAAAAACCCGTCCGTCTCTTTGCTGATGTTGACATCTTCCAAAGGCATACCACAGCACTGACAAATGAGATTCCTCGGTGAGCCGAGAAGTGTGTTGATTGAAACGTCAAACAGCTTTGAAAGTAGTTTGAGTGTTTCGGTGTTTGGCACGGTATCACCGTTTTCCCAGCGTGAAACCGCCTGACGTGTAACATAAAGCTTTTCGGCAAGCTCTTCCTGAGATAATCCGCTTTTGGTTCTGAGCTCCAAAATTATATCTTTTGTATCCATAAAATCTTCACCTCACCACCATTATATCTGAAGTATCAAAATTAAACAAGCAACGCTCTGTTGCTGTTGACTTATCTGTATGAATTGATTCTATTTACCCCTCTTTTTCGGTTGCGGCAGTTCATCATACATTGCATTGAAAAGCTTGGTCATAAATTCTCTGTCATCTGCGTTTTCTATCACTATCATGTCTTTTGCTCCTTCATATGGAGGTTCAAACCGTGCATTCGGAATCATATTAAGTGCAGAAGGTACAGGTTTAACCATAACTCGATTGTCGCAAAGGTAAGCCGCTATTTTGTCTTTGTAATAAATGATATATTCGCCCATCATCTGCCTGTGGGTAATCCGGTCAAGCTCCGATAGTTGATCGATAATGTAGGTTAAGTAGTCTTTTGTTGTTGACATAGCAAATCCTCATTAAATCAGTTTGAACTTTCGGTTTCATAAGGCCAGTCGATAATGCCGCCAAATTCTTTTACATTGGTGTATCCAAGCTCTGAAAGTGCCTCTGCTGCAATTTTGCTTCGTCTGCCCGATCTGCAGTAAACAAGAATTTGTGCATCTTTATCGGTGAGCTTGGCTTCGGCTTGAGCTTTAATTTCTGTGTAAGGAATTAAAATTGCACCGGGAATGTGCCACTCGTCAAATTCGTCCTGTTCTCTCGCATCAAGAAGAATATATTCTTCGCCGCTGTCCATAATTCTTTTTGCTTCTGCTGCAGTAATTTTTGTGTACATAATCGTTTCTCCTTTTTCTGAATTTTGGTTTTGTTTCGGTGATTCATCCGAGTTTGTGCATGCCGCAAGAATAAGGCATATCACAAGAAGTGCAAAACACAAATATTTTTTCATAAAATACACCTCTTAACGTAATGTTAAAATCCTATTTCACACCCGAAACCGGATGATAAAGCCGGGTAGTTTCTCTGTTTCGGTATTCATGTTTTTCGTAATAACCAATAAGCGTCCCATCGTCATCACGAAGAGCTACCATGTAAACATCTTTGTTTTCCTTTTCATTATGATAGGTATACATGATGTTGTTGTCAATGCTTTCCCCAAACCAGGAAACCACCTTGTCTATCATTTCGTTGGCTTTTGGCGGATGGCAATTTTTTATGTTGTCGCCGGTGAGGTCCTTGTGATAATGATGTACAGCCGACGGATTCATATACACAATTATGTCATTTATATCACAAACAACAACCGGCGCAAGATCCTGATTCAATACACTTTTAAGCAATTTATTAAGCATAAATCCACCTCACTTTTCCATTCCGCATTCATATGCTTTTTTTGATGTGAGTTTATCCGAATACATGCTTGAATATAATCTGTATCCGCCGGCAAAATTGTAGGCATCAAATCCGTTTTGAACAAGAATCCTTGTTGCAAGATAGCTCCTGAGTCCGCTTTGACACATAACATAAACGGGTTTGCTTTTGTCAAGCTCCGACATCCTTTCTCGAAGAGAGTCAAGGGGAATGTTTGAAAATCCGTCTGCATGTCCTCTTGAATATTCATAAACAGTTCTTGTGTCAAGCAATGTTATGTCATTTCTCGCTCTGAGAGATTCAATATCGTCATAATAAAACTGCTTCACGGTTCCGCTTTTTATGTTGTCAATTATAAATCCTGCCATGTTAACAGGGTCTTTTGCAGAAGAATAGGGGGGAGCATAGGTTAGCTCAAGGTCTTTAAGCTCATCTGCGCCAAGTCCCGAATATATAGCGGTTGCAATTACATCAATTCTTTTTTCAACACCTTCATATCCCACGCACTGCGCTCCTAAGATTTTAAATGTCTCTTTTTCAAACAAAACCTTTAGTGTCATAACTGTGGCACCCGGGTAATAACCGGCATGGGAAAGGGGAGAGAGGATGACTTTTTCATATTCAACACCGTGATATTTCAGCATTGTTTCGTTCATTCCCGTTGAAGCAACTGTCATATCAAAAATTTTTATAACCGATGCCCCCTGAGTCCCTTTGTATGTGCTTTTAATTCCGCAAATGTTGTCTGCGGCAATTCTGCCTTGTTTGTTAGCCGGTCCGGCAAGAGTGATATTTGCTTTTTCGCCCGAAACAAAGTTTTTGACTTCAACTGCATCTCCAACTGCGTAAATGTTTTCGTCCGATGTCCGCATATGTTCGTCAACCCAAACGGCATTTTTAAATCCAAGCTTCAAGCCTGCTTTTTTTGCAAGTTCGCTTTCGGGCGTAACGCCTGTTGCAACGATAATAATGTCTGCTTTGATTTTGCCGCAATTACAAATAACATAACCGTTTTCAATGCCTTTTACATCTGTTTCCAAAAGAATGTCAATTCCCTTTGATTTGATTTTTGAATGAACAAAAGATGCGATGTCTTGGTCAATAGTGTTTAGAACATGATTGCCTCTTTGAATTATCGAAACTTTAATCCCGAGAACACTTAGGTTTTCAGCCATTTCAAGCCCGATGAATCCACCGCCTATGATAACTGCATTTTCGGGTTTGTTTTCAGTTGCATATTTGTGAATATCAATAGTGTCTTCAACTGTTCGAAGTGTAAATATTCTATCATCACTGTTGACTGAAAAATCGGGAATCACCGGCTTTGCTCCGGGCGACAAAATGAGCTTGTCGAAGCTTTCTTCAAACACAATTTGGTTTGTTTTGTCCTCTACGGTGACTGTCTTTTTGGCGGGATTTATGGCTTTGACTTCGTGCAGAGTTTTGACATTAATTCTGAATCTTGACCAAAAACCCTCGGGAGTTTGCAAAAACAAATCTTCACTTCTTTCAATCTCGCCGCCGATATAGTAGGGTAGTCCGCAGTTTGCATATGAAACATATCCGCTTCTTTCAAAAATAACAATTTCGGCATTTTCGTCAAGTCTTCTTAATCTTGCGGCAGCCGTAGCTCCTCCCGCTACTCCGCCGACTATAACAATTTTCATAATCATCCCTCCGTCTTTATTGTGTTGATTGATTTTAATATTTTTCTGAATTGAAAAGCAAAAAGTAATGCTGTGAATGTAACCGCAATTATATCTGCAACAGGTTCTGCGCTATATACTGCCTTTGTTTTATCCGACAATATATTCGGCATAATATAAATAAGCGGAAGAAGCAAAACAAATTTTCTGACAATGGCAACAATAATTGAATTTACCGCTTTGCCGAGGGAGGTAAATGTCATCTGGCATGCAATTTGAATACCAAACAACCCTAAGCCGCCAAGATAGATTCTCAGCATTGGTGATGCAAATTCTATCAGCTGTTTGTCAGAAGTGAAAATCTTTACAAAATAATGTGGTGCAAGCATTACCGCCGCCCAAAGTGTAACAGAATAGATCAGACAAGTAGCAAGCAGAAGTTGAAATGTTTTTTTTACGCGATTTGCATTCTTTGCACCGTAGTTGTAGCTTATTATTGGTTGAGCTCCCTGGGCTATGCCTTGCAGCGGAAGCATTGCAAATTGCATAATGCTGACCATAATAGTCATTGTACCTACTGCAATATCGCCACCGTATGAAAGAAGTGAAGAGTTGAAGCAAACCGATATCACACTTTCGCTCGCTTGCATAACAAAAGCCGCAGTTCCAAGCGCAATACATGGTGAAATAATGTCCGATTGTATTTTTAAACATTTCTTTTTAATGCGAATGATTGCTTTTTTGCCGCACAGAAAAGAAATAATCCAGATACATGAAATCATTTGTGAGATGACAGTGGCAAGAGCTGCACCTCTTACTCCCATTTTAAATACAAATATAAACAGCGGGTCAAGCAAAATGTTTGAAATTGCACCGATAATAACAGAAATCATTGAAATTTTTGTGAATCCTTGTGCTGTTATGAAGGCATTCATACCGAGTGTCATTTGTACAAAAATTGTACCAAGAGCATATATGTTCATATATCCCGTTGAATATTCAATTGTTTTTTCGCTTGCACCAAAAGCAAAAAGAAAATCTTTTCCCCATATGAGTAAAACGAATGTTAATATTATTGATATGACAATTTGGATACTGAAACAGTTGCCAAGTGTCTTTTCGGCACGTACCATGTCTTTTTGTCCCATGAAAATTGATGCTCTGGGGGCACCTCCGGAACTGACCAATGCGGCAAATGCTGAAATAAGCATGATAAGAGGCATGCACACGCCAATCCCGGTGAGTGCCAGACTTCCACCATTCGGCATGTGGCCGATATATATTCTGTCAATTACATTGTAGAGCATGTTGACAAGCTGAGCAATGACTGTGGGGATTGACAATTTCAATAAAAGTTTTGCTATTGGTTCGGTTCCCAAAAAATCTTTGTTGTTATTCATTACAAATTTCTCCTGTAGGTTTATTTTCATAAGTCTATTTTTGGAATGTTATTTTATCCACCATTCGGGAGTAATATCACCGAGCTTAACAATTTTTTCTGTGCTGTAATCAAGCATTATTTCAACATCATGATATTTACCTGCCATAAGCTGAACCATAAGCTCCCTGCAAGCTCCGCATGGAGCACCGTTCGAACCGTCGGGCATAACACATATGACTTTTTCAAATTCGTTTTCGCCGTTTGTCAGCATGTTGAAAATGGCGTTTCTCTCGGCACATATTCCGAGGGTGGAACAGGTGTCAACGCACACCCCGGTATATATTTTACCGGACTTTGAAAGCACCGCCGCCGAAACCTGACCGCAAAGCACATAATCGTTAATCTGTCTTTCATTTTGCACGCTCTTTGCCGCTTCATACATCTTTGTCCAAATTTTATCCATAAATAACTCTCCTTACACAAATCAAAGTTTTTTGTAAACTGTTCTTCTCATGGTGACATAGCATGCTAAACCACCGATGACATTTGAAATAGGCTCTGCAAGAAACACTCCGCTTACCCCAAAGCCTGCCATTGGCAAAAGGACCGTGAGCGGCACAACAATGATTGCTTTTCGAAGAAGAGAGAAAAACACTGCGTGCTTTGAATCTCCAAGGGCAAGAAATGTTGACTGACCCGAAAACTGCAACGACATAAAAACAAACCCGAAAAAATATATTTTCAGCATTTTTGCTCCCTCCGTCAAAAGAGATGCATCGTCTGTGAAGAGACCGAACCAAAATGACGGTATTGCAAACGCAAGAATCCATGCAAGGGCAGTGTAGGCAAGACCCACAACAGTGTTAAAACGGATAGCTTCTTTTACTCTTGCAAATTCCTTTGCACCGTAGTTATAGCTTATGACGGGCTGTGAACCGCCCATCAATCCGTTTACAACGAGGGAGAAAATTTCTCGAATAGAACCCACAACGGTCATTATGCCGATATACATGTCACCGCCATATATTTGCAGTGTGGTGTTGCAAATAACCTGAACAAAGCAGTTTGTGCCGTTCATAATGAAGTTTGAAGCCCCGAGCTTGCAAATTTCCTTTGTCACTTTTTTGCTTATTCTGACAATTGCAAAGGTCAGACGAACAGACATCTTTTTCCCAAAGAGAAAAGCCAAAATCCAAATTGCGGAAACCGCCTGACTGATGACTGTTGCAAGTGCGGCACCGGACACACCCATGTCTAGTGTAAATATAAAAATCGGGTCTAAAATGATGTTTACTAAAGCACCGATAATAACCGAAAGCATTCCGATTTTTGCAAATCCCTGAGCGTTTATATATCCGTTCATTCCTGTTGAAATCATGGAAAACACTGTGCCTGCAAGATAGATTTTCAAATATTCATCGGCATACACATATGAATTTTCGCTTGCGCCGAATGCAAATATAATCGGTTTTGAAAAAATATATCCGAGCACTGTTAAAATAACAGAGCTCAAAAGCAAAAGTGCAAAGGAGTTTCCCATGATGTTTTTTGCTTTTTCATGGTTTTTAGCTCCAAGTTCAATGGAAAAAAGCGGCACACCTCCGTTTCCGAAAAGTGCCGCAAAAGCCGCAATGAATGAAACAATGGGGAAGATAAGCCCCACTCCCGTGAGAGCAAGTCCGCTTCCGTCATCCATGTGACCCAAATATATTCTGTCAACAATGTTATATAGAATATGCACAAGCTGTGCTATGGCAAAAGGAATTGCCTGCGCAAGAATCCTTTTCCAAACAGCTCCATTTGAAAAATCTGTAGTGGTCATTTGGTTACCTCTTAACTATCTGTATTTTCGCTTGTTAATTCTTCCGTTTTGAAAGTTACATATCCCTCATAGAAATAGCTGTGGTCAATACCTTTCATAAACACTTCGCGATTATCCGTTTCATCGGTCAGAGCATTTTCTAAAATATGTTTTATCTCAATATCCTTAACAGGACTTCTTTCCATAGCAAGCAGATAATCTTCCTTGTCAATTAAGCTCCAGTCCACAACTTTTCCAAGTTCATTTTTAAAAATCAAATCAAGCCATATTCTTGTTGCTCTGCCGTTGCCCTCGCGGAATGGATGAGCAATGTTCATTTCAACATACTTCTCGACTATTTCATCGAATGTGGATTGTGGCATTCTATCTATGTTTTCAAGAGCCGCCTTTAAATACATAAGCGGTGCAAATCTGAAGTTGCCTTTTGAAATATTTACTTCTCTTATTTTTCCTGCAAAGTCATAAATTTCATCGAATAAAAATTTATGAATAAGTGAAAGAGCTTCAAATGTTCCGGCATTCAAGGTGTCAAGATAGCCCGATTCAAACATTTCAAGAGCTTTTTTCTTGCTTATTCTTTCTTCTTCGCGGGCAAGTTCTGCTGAACTTTCGATACCTAATCTGTTATTAAGTGCCATTATAAAACACCTCCGATTATATATAAATATCCATTTTTATTATACCACACAATTTGGTTTTGTCAACATTTGCCGTCTTAGTGAAACCACATCTCTGATATGGTAAATTCGAACATTTTACAAAGAATATTTTGTTCGAAAAGACCATTGTACCAAAGGCTTTTAAGTGGTAAAATAAATACGTAAATTAAAGTGTATTATTATGCACATAACAGGAGGTTAATATTATGGAAAACGGTAAAAAAACTTGGTACATTGCAGACGGATATCTCCCTTATAAAGGTCTCAAACCCGATGCAAATTTCGAAGGTCACGAAGCTATTATGCTTCTTAACTGTAATGAACAGGATGCAACAGTATATTTTGATATCTACTATGAAGACAAAGACCCCATCAAAGATGTAAAAATCACGGTTCCTGCCGAAAGAATCAAATGCATCAGAGTTGACCATCCCGACGAAATGGGCGGTGTTGTTATTGAAAGACAGGAACAGTATTCATTAAGAGTTCGCTCCGACATCAACATCGTTGTTCAGTACGGCAGAATGGACATTGCACAGCCCAACCTTTCCTACATTGGTCTCATGGGTTATTGCGAATAATTACACTGTGTTGGTTGACCCAAATTTATTGCAGATTTTATACACAAAATGGTGAGGATTTATGTTTGAAGATGTAGTTGAGCTTCAGGCTCAGGATTATTTCAAAAACGGTGAACAGGTTTACATTCACATCGATTGCTCCGATTCGGAGTATTCCGGTGTGATGCATAAACACGACTTCATAGAAATTGTCTTTGTTATTTCGGGCAGAGCCCGTCATGCCATAGGCGAAATGATCTATGAGGTTAAAAAGGGTGACCTTATCATTGTAAACTACGGTGTGCCTCATGCGTTCACTCCCATAGACGATGGCGAAGAACCCTTTTCGACATACGATTTGCTTTTCACCACCGAGCTTTTTGAAATAACCGGCATCGGCAAATATGACTTTTCGTCTTTGGCAAATTCATATTTGTTCTATACGCTTTTTTCCGATTCGGCAATAGGGGAGAACTCCCTCAATCTCATTCGTTCCGATTCAAAAGAGTTTGCTTCGCTTTTTGAAAAAATCTATGTTGAATACACAAATCGCAAAAGCGGATTCATGAATATGCTCCGTGCTTATCTTATTGAGCTTATAACTTTCATTTTCCGTGAGATAGACCAAAAGACAAAGCGCGACATAACCAAGGAACAGCGTGAGGTTGTAAGCAAGGCAGTAGACTACATGAAGCACAACTTCAACACCCGAATAAATCTCGACAGCATTGTGTCGGATATATTCCTCAGCAAAAACTATTTCCGTCAGCTTTTCAAATCCACAACAGGGATGTCCGTGACGGATTTTATTCAGAAAACACGAATTGAAGAAGCATGCAGACTTCTTCTTTCAACCGACCGCACGGTTTTTGATATAGCCGGTGACTGCGGATTCACCGACATGAAATTCTTTTATAAAATATTTAAAAAAATCACCGGCAAAACTCCCGGTGACTACAGAAAACAATAACAGGCGGTGAAAAAATTGATTACAACAATTAAAGGCGACATCACATCGGAAGGCTTAAAAAATCTGCTCCCTCATGAGCATATTCTTTCCGATTTAAGACCCCTTGTAGCACCTCTCGATGATGAGGATTTTTACAATCCCATTACTCTCGAAAACTTCGGAAAGCTCACAAGAAATCCCTATGCTATTTTAGACAATGCATTAATCGGTGATGCCGATGTGGCAGTTAAAGAACTCAAAAAATATAAGGACGCAGGCGGAACTCTCATCGCCGATGTTACAACCGTTGACTTTGGCAGAGACGTAAAAGCACTTGCCGATATTTCCGAAAAAAGCGGAGTTCACATTGTTCTCGGTTGCGGAAGCTACATTGATGCATCCGTTTCCGATGAGATAAAAGCTCTTTCAAAGGATGAACTCAAAAAACGCATCATCACCGAGCTTACCGTCGGCATAGACGGCACGGATATGAGAGCCGGAGTTATTGGCGAAGTCGGTACAAGCGGTGAAATGACAGAGTTTGAAAAGAAATCCCTTGCGGCGGCATCCGAGGCTCAGGCAGAAACAGGCTATGGTATGCACATTCATGCATGCCTCTGGAACAGGGAAGGTCTGAATGCTCTTGATTGGGCAGTTAAAAACGGCGCTAACCCTGAAAAAATTGCCGTTGACCACGTTGACGTTTTGCTTGATGAAGATTATATCTTGGGAGTTCTTGATCGCGGTGCATATGTAGACTTTGACGATTTCGGCAAAGAATTCTATGTTGACCGTCCCACAAGAAATCTTCTCCTCGGTTCTTTTGCAACCGATGTTGAAAGAGTAAAATTTATTAAAAAGCTCATAGATAAGGGCTACAAAAATCAGATTCTCATAACCAATGACATCTGCCTCAAATCTATGCTTCACACCTACGGCGGATGGGGATATGACCATGTAATCACAAACATAATTCCCATGATGGAAGATTTCGGCATTTCTGCCGAAGACATCGACACCATGATGACTAAAAACCCAATCAGATTTTTGGAAAGGAGTAAATAACAATGAAATTTATTGACTGTAGCGCAGGCGTTGGTCTCGGCGTTGTAAACTCAGAAATTATCAATCACGAAAACTATTATGTATATGAAAAATGCCGTCAGGCGGAATTCGCTGAAGAACTTCTTGCCGAAATGGACTTTTGCGGAGTAGACGAGGCATTTATCTATCACCGCAGTATGTACGGCAGCTGTGTTCAGTTCGGTAACGAAATGACAAGCAAAGAAGCGGCAAAATCCGACCGTCTTCATCCCACTTGGGGCATTCTCCCTCCAATCACCGAAAACGAGTTTGCTCCCGAGGTACTCTTTCCTCAAATGAAAGAAAACGGAGTTAAAGCCCTTCGTGCGTTCCCTCTTAAAAACCGTTTCTTCCTCGACCGCATCACAATGGGCGACCTTCTTGATGCAATGTGCGAAAAGAACATTCCTCTTTTCCTTTCTCCTCAGGACGGTTGGGAACTTATTTTCAACACCTTAAAAGAATTCCCCAACCTCACCGTTATCATCACAAACTACGGTCTCTGGGGTTCAGACAGATTCTTCTATCCGCTTGTTAATGCATACAAAAATGTGTACATAGACACCAGTGACTATCAGGTTATCAACGGTATTGTTGACTTCACAAGCAAGTTTGGTGACGAAAGATTAGTCTTTGGTTCAAACTTCCCCATGGATAACCACGGCGGTCCCATTGCAACTCTCTATGGTTCAAAACTTAAACCCGAATCCCTCGAAAAGATTGCATCGGGCAACATCACAAGAATTATGTCGGAGGTGAAATTATAATGAATATGACTAACCCATCAGCTTTGGCTAAAGAATTTATCGAAAACGGAATGCTCAAATCATTCAAGGTTATCGATGCTCACACCCACATGGGCAGAATGGACGGAACATATGTTTCCAAGGCAAATGCCGATGAAATGGTAGAAATGATGGACAAAACAGGCATTGAATGCTGCTACTGTTCGCCTCACTCCGCTCTTCACGATACAACAATCATGAATGGTGAGCTTGAAGAAGCAATGAAGAAATACCCCGACAGATTCAAAGGATATTATCTTTTCAACCCCAACTATCATGAAAGATATCTTTTACATATGGATGATATTTTAAATATCGAAGGCTACATCGGTATGAAATTTCTCCCCACATATCACAGATATCCTCTTGATGGTGCAAACTATGCCGAAGCTTTTGAATTTGCCGATAAATACGGTCTTGTAATTCTTATGCATACCTGGGGTAACAACGACCCCCACAACGCACCCCGCCATGTGGATATGGTTGCTTCCAAATACAAAAATCTCAAGGTTATCATGGGACACTCCGCTCCCGGTGAGCTTGACAACTCAATAGAAGTTGTTAACAAGTATGACAATGTATACCTCGACCTTTGCGACATCCACCGTCACAGCGGTATTGTTGACAAAATGGTTGAAAAAGTCGGTGCCGACAAAATTGTATACGGTACCGATGCTCCCTGGTATGACTTTGCATACGGCATCGGAAGTGTACTTTTCTCACACATTTCCGACGATGACAAATACAAAATCCTCCGCGGCAATGCAGAAAAGCTGGCTAAAAGATAAGAGGCATAAGCTATGAAATGGTACAATCCTCAAAGCGAGCCTTTTAAGATTTACGGCTTGCCCTTTTATGAAACAGACAAGCTATACCGCAGACTTCCTTCAGCACCCAAGCGAGCTTTGCCCGAAGCTGTCGACGGTCTTGCAAACGAAACGGCAGGCGGTCAGATTCGATTTCACGCAAAGCTGAAAGAGCTTGCAATTCAGGTGTCGGTTGCCTCAAAAAAACTCTTTTTTGACGGCTACGATGCACCGCATCTTTCAACAACATCAAAAATCGGTTTTGATTTTTACGCATCGGTAGACGGCGGTGATTACATCTACATCACCACCGCCACCAATTTCAATGAGTCAAATCTCTACTACGAATCAAAGCTTTTAAATCTTGATGAAGAAACCGAAATCGATGTACTTTTATATTTTCCGCTTTACGGTGCAATTGACAAGGTTATGCTCGGTTTTGACGATGAGGCAGAAATAAGCATTCATCAAAAGACTTTTAAAACCGATAAAAAGCTTGTTATCTACGGCGGCTCAATTCAACAGGGGGCTTGTGCCTCCCGACCGGGAATGGTGGATTCCAATATTCTTTCAAGAATGCTTGAAGCCGAGGTTTATAATTTGGGCTTCAATTCAAGCGGCAAAGCCGAGGAAGAAGTTGCGGATGTCATTTCTGATATCAGAAACGTGGGCGCATACATAATCAGCACCGAGGGTAACTGTCCCGACGGTGATTGGATTTACGAAAAGCTTCCCGTATTCGTGAAAACTCTTACCAAGAATAACCCCGGTGTTCCCGTTGTTATTATGCCTTTCCCCAAAAACGGCGGATGTATAATAAACCCCAAAAAGGAAGAAGCAAGACTTGATAAGCTCAAAGCTCAAATGGATGTCGTGTCATCTCTTCAAAACGAAGGCTATGATAATGTGACCCTCTTTTTGCAGGATGATTATATTGAACAGGGCTTTGAAGGTAAAGAAATGTGGCACGAAGTCTTTTCGGACGGACTCCACAAAACAGACCTTGGATACTACTCCGTTTCCAAAGGACTCTACAACTTAATTAACAATAATTTTTAAATATGAAAGGAATATAAAAATGGCAGAAGAAATCATAAAATCATTTGAAGAAGCTGATTCCGACGTCTTTGGTGATATTCTCTATGAAGGCAGAAAGAAAAAAGACGTTAAAGTTGGTCTTCTTACCTGCGGATACTTTGAATATTGGAGAATGTATCCCGAAAACTTAAAGAAGAATGTATCTTCCGATATGGAAAGAGTGAGAGAAAACTTCAGAAAAAGATTTGACAATATTGTATACTCCGACCTGGTTGACACTCTCGATGGTGCAGAATCGGCAGGCAATATGTTTGCAAGCGAAGACATCGATGCTTTAATCATTGCATACGGCACATATATGCCCGACTTCATCACACTTCACGTTATCAACAAGGTTAAAGACATTCCCGTAATTTTCTATTCCGTTCAGAATTCCGACTTTGTAGATAAAGTTGGCAACTATGAACACAGCCTCAGAAACTCAGGTGTTATCGGTATTGCTCAGATTACCGGAACAATGAGAAAAATGAACAGAGACTACAAGGTAATTGTAGGAAGCATTGATGATGAAAGAGCATACAACAAGGTTGAAACTCACATTAAAGCCGTTAAGGCAATTGCCGACATCAAAGAAGCAAACATCGGTGTTATCGGTAACGTGTTCAGAGGTATGTATGACCTTGAGCTTTCAAAAACATTCCTCAAATCGACCTTTGATGTAAATGTTATCTACATTCAGGCATCACACCTTCTTGCTCAGTGGGAAACCGTAACCGATGCCGAAGTTGACGAAACAGCTGCAAAGCTCCTCGGCAGATTCAAAAAACGCGGTGTTACCGATGATGACGTTAAAAGAGCCTGCAAGCTTGCAATTGCTATGGAAAAGCTTGCTAAAAAATTCCGTCTTGATGCAATGTGTTTCCTCGATCAGCACTTTGTTCAGAAACAGACTCTCACAACTGCACGTATAGGTGCATCACTTCTTATGGAATATTCCGATATCACCGTTACCTGCGAAGGTGACCTTGGCGGTCTTGTTACCATGATGCTCATGAAATCCATTTCCGGCATTCCTGCTCTTATGGGTGAATGGGGCGAATATGATGTTGAAAACAATGCAAGCCTCATCATGGGACACGGCATTGGTGTTCCTCAGCTTGCCGCTTCCGATGAAAGAGTAACTCTCACAAGAACTCCCGAAGAATGGGGCTTCGATGGTGCAGGTCTTAACTATGAGCTTATCTTAAAGCCGGGTCCTGCAACAGTTGGTCACATTATCGAAACCGTAAACGGCTACAAAATGATTATTTCACCTTGCGAAAGCGTTGATTTCCCCACACTTCAGTATGATGAACTTCATGCTCTCGTTAAATTCAAAACTCCCATCAAGGAATATCTTGAAAAAGTGTTTGAAAACGGCGTGACACACCACAGTATTGTTGGTCTCACCGATATGAGCGAAGTTTTAAAACTTGTTTGCGAATATCTCAAGGTTGAAGTTTTCTATATCGACTAATAAAACAAAGGGCTTTTCCAATTTTGGCAAAGCCCTTTTCGGTAGTGTTGAATTTTAGTTTATCGGAGTGTTCGCAAACGAGGCTGAAGCGAAAGTCGGTCTCATCTTCGATTCGGTCGGCGATAACCGCTTGCCACCGGCAAGCATCGCCCCTGCCTAAGGGGAGGTGGATTTGCCGTTAGGCAAAGACGGAGGGGTACGAAACGCAGAAAAATCAATGCTTTCAGCAATACCCCTCAGTCAGTTTAGCTACGCTCACTGCCAGCTCCCCTTAGGCAGGGGAGCCTTTCGCACTTGTGTTAAACAGAGCGATAAACTCCAATTTGATATTCATTTACCTGTTGAAATAGTTTTAATAATGGTTATAGAAAGGTGGTCGGTGTGTTCATGAACAATAGTTTGAACTATAATTTATTTTCAAAACACAAACTAAAATTTAATTCAAACGGAAAATTTAAGATTCTTATGTTGTCGGATATTCAGGAAACATTAGATTATAATCCAAAAACATTTGATTGTTTTAGAAAGCTTATTGATAAAGAAAAACCTGACATTGTAGTGCTTGGCGGAGACAATTGTAATGGACTTGTATTTAAAACAGAATCAGAACTTTCTGCGTATCTCGACATTCTTACATCTCCAATGGAAGAGATGAAAATTCCATGGATGCACGTGTTCGGTAACCACGACCATGACATCGAAATTGATGATATATACAAAACCAAGATGTATGAAAAATATGAGTACTGTGTGTCAAAACACACAGAAAATATATACGGAACAACGAATTATGTTTTACCCGTTTATCACTCAGATGAACAAAAAATTGCTTTTCAGCTTTGGGGAATGGATTCAAACAATTTGATTTCGGAATCTGATATTAAGATAGATGATAAAACATCCGCTATTCCAAATGTACCCACCATGTCGTCTGATTGGGATATTATACACTTTGAGCAGCTTATGTGGTACTATAACAGTTCAAAGGAATTAGAAGACTACAACAAAAAGAAAATTTCGGGTATTATGTTTATGCACATACCCTTATGGGAATTTCAGTATATTGTTGACAATCCCGAAGCAACTTGCGCAAAGGGCAGTATGGTTGAAACCATGTGTTTGGGCAAATTCAATTCCGGCTTATTTGCAACAATCCTGCAACGTGGTGATATAAAATGCATTGCTTGCGGTCATAGTCACAACGATTGCTTTGAGGGGACATATTGTGGTGTGAAAATGTGTCTGGATGCATGTTCCGGATACAGTCCGTATGGTATTGACGATTTAAGAGGCGGAAGAGTATTTGTGCTCGATGAAAATCATACGGATAAGATAGATACTTACATGGCTCATTACAAGGATATTTGAAATTGAATCAATACATATATTGTTCTTTTGGAGATGACAGTTATGAAAAAGGTATTTATTATATTTAAAACTCACCTTGATATCGGATTTACCGATTATTCAGAAAACGTTGTCAAAAAGTATCTGGATTTTTACATACCCAATGCAATAAAAGTAGGGTATGAGCTGAAAGAAAGCGATACCCCGTTTGTATGGACTGTAGGTTCATGGCTTATATGGAAAGCGTTGAAAAACGACAGAGACGGCACCGTTGAAAAAGCAATACAAGATGGTATACTAACATGGCACGCATTGCCATTTACCACTCATACAGAACTTATGAACAAAGAACTTTTTCGATATGGTCTTGAAATTTCACAAAAACTTGATGAAAAATTCGGCATAAAAACCGTTGCGGCAAAGATGACTGACGTTCCGGGACATACAATAGCTATGGTGCCATTGCTCCATGAAAAAGGAATTAATTTTTTTCATATAGGTGTAAACCCTGCAACGCCATTACCTCCGGTTCCGAATTTGTTCAAATGGAAATTGAATGACAGTCAGATAACCGTAATGTATCAGGGTGATTATGGTGAGGCGGCAGAGTTTGATGATTTTGTAATATATTTTGCCCATACCAATGACAATTGCGGTCCTCAGGGAGCTGATGAAATTGTTGCTATATACAAAGATGTTCAAAATAAGTATCCCGGGTGCAAGGTGCAGGCCGCAACTTTAAATGATGTAGCAAATTATGTGAAAAAAATTAAAAACATTCCTGTTGTAGAAAAAGAAATCGGTGATACGTGGATTCATGGTGCGGCAACCGACCCAAAAAAACTTGCACATTACAGAGGTGCTCTGCGGCATATTTGTGCTCATGGTTTGCCGGAGGCTGATTTGGCTGAAAATCTTTTGTTGGTTCCGGAGCATACATGGGGAATGGATTTGAAAACATTTTTTCCAAATGATACCGACTATTCACATAAGCAAATGGATTCTTTGAAGAAAGAGAGAAAAACAATTGAAAAATCATGGAATGAACAGAGGCAATATGTGTATACGGCAGAAAGTCTCATGGGTATAAAAGCTGATTGTATACCCACAAGACCCGATTTAACCAAATGGGTTGAAACTGATTTGGAAAATGAAATTGATTTTGAAATCAGTTGGCAAATATTTGATAATTCCGATTATGAACGTTATAAAACAACCTATATGAGAGCGACACCTGATTGGGCAATATGGGATTTTACGAAGGTTGGGTTGCCCGAGATTTGTGGTGGTATCTGCAAAGCTTTTGTTACAAATGTGTACAAATGCGGACATAGCAAATTGTATAAGCTTATGTTTAATGAAAATATTTCCAAAGAATACGGATTACCATATTTTTATGTAACAAAATCTGATGATTATATGGAGATTAGCTGGTTTGATAAAAAAGCTTCCCGAATTCCTCAGGCGTGTTGGTTCAAATTGAAGGGATTTCATGAAGAATGGGAGCTTAATAAAATGGGAGAGTGGATTGATACACGGGATATAATCGGTTCTCCGTTGATTTGTGCTGTTGACAGAGGTGTGCGAAATAAAGATATTGAGATTCAGCCTGTTGATTCTGCTTTAGTTGCTCCTTTTGGTAAAAGATTGCTTCAATATTCCTTTGAAAACATAGAGCAAGATTTGCACTTTAATCTTTATAATAACATCTGGAATACCAATTTCCCTATGTGGTATTCGGATGATGCCATATTCAGATTTAACCTGCACAAAAGAAAATAATTATCCGTTTTTGAATATGTAACTTGCACACATTCTTACTTGGATTTGAAAATTGGAGTTTGTCGGGGAGATGAAATAAGGTTAGTGCAATGTAGGGACAGGCGGTCTCATCTTCGATTCGGTCGGCGATAACCGCTTGCCCCCGGCAAGCATCGCCCTCGACTGTCCGCAACAATCTATCACATAAATAAAAACTTATGATTGAGGTATGAATATTTTCTGGTGGAATTTTGCTTAACCTCAGTAATGATGCGGATATTACGTATTGCAGTTTTGAATTAATGTTGATAAATCTGCGTTAATTTATAATTTGATATTCATTCTTCGGACAGTCGAGGACGCCGTCCCCTACAACGCATTAGCATAATTTGATTTTCAAACAGCCCGACAAACCCCAATTTGAAATCCTACTCATTTCTTTATGAACCTAAAGACAAAACAAAGCTTTTTGTTATATCAATATTGACAAAATTCGTTAATTTATGTATATTAAAACATATACAAATAAGCATTTAAGAGGTGTCAATTATGGAAAGATTATTCAAAACATCAAATTACAAAAAAGAAATATCTCTTTGCGATATGTGGGATTTTGTTCTTGACAAAGACGATTTGGGAATTGAGGAAAAATGGTTTCTAAACTTCCCCGAAGATACAAGATCCATGACAGTTCCGTCATGCTGGAACACAGAACCTGACCTGTTCAGATATGAAGGTACAGCCTGGTATCAGACGAGATTTTATTCTGAAAGTCCTGATCTCTACATATCTTTCGAAGCTGTTCAGAATGAAGCCGATGTATATCTTGACGGGATACATCTCGGCAATCACTATGGCGGATTTTTGAAATTTGGTTTTGAAGCAAACAATCTTAACCCCGGATTGCACACTCTTACTGTACGTGTAAACAACACCATCAACAACATTGACACCTTTCCCCTCACAGGCGTCGACTGGTACAATTATGGCGGTATTGCAAGACCTGTTCACATTGCGGAACTTTCCGACCGTTGGATAAAGAATCATAAAATTTCATATGATTTTAAAAATGGGCTTTCAGACGTGTGCCTGAGTGTTGAGGCAGAAATCAAAACCTTTGGTGAAGTTTCGGACGAATTGAAGATTTATGTAAATGATATTGAATATCATAGTGAAAAGCTGACCGTAAACGGAATTCAAAAGATTTGTTTGGCATTTGACCTGTCCGACATTAAGCTCTGGGACGTTGATTCGCCAAACCTTTACTATGTCAGAATTTCTTTTGGTAATGAAGATGTAATTGAACGAATCGGATTCAGAAAAATTGAAACAAAAGGCAGAGATATTCTTTTAAACGGAAAGAAAATCAGACTCCTTGGCATAAACAGACACGAGGAACATCCCGACTGGGGTTTTTCAATGCCGTTCAGCCTTATAAAAAAAGATATTGACATAATAAGAAATCTCAATTGCAATGCCATTCGCACAAGCCACTATCCCAACAGTCAGAAAACAGCAGACTACTGTGATGAAATCGGTATGCTTTTCTGGTCAGAAATTCCCGGATGGGGCAGAAGTGAAGAAGCGATGACAAATGACCTTGCACTAAAGCGGGCACTCAGCATGGAAAAGGAAATGATTGAAGAAAACTTCCATCATCCGAGCATCATTGTCTTTTGTATGCACAACGAGTGCTGCACCGAATCTGTGGGCGGTTTTGAGGTCACCAAAAAAATGATTGAGCTTGCAAAATCCATGGACTCTTCACGACTTATGACCTATGTTACTCACAACGTCGGCACCAAGGAGGGTGAAGACATAGAACTTTGCTACAGTCTTGCCGACATCGTATGCCTCAATCATTACATCGGCTGGTATTTTGACACTGCCAATGGTGACTGGAACGAATTTTTAGAAAGCTACAACGTAATCTTAAAGCAGTGCGATTCCATTGAAAAACCGTTCATAATGAGTGAATTCGGCTTTGCGGCTCTTCTTGGTTCGGCAGGCTTTGAAAGCTACCGATGGAGCGAAGATTATCAGGCGGATGCCCACGAATTTACTCTCAATCAGCTTCTCGGAAATGAAAGAATTGCAGGAACATATATCTGGCAGTTTAATAACAACCGCTCTGCCGCCGAAAATGAAATCAGTCGTCCGAGAGGATACAACAACAAAGGCATTGTTGATGAATACAGAAAACCAAAACGTGCGTACCGAACAATTCAAAAGATATACGGAGAGCACAATCCGGTAAAAAGAGAAGAATATAAGACAATTTTTTACGCATATAAAAGAAAGTAAAATATTACAAACAAGGAGGAAATACAAATGGACAAAAAACAGCATATGATATGGATTCCCCTCATCGGTTTTGACAGAGAACAACCTGATTGCGGAGTTGACGAATATCTTGAAAACATAGGCTTCACTCCCAAAGGTGTTTCCGTGTTTCTGTTTCATTCCGACATCATAAATCAGCACGAGGGAATGGACAAAGAATTTGTTCTTCATCCCGATAACTGCTCTTATTACGGTGCTCCGAGAAATGAGTTTAGAGAGCGTCAGGACTGGACAAATTATGACCTTCGTAACCTTGGCAATTCTCTTTCTGCTAAAAACATTGAGGCATACCTCGGAGTTATGGGGGTATATCTCGAAAACACCCGTCACTATGAATGGGAGTCGGATCATCCCGAACTTCTTTCAATTGGTGTTAACGGCAAAATGAATCTCAATGTCTTAAAACGCTTTAAAGACGGTACATACTATGAGGATTTCTTTGCAAATAAGATTGTAAAATGCTTAACAGACTATGACTTTGCCGGTCTGCATGTTTCCGACTTTTTCTGTCCTCCCGAACATTCAATTGTAAACGGTGACTTTTCGGCAGATATGATAGACCAGTTCATCACCCAAAGCGGTGTTAAACTTCCCGAAAGCATCACATCCAGACTTGGATTTGACGAACAGTCCGACATTGAAGAAAGACAAAAATACATCTGGGATAGTCTTCGCCGTGAATGGATTAATTTTTATGTGTGGAGATGGAAAAAATTCTGGACAAAAATCTGCGATGCACTCCACGCCATTGGCAAAAAGGTTATGATTAACCACGCCTGGTGCTCCGATCCCTTTGAAGCACATTATCGCTACGGCATTGATTACAAGGCGTTCTATGAAGCAGGCGTTGACAATCTTATTGCAGAAACCGTTCCCACCGGCTCCGAGCTTCTCGACAAAACACCATATAAGTTCCAGCAATATATGACAACTGCTCAGCTTATGAGCGCATTCAATCCCGACAATTCACTTTACTCACTCCTCGGTGTAAAAGACTGCACCGAAGAATGGGATGCAATTCATCACGTTCCCATGCGCCTTGAAAAGGATATGTATGTTCTTGCCAATATGTTCAGGAAACATAATGGCGAATATCAGACTTCAAACGATGGTTACATGATTACCCTCGGTGACGGAATAACCAAGTCCGAATGGGCATGGCTCAATGAAAGGGCGGACCTTGCCTATGGTGCCAAACCCGTTGACATTCTCGTGCCAACCGTTGTATGGTCAGATAACGCTCACTATGCACTGCTTGATGAATACATAAAAACAAGAAGACCGTCTCTTCACAAACAGCTCTATGAAGCTCAAAAGCGTGACGGCTCCACAGGTGCAATTGCCCGCATTGAAGAGCTTAACAGCGTAAGCGGTGCAATTTTTGTTCCAAACATCGACCTTTACACTGCTGATGAACAAAAAGCAGTTTTTGCCTATAACAAGGGTCCTGTTTTCTGTACAGCTCCCACAGCTTCCGTGAAAACATTTGACAAAGAGTTTGATTTATGTGTTAACGACGAGCTTGCTCTCTATCAGATGAGCATTATGGCATTTGGACTTAGCGGTGATAAAGAAGCAATCACAAAAACCATTGCATCATTCTTCGAAGACGGCGAAGCTGTTTGCGAATGCTGCGACGAGCCGAAAGACTGGATAGATCCTCCGTTCTTCCTCGATGCAATGCCTTTCAGAGAATGCTCCGATGCATTCTATAATAGCCTTGCATATCTTTTGAACAATGCAAACGGAAGCCTGTTCAGTTGCAATGCCAACATTTTGCCGGTGCTTCTTGAAAACGGCTCATACAGAATTTATGTTATTAACCACATAAATAACTATCAGCGCATCGAAATAATGTGCAAAAAAGCCCTCGACAGCGTTGAATGTGCAGGCAAATATCCCGTAATGCCTCCGAAATTTGTTGTTCCTCCCAAGCCGGGCGAAACAAAATTTGACGGCGCAAAGGCTGAATCAATGAAAATCGGTCTCAAATCCGACGAAATCCCCTTTGGCTTTGTTGCCAAGGTTCCCCCGCTCGGCATTGGTGTATTTGATGTGAAATTAAGATAAGGTGATTAACAAATGGATAAAAAACATTACATATGGATGCCTCTTATCGGATTTGACAAAAATCAGCCCGACAAAGGGGTAGACCAATACATTAAAAGCGCAGGCTTTACACCAAAAGGGGTTTCGGTGTTTCTGTTTCACTCCGACATCGTAAATCAGCACGAGGGCATGGACAGGGAATTTGTTCTTCATCCCGACAACTGCTCATACTACGGTGCGCCTCGAAATGAGTTCAAAGAGCGTCAGGACTGGACAAACTATGACCTCCGCACTCTTGCACACTCACTTTCCGAAAAAAATATTGAGGCATACCTCGGTATTATGGGTGTTTATCTTGAAAACACCCGCCACTACGAATGGGAATCGGACCATCCCGAGCTTCTTTCGATTGGTGTAAACGGCAAAATGAATCTAAATGTACTCAAACGCTTTAAAGACGGTACATACTATGAAGATTTTTTTGCCGACAAAATTGAAAAAACACTCCTTGACTACGGCTTTGCCGGACTTCACGTATCCGACTTTTTCTGCCCGCCCGAGCATTCAATTTCAAACGGCGATTTTTCAAGCGATCTCATAGATCAGTTTGTGAACCACTCAAAGGTTGAACTGCCCGAAAGCATCAAATCCCGTCTTGGCTTTGATGAACAGGAAGATATTGAAGAAAGACAAAAATATATATGGACCAATCTTCGCCGTGAATGGATAGACTTTTATGCATGGCGCTGGGAAAGTTTTTGGGGCAAAATCTCTTCAAGACTTCACGCCATAGGCAAAAAGGTTATGATTAATAATGCCTGGTGCTCCGATCCCTTTGAAGCACTCTATCGCTATGGCATAGACTACCGCAGACTCTACAGAGCAGGCGTCGATATTTTGGTTGCCGAAACTGTACCCACAGGCTCAGAACTCCTTGTTCCCGGCAGAGGCTCACGTTTCCATCAGTTTATGACAATGTCACAGTGCATGAAGGCTTTCTGTCCCGAAGATACTCTTCTCACACTTTTTGGTGTAAAGGACTGTACCGAAGAGTGGGATATTCTCCATCACGCTCCACCGAGACTTGAAAAGGATATGTACACCCTTGCAACACTGTATGTTCAAAATAAAGATAAATTTGCTCCCGGAACTGACGGCTACATGGTAACCCTCGGTGACGGTATAACCGAGGATGAATGGGCCTGGATAGGGGAGAGAGGCAAACATGCCTTCGAAATCTACCCCAAAAAGGTTCTTGCCCCAACTGTTATATGGTCAGACAATGCTCACTATGCACTTCTCGATGAATATATCAAAACAAGAAGACCGTCGCTCCATAAACACATTTTTGACCTGAAAAATGCTGATACTACACTTGGTGCAATTGCAAGAATTGACGATTTGGAAAATGTGGACGGAACTATCTTTGTTCCAAACTTTGACCTTTTGTCAGAGAGCGAAAAAGCAAAGATTCTTTCCTACAACAAAGGTCTTGTGCTTTGCACAGCTCCTGCAGGTTTTATTGAAGAAAATCCCCAAATCCAATTCGATATTTGTTTTGAAGATACCCTTGCAGGCTATAAGCTTTGTGCCTTCGCTTTCAATGCTTCAAATGATAATTCAAGCATCATATCAGAAGTTTCAAAACTCTTTGCAGAGGGCGAAGCTCCCCAAATCCCCGAAGGCAATCCCAAAGATTGGTTTGATGCACCGTTTTTCAGCGTGCTTCTTCCTTTCAATCAGATGTCCGATGCCTTCATAAAATCTCTTGCACTTGTTCTTCGGGAAGCATGCGACAACCTTTTCACATCAAAGGCGTGGATTTTGCCCGTTGAGCTTGAAAACAATGTATACAGAATCTATGTGTTCAATCTTCCCAATTTCTATGAACGCTATGACATTATGTGCAAAAAGGCTCTCGATAAGGTTGTTCCCGTCAGCAAATATCCGGTTATGCCGCCGAAATTTGTTGTTCCGCCAAAGCCGGGTGAGCTAAAGCTCGACGGTGCCAAGGCAGAGTCAATGAAAATAGGACTTGCCTCCGACGAAATCCCCTTTGGCTTTGTTGCTAAAGTTCCTCCCGGTGGTGTTTCGGTGTTTGACGTGACACTGAGATAAAATTTAATAGACCAAATAAATAACGCAGATTCTTGATTATATCAGATAGAATTTGCGTTATTTTTGTTGATTTGGTGCTTATATGATGGTATAATAAATTAACATAAACTTTTAGTCCTGACTTGACACGAACTATATATTTATGAAAACTCAAAACTATGAAAGGTAGGTATATATATGTATGATTTAATTATTAAAGACGGAACTGTTATTGATGGAACAGGAGTGCCAGCATATCATTGCGATATTGCAATAGCAGACGGAAAAATTGTCAGGATTGCAAGTGATATTACAGATGAAAGCAAAAAAATTATTGATGCACGCGGACTTACTGTAACTCCCGGATTTATAGATTCTCACAGTCATTCAGATAATGCAATGTTTGACTATCCTGATATGATTGAAAAAATTGAACAGGGCATAACCACGTCCATTGGAGGGCAGTGTGGCAGTACGCTTGCACCAAGCGATAAGAATGACGATGTTTTTAAAACTTTCGGCAGTATGGTAAATGCCATAAAAAATGTACCGTTAGGGTCAAATATTAAGTCGTTTGTAGGTCACAGTGCATTACGAAAAGCAGTTATCGGCTATGAAAACCGTAAGCCATCTGAATCGGAAATGAATGAAATGAAAACTCTTTTAAGGGAAGCAATGGAAAATGGCGCCATCGGTCTTTCGTTTGGCTTGATTTATACGCCAAGCTGTTATGCGGATACAAAAGAGCTTATCGAACTTGTAAAAGTTGTAAAAGAATATAACGGAATTGTAAGTGCACATATAAGAAACGAAGGATTTGAACTGATAGAAGCAGTAGAAGAATTCTTAACAGTAATTAAAGAGACTGAGATAAAGGCAGTATTTTCACATCATAAAAGTATGTATCATCCGAACTGGGGTAAGGTAAAGGAATCTTTAAGAATGATTAAAGACACAGTAGCGGAAGGGTATGATATATACTGCGATGTTTACCCATACGAGGCATCAAGTACCAGTCTTGTGGCTACCCTTATTGCAAAGGAGTTAAGGGCTTTAGACAGCAGTGAAATAGTTAAAATGCTTTCAGACAGCAATATGCGGGATAAAATCAAGGAAATATACATAAGTAAGAACGGAAACAGTCTTAGCAATTTGTTACTTGCCCAGTGTAAAGGGTATCCGGAATATGAGGGTATGAGAATCGATGAAATAGCAAATTTAAGGGGACAGAATGATTTTGATGCTGCTTTTGACATTATAATAGGTTCCAGAGCTGCTGCTAAGATTTGCAATTTCAGTATGAGCGAAGAAGATGTGGAATATGTTTTGAAATATGAACGGTCAATGATATGCACAGATTCTTCTGTTGCTAAAAACGCAAAAATATATCATCCAAGATTAAGGGGTTCTTTCCCAAGATTTTTGGGGATATATGTGCGTGAAAAAAAGGTTGTTGCCATTGAAGAGGCAATAAGAAAATGTACTTTGATGCCGGCTTCGGTTTACGAACTTTCAGGCAAAGGTAAAATCTGTGAGGGATTTGATGCAGATATATGTATTTTTGATGCTGAGCGTATTATCGACAAAGCGGATTATATAAATTGCAGCAGTCGTTGTGACGGGCTTAATTATGTAATTCTTGGTGGTGAGATAGTGGTAGAAAATGCAATATACAATGGTAAGAAAAAGGGCAAGTTTATCCTGCACAAATATAATCATAAAGGAGAATGAATACAGATTGGGGACGGGGCAAAAATTGTATCATTATATCGCCTTCATTTTGTAACAAAAACTGCCCCGTCCCCAAACTGCACACATAGCACAAAGATGCGGTTATGTGGTGATTCCACTGAGCCAAATGGGGACGTACATTTTTGGCATAAAACATTGAAAGTTAAAAACGAGCCGAAAAATGTACGTCCCTAAATGGCACGTCCCTAAATGGCACAAACAAGCCTATTATGAACTTGAAACCACCAGAAGCAAGATTTTAGAGATAGCTGTCCCCCTGTAGAAATGTCATCTATGCAAGCAAACGCCTTTAAAGAAGCGAAAAAATATGCCTCTCAGAGAGGTATAGATTTAATTATTAGAATTGTAAAATAGGAGAAGATGAATATGAAAGTGAATTATGAAGATTTCAGAACAATAATCATTTTGGTTGATCAACAAAAAAATATTGTTATTTTTCCTATGAGTAAAACCGATTATCCCATCGAATTAGCTGACGGTACAATGATAGAATATTCATATTTGCCTGCATATTATCCTATAGAGCTAAGCTACCCTTACACTGCGACAGAACTTGCAGACAAAATAGAATATGGAATAAACCAATGGAATGTTCACAAGTGTTATGACAATTTTTCTGGCAAAAACACATTTGAAGAAAAGTATTATAACATAAAAGGGTTTAAAAACGCAGTTAAAGGCCATTTATATTTCAGGTTGGGATGGGATGATATTCAAAAAAAATATGTAACATTAATGTTCCCGTGGAAAAGAGGATATAGTTATGACTATGCTGATAAAAAAACACTGCCGGATGATGCAGATTGGATAGATTATGCCAATGCAGTAATAGATTATATAAATATGGATTTTATGACCTTGGAACATTTCAGAAGATGTAAATCTGAATATAATATATGAGAGCCATTTATCTTTAATCAGTTGTTTTTACATAGTCTGATGTCCCTAAATGGCACTGGTGGAACTTCTTTAGGATTAGCCGCTTTACTACCATAATGAAAGGAGACTTGTATGACAAATAAAATACAAGAAACATTAGTCAATAAGACAATATTAGTAGGAATAACATATTTAGATTCTAATTATGAAATCGTTGACAAAAAAACTTTTTGTGGAATTATAAAATCTGTAAACAATGACTCTATTGATATAAGAATTAATCGAACAGGCGAAATCTTTTCATTACCACCTGATGTAGAATCAATAAAAGAAGCTCAAAAAGGTTGTTATCATATTTATGAGACCGGCGAAAAAATACTTAATCCAGACTATGTGTCCATGTGGGAAATAGTATGTTCGGAATAGGGTTATCTGTCGTCCTCGAATGACATTGGCTTTGTGGCAAAGGTTCCTCCCGGGGGCGTGTCGGTGTTTGATGTGACACTCAGATAATTTAACAGACTAAAAAAGCAGACTGAGCCTGCACACTCGTCGCGAGCAAAATTTCATATTCATCTCATCTCGCGATCAAAATTCAAAATTCCTATACAATAAAAAATAACGCAGATTCCTTTGAGAATTTGCGTTATTTTTATGCAAAATTTTTTGGGGAAGATGTGGATTGTTTGTACACTAAAACCCGGTGTTACGGTGTTTGTTGCGATATTGCTTAGGGGTTATTCCAAACTCTTTTTTAAATTGCTTTGAAAAATATGCCGCAGAGGCAAATCCGCACTTCCATGCTATTTCCGCTATTTCCGTATTGCCGGACTCAAGAAGCTCCTTGGATTTCAGGAGACGATAATAAATAAGAAACTGATGGAGAGTTTTTCCGGTTTCTGTTTTTATGATATTGCTCAGGTGGTAGGGGTGGTAGTTGAAGCGATCTGCGATTTCATTGTTTGTAAGTGAGGAGTCGATGTATTTTTCGGATATGTAATCCAACACATTTTTGCACAGCTCGGAATATGCACTGTGAATTTCGCCTCCTGCCAATTCCAGAATACACATTTTCAGCAGTGATGATGAAAGCTCTCTGTAGAAAGTGTTTTTTATAATAAAATTGTTTATGCATTGTGCGAGAATTGTTTTTATATGGGGCAAAGTTCTGAATATCGGTTTGGTAAAGCCTTCCGGCAGTTCGTAAGATGGTACAGCGTTTTTGCAAAATTCGCTCTTAAAGGGAGTGCCGAGTCCTTTTTTTAGTTCGCGGTGAATGTTGGTAAGATCAAAATTAAACACATAGAAGCCTGCATTTTCGTGAAATTCAATGTTTAGTTCATATTCGGTTTCAGGAGGAAAAAAAATCGCTGTGTTATTTAAAATGTTATAGTTTTTTCCTCCTGCACGAACACTTCCCGATATGTTTTCAAAGAAGAAAAGGCGGCAATCCATACATATGCTGGGTTCGCGGCGCATTGTAAAGGTTTCCGTCACAAGTGCTGCATGGCGGATGTGGGGATTTATGTCGGATATATGCATAATAAGACTCCGTGATTTGGGATTGTTTCATAATACAAATCTTTGTTTTGTTATATTTTGCATTTTAATTGTTATACATTATATCAGCAAAATGTGATATAGTCAAGCATGAGGTGAGAAGATGTGAAATTTTTTGTTGGTTATCAGCTTTTCGCAGGCTCTGAATTTGTCAAGAGTATAATAAAACGAAAAGAAAGTATTTCGGAAGTGTATTTTTCGTGGGGAGATTTACCGAATGGCAGAAGTATTCAAACTGACCGCAGTGATATGACACCATGGGAGGCTCAGCAAAAACAATTTGACGATTTGAAAAAAATCTCCGGAAGCGGAATTAATACGAATCTGTTATTCAATGCAACCTGCTACGGTAAAGACAGCTTGTCCAAATCTTTTTTTGAAAAAGTTGGTGATATAACGGATTATTGCTTACAAAACCTGAGGCTTTCATCTGTAACGACCGCATCGCCGCTTATTGCAAAATTTATTAAAGCCAATTTTCCACATCTTTGTGTCAGAGCATCGGTAAATATGGAAATCGGGAGCATTGAAGGGATGGAATATGTTGAAGAATATTTTGACAGCTTCTATATGAAACGGGAGTTGAACAGAAATTTTCTGAAAATCAGAGAGCTGAAAAACTGGTGCGAAACAAATGGGAAAACCTTATATGCGCTTGCTAACAGCGGTTGCTTAAACAATTGCAGTGCTCACATTTTTCACGACAACCTTGTTTCTCACGAAGGAGAGATTTTAGCGATGAACAATGGCTATGCATTCAGTGGAATATGTCATGGATTTTTAAAGAAAAAGGATAATGTATACAAAATTCTTGATAACACGGGATTTATAAGACCGGAGGATATATATCTTTATGAGGATGTATTTCCGGCGGTTAAACTTGCAACACGGGTAAGCTCCAATCCCGAAAAAATTTTAAGAGCCTACTTGGACAATCGAAAACACAGCGGAAGTGTATTTGATTTGCTTGAACCAAATCATTCGGGAACAATATATCCCTATGTTCTTGAAAACAGTCTAATCAAAGCAGAATTTGACGAAACCGGCATAAGATATACCGGCATTGAGAATAGTCTTATTAAATTGGAGGAACAGCTATGATTAAAAGTAAAGTGATTAAAGAAGCGGCGCTCGCCGCCGGTGCAGATGCATGCGGCATATCGCCGATGTCAAGATTTGATGGTGCACCTGATGAAATGAATCCTCAGTTTTTGTTTCCGGAAGCAAAAAGCTGTATAGGATTTGTATTCAGAATCCCGCGAGGAGTTCAAAGAGGAATTGAAGAAGGAACACAGTTTTTTCAGTATCCCTCAATGGCATACGGCGGAATAAATGAAATATTTGCGCCGGCTGTATTGTATCAGGTGGGAAAAGTTATTGAAGATGAAGGCTATGAAGCTTTTCTTTATCGTAATGTAGGGGCAAGAGGAGTTGTGTCCGACATGGATGGAACCCCCGGAAACACATTATCTCCCGAAGAAGAAATTGAAGTCGGCAAAACAGACGGTAAACGCACTGTTCACAGCAGAAGTGTACAGTTTACACGACCGGTACGCGAGGGCAGTGTTGCTCCTGATTTACAGTTTCAGTTCAGAATTGCTGCCGTTGCCTGCGGTCTTGGGGAAATAGGATGGAGTAAAATGCTTTTGACACCTGAATTCGGACCGCTTCAGAGAGTAGCATTTATTTTCACCGATGCAGAATTTGATGAATATGACGAAATGTATAATGGAACACCTCTTTGCCGCAAGTGCGGTGCTTGTGTAAGAGAATGCCCCGGTGGATGTATTCCGCCGCTTGATTCAGGTAAAACAATAACTGTTAATTTGGATGGGAAAATTCTTGAGTGGGGCGACATTGATATGTGGCGTTGCTATGCTTTTTATACTCATGCAGGACGTTACTATAATCCATTTGTTCCAAAGGAAGTATGGGATAAAAATGAAGATGGGGCACTTGACCTTATGGAAGGTGTTACAGATGTTGCCAATGAAAATGAAGTTGTAAAGGTTTATACAGCTCTTCAGAAGTATTTCCCAAGTTGGGTAGGGTATAATATGGCAAAATGCGGTGGATGTATAAGAGCTTGTGTATCTGTTTTAGAGAAAAAAGGTGGTTGCATGGAAAATCGTTTCAAGGAACCGCTCAGAACTAAAAAAGCATGGAAATTAGACAGATAAGGGTGAAAGGAGAGGAATTTAAAATGCTCACATCAGAAATAGTTAAGCAAAAAGCAAAAGAGCTTGGTGCAACAATATGCAGAATAGGAAAAGTTTACGATGAAGAAAATCCTCAACGTGATCCCAAAATGATTTTACCTAATGCAAAGGCTATTATTGGCTTTGGATTTGCTGTACCTAAAGCATTGTATAAGGCTATGGAGAATAATTCACAATACTACACTTATACCTCTATGGGTGTTAAGTATATTGATGAAGAAATGGCTGAAATATTTTTACTTAAAATTGGCGGAATGATTGAGAATGCAGGTTATGATGCTTGTCTTCAAAAAGCTGTTCCTAACTTAAGAATTAAAGGTGATAAAACAACTAATCCTGAGGTTGTTGATACATATGAACTCATTCATGCAGAAGCGGTTGAAGAAGGAAAGCCTGTGCCTGATGTTATAATTGATTTCGGTAAAGCTGCCAGAGCTTGCGGACTTGGTGAAACAGGATTAAACGGTAAAATAATTAATAAGAAGTACGGGCCGTTTATGAGATATTGTTTTATTATCACAGATGCCCCGCTTGAGTGTGATGAGCCACTACAAGAAAGAGTTTGTGACAATTGCGGTGAATGCATAAAGGCATGTCCCGGAAATGCTGTCAGCGAGAGCGGACTTGATACTTGGCAGTGTTCGGTTTATTATAAAGGTGCTCACAAATCAAATCCGTTTATGACAGAAGATTTTTTGAAAGGCAATCCGGAAAGAGATGCTGTTTTAAATGGTGAAAAGAGATTTGATGCACAGTCTGCAAGAGAAATATATAAAGAACTTGATTTTCTGCCAAAAACACAGTTTGGATATTCACCTTGTTTATGTGGCAGAAAATGTGATGTTGCGTGTTACAGACACCTGAGGGGGGAATTATAATATGAAAAACAGAATCATTGAGCTTGCAAAAGCTAACGGAGCTGATATAGTTGGGTTTGCTCCTGCCGGGCGATTTGATAAAAATAGTCCTTTGTTTAAGATAATGCCTGAGACAAAAACCGTTATAGGCTTCGCTTTCAGAGTTTTAAGAGGTGTATACCGCGGTGTTGAAGAAGGGAGTACATATTATCAGTACACGGCTATGGGTGTTCAAAACATGGAAGAAACAATTATGCCTATGGCTCAGCTCAGGGTTTGCAATCTTTTGGAGGAAGAAGGCTATCTTGCAATGCCTCAAAGAAGACATCAGATGATTATGGCAGAGGAGAACAGCACCAATCCCGAAGTAAATTATAATGGCATATATAGAGGAAAGGTGCAGGAGAAACAAATTGACTTTTTAGATACTGCCGTCAAATGCGGTCTTGGTGAAAAAGGATTTCATAATGCATTACTCACAGATGAATTTGGTCCTATGGTAAGATACTGTTTTGTGCTTACGGATGCAGTGATAGATGCTGACGAAGTTACAGAGCCTCACCTGTGCGACAAATGCGGCAAATGTAAAAATGCCTGCCCCGGCAAAGCAATTTCAGATGACGGAAAGATTGATGAATGGCAGTGTGCAGTGTACTACAGAGGTGCAAACGGCACAAAGAATCCGTTTATGCCTCCCAATGCCTTTTCTGATTTTGATGACAGAATTGAAATTATATCAGGAGAAGCAAAAGTAACTCCCGAAACTGCAAGGGGAATTATTGACCATCTCGATTTTTATCCTCCGGTTCATATATATCAGAGCTCAATATGTGCCAGAGCGTGCGACATTGCCTGCTATGTTCACTTGGAGGAAAAAGGAGTCCTCGTGAAAAAGTTTAAAACGCCGTTTCGAAAGAGAGAAGAATGGAAATTCAGCATTTCAGATTTTGAATAAAATCTTTTATTAAAACCAAGCCGGCCATTTTTGTGTTGTAGTCCGGCAGATAATTTAACAGACTAATGAAATAACGCAGATTCTTTATTTGAATTTGCGTTATTTTTGTTGATTTGGTGCTTATATGATGGTATAATGAGTAAAAATAAGCTTTTTATCCTGACTTGACACGAGTCTATAAAGATTGTTGAATTTTTACGAAAGAATAAAGGAAATAAAGATGAATAAAGAAATTGCAAAGATTATCAATAAAGTTATACTTGCGGAGCGGATGGTTCATATTAAGCTTTTGGGTGATTCTATTACTCATGGTGTAGGAGGAACCGGGTTTGAACAGAACGGTGAACCCATTGTTAATGGGTTTGCCCGTAATAAGGACGGATACTGTTGGGCAAAGCAGTTCAAGGAGTATATGGAGTCACAATATGATTGTACTGTTACCAACAATGCATGCACAGGCACAAAGATAGAGTTTATAATTGATAATTTTGAGCAGCTTGTTGATGTTGATGATGATATTGTTATATGTACTATAGGAACAAATAACCGTCATCAGTACATTGTCGATGCTCCCAAACACACCAAGCGTGAGCATATGGAAATTTTTTACGGAAATATCATTAAATTATATGGTAAATTTAAAGAAATGGGAAAAGATGTAATTTTTGTTGCCAATATCCCTGCTTCGGCTGAAAACGAAAAAGACAAGGCGGATTTCTGGAGAATTTTTCATATGAACGATGTAAATGATCTTTATATGAAGGCTTCAACTGTTTGTGGGTTTCCGTTTATCAGTATGTATTCGCTGTTTCTGGAATATTGCGAGTTGAAGGGAATAACTGTAGATTCCCTTCTTGCAGATGGATTACATCCCAACGATAAAGGGTATGATGTTATGTTCAGACTTTTATTGAAAGAGCTTGGTATCGGGAGAAAGGTCTGCGAAACAACGACGGTGTAGGTGGTTTGTTATCAGCATACATAATTCCTGCAAGTTCATTTGTCGGCCTTCTTATTAAAACCTTTGGCGTTGATTTTGTTATAGGGAGAATTAATAAGAATAAAATGAGGAATAAAAAATGATATCAAATTACCATACACACACATCGTTTTGCGACGGGAAAAACACTCCCGAAGAAATAGTTTTGTATGCAATTGAAAAAGGATGTTCATCTATAGGGTTTTCGGGTCATGGATACACGCCTTTTGATTTAAGATATTGCATGAAAGATACTGTCGGATATATTAAA
>JAFQBA010000008.1 GCA_017416845.1 Clostridia bacterium
ACGGGAGGGCACGGAGACCCTCCCCTACAACTTCCTTGCGTTAAACACCCCGACAAACCCCAATTTGAACCCTCGTTATTTTGAAAGCTCAGTATATTCTGCAGGTGTCATAAAGGTTGTGCCAAGGCTCTTAAGATAATCAACAACAGCTTTGAATTTTGCAATACCACTTTCGCCCCACTGTGCAGGGTGTCCCTGAATCAAGATATAGTCTCTACCTTCTGCTATTTTTTCATAAGCCGCCTTATATTCATCAATAGGAAGAACTCTGTCTGTATAAGTTCCGTTTTCAAGAGTATATCCGTTCCAGAGACCATTCAGTTTTTCGCTGGCTTCAAGCTTTACACCGCCAACTATTCCTGATGCAGATGTTGCTTCGGACATAAACATAACTGTTGTAAAATCGGTAAATTCTTCTTCAAGAAGCTCAATGGTATCGTTATTGAGTTCACCAAATCCCGGATTGAGAGTCTTCAGTATAATACCTGCCTTAGCTGCAACACGTATGCAATCTTCAAATGTTTTACGCTGATTTTCTTTTGATTCTCTGAACTCACTTGCTATTCCCGAACCACCGGCATGATCATAACCGTGACACCACACTTCAATATACGGATTTGCTCCGAATGATGCAAGAGCAGCAATTTGTTCATCAGATGCGCCTTCGTCAAAAGAATTTGCTATCATACCAAAGCCGAGCTTTATATTTTCATTCTCTGCATATTCCATCAATTCTGAAAAGACAGAAAGATTTGTTGCACCAAGGTCATCAAGCTTGATGATGGCAATGGGAGCTTGCTGATCGTTAATATCCGAAATCATTGCGGTTTTTGCATAAGGCATAAGGTTTCTCTCATCAACTCTTATCATTTTAACGGTGTAGCTGTTTCCGTCGTCGGGAATGGTCACAGTGAGAACGGGAGCTTCGCCGTCTTCGTCAAAAAGAACGTTTTCGTGGTCAAACTCAACAAGCTCTCCATCACTGTAAAGAGCAAGATAGCAGGAAATTCTCTTAAGTAATCCGTTGTTGGTATGACCTGTGAAAGTGGCATTTACGACGCCCGGAGTTGTAACGGTGAGAATTTCTTCTTCCCCTGCGTTTTCTCTGTAGAATTTTACGTCTCCAAGCTCATAAGCAGGAAGAAGAGTGTCAAATTCGATGTAGTCTGAAAGTGTGGTTCCGTTTAAGTCTGCAACATTTGTAAATGCAATGTGATAATGCTTTGAGGGCTGTGTTTCAATTGCAAGGTTAACTGTGTAGTCATCGTCAAAGCTGATGGCAGATGCATCTACCGCTGCTGCGTTTACTGTTATTGCGGAAGATGTAAAGGTTGACTTGTCAATCTTGTTGTTAAAGGTAACTTTAACAGGTTGTCCCGAAACAATTTTGTTGGTTGAACCGGGAGTTGAATATGCAATGTCAAAGGCAGTATAACCTTCCTCGGAAGGTGCATAAACATCTTGTGCACCGGTGATACGGAAATCATCAAGATAGAATGATGTGTGTTCTGTTATCGGGTAGTGTCTGTTGTAGCCGATGTAAATGTTTTTAACGCAGGGTTTAACTTCGCCGTTTGCATCGGTGTAGGTAACAGAGGGGAACTGATTTATTGTCTTTCCTCCCCATGATGCAACGAGCTCTCCTTCATTATATACTTCAATGTGTGCAGATGCATTGGGAATTGAAAATCTTACTTTAATGTCATACCATTTGCCTGTTTCGGAAAGTCTGATTCCGGTTTCATTGCCTAAAAGATTAAGCCATCCGCTCTGATAGATTTCTAAGAGATTACTCTTTTCACCATCGGTGCGAACAATGATGTTTGCACGATTGTCATTTCTCATCAAAGAAAATTCGAGTAGATAAGCATCGGTAAAATATGAACCAAAATTCTTCTGCGCATCAAAATCAAGGAGAAGTGCATCTTCCGAAGACGTGCCTTGCTTTGTTTCAACAAAATTCAGACATTTGCCTTTTTCGTCGGTTTCGGCAACTAGAAGTCTTTTTATTTCTCCGTTTGCAGTGTCACATTTTGAGTCAACATAGATTACTCTTGAAAAACCCGTGGGGATAGCATTTCCTGCTTCGTTTCCGGTGTAGTCTTCAAAATCGTAGTAATTGTCAAAGGAATAGAAACGGTTTATGTTTTTGATTGAAACATTGTCCCAATGAGAAACGGCAACGGGAAGGGTGCCATCGGTTGTCTTTGAGGTGTAACCGTTCTGATACATATAAAGTCCTGTCCATTTGTAGCCTATGATTTCAGTCCAGGTTTTTGAAACAGAGAAGAATTCTTTGCCATCTTCATAAACAACTGCTCTGCAATTACCTGTTATACTGTCGATTTTTGCAACAATGTCATAGGTGCTTCCTGCTTTGGCTTTGTATGAGCCGGAAAGAGCAGTCTGCATAAGATAAAAGTAACCGTCTTTTGTAACAAGGAAAATTGTGGGGTTGGTTGAAGAATGCCAGCAATCATATGCACCGAGGTGTCTGTTTGCACGAAGGTCATCAATCTTAACTGTGGCTTTGATTTCATAGGTTCCTGTGTAGGGGCCTATTTCTCCTGTTTTAACACCGAAACCAAAGTTGGAATTGATGTTACCTTTTAATGTGAGTCTGTTGCCTGTGCCGTCTTCTTCGGGAGTGAGGAAAACGTCATTGTAGGTTTTTTCATCATTTACATATGCGGTTCTTCCGGGATAGTGAAACTTTGCGGTGTTCACATATGTTCCGTTTGCCGCAGGAGTCAAATCATCATAGGTGTATTCGTTACTTAGGTTGTTGTGAGCAGATGCTATAGCTGTCATAAGAAGTAACAGCGCAATAATGCTCACGGTTAAAGTCAGTAATTTTTTCATAAATAAAACCTCCTGATTAATTTATAAAATTATAATACTCTGTGGGAGTCATAATTTCTACGTTTTGATTTTTAAGCCAGGATGCAAAATCCACAAATGTCTGATTCATAGCAGATGTCCACCAGCCTGCGTGTCCCAAAAATACTACAGCAGGATTGTTGGCATTGGGGGCATATGCTTCTTTTATGGATTCAAGATCCATAAGATCACCGGTAGCCTTCTCAAAAGGCGAAGAAGCATTAAGATGGATAAAGCTGTCACTTTCATATTTACTTCCGCTACCCATGAGAACTTTATACTGATTGACAGCCTCCATTGCAAGTACGGTGTCGGAATTTTTAAGATTGTGCGGAACACCCATAGTCACAACATCTATACCGCATTTTTCTTTAAGAACAGTTTTGCACTTTTCAAGAGTTGCAATCTGGTCTTCAAGGGGAGAATTAAATTCTGCAATATATGGTTTTTCGGTTGTCTGATGATGAGTGTATCCGTGACACCATATTTCCACAAATTCATTGTCATCAAGAGCTTTAATCTTGTCATAATACTTATCGATGTCATATTTAGTTCCTTCTGTGGAAGTGTCATCTTCAGGGACAAGTGAATTACATATAATTCCCATAGCTACAGGGATTTCATTTTCACTTGCAAGAGTTGCCAATGTTTCAAAATTTGGAAGTGTTCTTGAAGAGTTTCTCACATCATCAAATCTGAACACTGCAACCCTGGGATAAATCAGCTCCGATTCGATGGGCAAAAGGACATCTGTCCATACACAGCATTTAATCTTGTATGTTCCATCCTGTGGCACTGTGAGTGTGAGAACATTTGTTTTTTCTGCAGCTTCAAAGTTTGTTTTTTCAAAATCAACACTGCAAAGCTTACCGTTTTTGTCGTAAAGTCCTGCCCAGATAAGTGCAGGTCTTTTTTTGCCGTCATTTGAAGCAAAAGTTACAATTGCACTTATGTCACCGGGTTCAAGGAATTGAAGTTCTTCGCCTGATGCATTTTTGAATGTGATGGATTTGACATCATATTTTGAGGGAAGTGTTTCAAACTCAATATAATCGGTGAGTGTGTTACCGTTTTCGTCACAAACTCCCGTAAATGCAAGGTGATAGTTTGAGCTTTCTAAGGTTGCAAGGTTAAGAGCAACAGTGTATTCATCCTCGAAAGTGATTTGACCGTCTGCCACTGCTTCGCCGTTTAAGGTGATTGAAGCAGACGAAAAAGATTCTTTGTTAATTTTGTTGTTGAATGTCACCTTAACGGGATTTCCTGCCGTCATTTTGCCCGCTGTGCCCGGAGTTGAATAGGCAATGTCAAAGGTTTCATAGCCTTCGTCACAAATTCCGTACACCGCCTCTGTGGGAGTGATTCGGAAATCATCAAGAAGGAATGCAGCTTTTTGGGTTATGGAATAGTGTCTTGAAAAACCTATGTACATATTTTTTATGCAGGGTTTAACTTCACCGTTTTCATCGGTGTAGGAACCGTTTGGAAAACTGTTTGACGCTACGCATCCGTATGAACCCACAAGGTTACCGTCGCTATAAACCTCGATGTGTGCTGATTTATTGGGAATTGAAAATCTTATTTTTATGTCATACCATTTGTTGGTTTCGGAAAGAGTTATGCCTGTGTTGTTCCCTACCAGAACCATATATCCTGACTGAAAGATATTTAAAAGGTCGCCGTGCTCGGCATCCATACGAACAATAATGTTTGAAAGCTTGTCTTTTCTCATCAGAGAAAATTCAAGCAGGTAGTTGTCTGTAAAATATGAACCAAAATTCTTTTGAGCATCAAAGTCAAGAAGAATTGCATCCTCGGAGGATATGCTCTGTTTTGTTTCAACAAATTCAAGACATTTGCCTTTTTCGTCGGTTTCGGCACTGTAGAGTCTTTTTATTTCACCATTTGCGGTGTCGCATTTTGAGTCAACATAGATTACTCTTGAAAATCCTTCCGGTACAGCATTTCCTGCTTCGTTTCCGGTGTAGTTTTCAAAATCATAGTAATTGTCAAAGGAATACACACGGTTAACATTTTTTATGGAAAAATCATCTATGTGTGCTACCGACACCGGCGCAACTCCGTCAACGGCAGTTGCACTGTAGTAGTTCTGATAGAAATAGATGCTTGACCATTTGTAGTTGATAATGGTATCCCACTTTTTAGAATAGGTAAAGAAGAATTCTCCGTTTTCATATACGGTAGCAAAGGAATAACCGGTTTCTGTGTTGATGCGTGCCTTAATTGTGTAGGTGCTTCCTGCCTTTGCCTTATAGGAGCTTGGCATTCCCGTACCGAACACATAGAAATAGCCGTTTGAGTGTATCATCATAAGCGTTGGATTTGATGTTGAATGCCAGCAGTCATAAGCACCGATAATGCGTCTGGTGTAGAAATCCTCAGGTGTTATGCTCGCCTGAATTTCTATGCTCTTCGTATAGGGGCCGCCAAAGGTTTTTGAAGGAATACCAAAGCCAAAGTGAGCGCTTTTGCTCACCTTCAGGGTAAGCCTCTGACCTGAGCCGTCAGATTCGGGAGTGAGAAATGCATCGGCATATTCCGTTGCCCCCTCGGTGTAGGCTGTTCTTGCAGGGTATGAAAAATCCGAAGAATTAAATACCCCAAGCTCGTTTGCAGTGAAGCTGTCGAAATTGATTTCTTTCACATTGCCATCGTGGGCTGATGCACAAATTGAGAGAGTAATCACAAGAATAAAAACAAAAGTCACTGCACAAAAAAACTTTTTCATTTTACCATCTCCTTTTTTTAATTAAGACTGTTCAATTTGGCAGGAAGCATATTTTCGTGCCATATGCCTGCCTTTATTTTGTATCCGTCACATGCTTTTGGAACATCTATGCTAATCTGGGCATTTTGCTTCTCGGAGGTCACCTTTATTTTTGAAATCTTGGTGTCTTCAAGGGTGTTGCCGTCATAGAGAGCTACCCACAAAATAGCATCATAAGATTTTGAATCATTTGAAAAATAGGTTACATTTGCAATTACCTTCCCCTCTTTAACCTCATATGCAGGCTCGGGAGGAAGATTTGATTCGGTAATCTCGCAAAGTCTTAAGTTATCAAAATATGACACCGAAACGGGAATTGATCCATCCGTTGTGCCCGGGCGGTAATTGTCCTGATAGAAATAGAGAGAATTTAAAGTGTGGCCTTTTATTACGTCCCAAGTATTTTTTACCGTCACGAATTCTTTGCCATCTTCAAAAAGTGTTGCAACGAACTCGCCGGTGCCGGTGTTAACCGTGGCTTTAAGGTCATATTGCTTGCCTATCGCAGCTATTTTTGAAGCTTCAACGGCTTTTCCCATAATATAGAAGTAACCGTCCCTTGTGACCTGCATAAATGTGGGCTTTGAAGATGAGTGCCAACAATCATACACACCTATGTGGCGATTGGTCAAAAAGTCATCAAAAGAGAAGCTGCATTCAAAATTGTATTCCCCGCTATAGCCACCATCAGGTGAAAGGCTTCTGATGCCTACTCCAAAATGTGCATCTTTGTTGGATTTAAGCGTAAGCCTTTGTCCGCTTCCGTCTGCTTCATTTGAAAGGAAGCAGTCTGCAAAGGAAACCGAATCTGAAGAATATGCAGTCCTTGCAGGGTAGTGATAATCGGTCGAATTGTAGTAGGTGCCGTTTGCGGAAGGAATAAAACCGTCAAAGTTAAATTCTGAGGATTTGCCCTCGTAAGACGGTGCTGCATGAGAAAACTCAATTGAGGCACCAATGCCGTCGAGGGTCCAGTCATCTATTGCCTTAACTTCAGGATAGGCTTTCACCTCGCCCCCGTTTCTTCCAAGAGGGGTAAAACAAACAGTGAGGTCTACTGTTTCAACATTTTCAAAATGAACAGTAAGCTTTGTTATGCCCTTGTTTTCTGTCTGACCGTCAAGTTGATAACACTGGGGCAATGGCTTTGCTTCCAAAAGGGAAAAGGTGCCGTCTTTGGAAAGAATTTTTGCTTCCATTATATTACCGTCAATTGAAAGCATTGCGGTTTTTCCGTCATCGGAAAGTGTTACATCGGCAGGGGTGTGAACTCCCCAATATATTTCGGAGGGATTTATGCACCGTATTTCATCCTGCAAAACAATGCTTTTACGGTTATTGGTCATCTTTATTCCTCTTACAGCACTTGTGACCTTGTCGGAATATGCATCGGTAAGATCGGTTACTGCAAGAGCACTTATATCATTTGACTCATAACGCTTCATATAGCAAAACGCCTGGAGTGTCTGATCGTAAAAATTGGTTGATGGATTTATTATGTAGCAGTTGTTGCCCTCGGCGCGGTTTCGGTATTTTTCAAAATTGCCTGCCAGATTATAGTTTTCAACGCCGAGGTCGTGGATAAATCGGTCACCGTAGGCATCAATTACAAAAGTTCCGGCATCAAGCTGACCGTTCAGGGCATCGTTGTCGCCCGAATGAAATCCCACAAAAATCATATCTTCATCATTCCAGGAGTTTCTCATGGAAACCGTTTCTGCACCTCTGTAGTAGCTGTCGAGAGGGAGATTTATTTTTGTGTTTTCATCGGGACTTTTGCCGCAAAGGAAAATTGCTTCGGCACTGCCCTTTTCACCATATTTCTCCATGTGGTCAATACAGATTTTCTTTAAAGATTCATCGCCGAGGCGATCAGCAAAATATACAAGCCAGGGAGAAACGTAGCCACGGTATGCCGCATAGTTGAAATTAAAAATCCCTGTTGAACCGGATTGCTCATATAAATAGTAGCCGGAATATTTGAGCCCCGGAACATTAAAGAGACCGTAATCGGAACCGGAGGCAGTAATCAATGCTTTCATTGCCCATATCATTGTACGTGAGGTTTGTGTCCAGTAGGCAACGCCTTCATACCACGAACCGTCGGGTGCAAGCATGTCAAAGGCATTTTCCAGTGACACAAGACCGTTTGAAATAACATCAGAGCAAAGAGCCTCATAACCTTCTTCATCACCAATTGCAAGTGCTGCCATAAGAGCACCGCTGTTTATTACCGTGTTCCAGTTATCGCCGGTGGGTGCTTCTGACCAATGATAGCCACGGTCACGCGGGAGGAAAAGATAGTCCTTCATAACCTCTTTGAGAGCCTTGTCGCGGAGGCTGATTCTCATTTGACTTTTAAGTTTTGGAGCAAGGTCATCATAGAGCCAGTCATAACAAAGAGATACAGCCTGCATAAACCGTCCCACATCGAGGAAGTGGTTGGGATTCCAGTCCGGGAATGAAACTATTGCTTCAATTTCGGCAATGCAACGGTTAAGGTATTTTTCACCACCCTCTATTTTATATACAAATCCGCAGGTGGTGACAACATCCAGAAGTTGAAGTGCCTGATCGCTCATCCTCACTCCGTCGGTCACGCCATAGGTTGAAACCTTTTTAACAAGCCACTTGTCGGCTTCAAGTTTGATGTCTGAATACCATTTTGCTTTGAGAGGTTCGGTGTTTATCTCCTCTTTCAGCTTATCAAAAGAACCCTCAACAAAAATTCTCGGGTGTTTCTTTTGGGGATAGAGATTTTTCATTTTATCGAGAACCTCTGCACCACCCGGTCTTTCATAGACCATTTCACCACACACTGCACTGAGATAACTGAGATTGTCACGCCAGTTAATGCCAAGCTCTGACGGACTTAAGATAACAAGTCCGGTTTTGTCGGAAAAGATATTCATACCAAGTGCGTGGGCAAGGTCTTTTGCACTTACGTATTCATCATCGGAAACTGTCCTATTGCATATCCCATTTATAAAGTCAGCGGAAATGCAGGTTAAATTATCTTTTGTGACAACTGCCCCCTTTGCTTCAATAAGCTCTCCATAGCAAAGAGCATTTTTAGCATCAGGATAAAAAACGAGACTGTCTTTAAGAGAAAGCTTTACCATTTCCGGGCTGACATTGGTTTCGGGATCAACAGAAAGTGTCCACTGTCTTGACGAAAATTCCGATTCGGAGAGCACTGAATCTGCGCCATATACCTTTATGTCATCAATGGAGTATTGGCTTTTGCAGCCTGCCGAAGCATTACGCACATTAAAAAGCAAAAGTGAAATTGAACTGAAGTCATAAGTAAGATCGGTTTTAAAATTGAGATTTTCTGCAACGGGTGCATTGTCGATGTAAAGAGTGTAAATGCCGGAGTCGAGATCCATTGCAATGGAGAATTTGTAAAACACATTCTCTTTCATTGTAAAGCAAGAGGCAGATTTTCCTCTTGCAAACACCTTGCCTGCAGAGTCAATTTTTACGGGATAAATTTCTCCCGAACCGCCATACGGGCTTCGAATGGCTATCATCCTGGTGCAAAGGGTGAAATCAGAAACTTTGATTTTTGCTTCTATAACGATTTTGCCATGAGGTCTGTGGCTACCAAAGCGTTTTATGATTGCGCCGTCTTTTTTTGATTCTTCGGTGGAATTCATAAAGATGCTTGCATATTTGTTGCCGTCCGAATCCTGACCGGTCTTGATTTCGTTGTTATTTGGTGCAAATTCCAGACTTCGTACAAGAGAGCCGGATGCAGACTGAAAATCCTCGTAGAAATATAAAATATTTTCAGCCGGAGCCTCGGCATTTGCATTTGTTATATTTATTAATGACAAACTCATGATAATCACCATCATTAAAGACATTATTTTTCGTTTCACTAAACCACCACCCGAAACTGGAAAATATTAACAAAAATGACTTGAAATATTTGTGTAACATTATATTTTTTTATATTTAATGTGCTTTATTGTTATTTTAAGGGACATTACAAGCAATTTTAGTTAATGTTATATTAAAATTATACAAAATTGTTGTAGATAAGTAAACAAACATTGATTACATATTAATATCAAAAAAATCATATTTGTTAATGCGATTTAAGAAGGTATGATATAAAATAATTTTTCTACAATACAAAGATGCTTTTTTAACCAAAACGACAAATACAGCGTTTCCCTCATAAGAATCAGAGGCTCAAATTTAAATTTAATTTAATGGTTATAGCGTGAGTTTGTAGCGAAATACAATTTAAAATTGCATATAACGCACAAAAGCCACTAAGTTTACATACTTTAGTGGCTTTTTTTGACAAAACACAAAAAATCCGTGATTCTTTTGAATCACGGATTTTTGAATTATTGAAAGTATTGTTACTTCAAAAATTATTTAATGATTGAAGATACAACGCCGGAACCAACAGTTCTGCCACCTTCACGGATAGCGAATCTGAGGCCTTCTTCAATAGCGATAGGAGTGATAAGTTCAACTTCCATTGTTACGTTATCACCGGGCATGCACATTTCAACGCCTTCGGGGAGTTTGATTACGCCTGTAACGTCAGTTGTTCTGAAGAAGAACTGAGGTCTGTAGTTGTTGAAGAAAGGAGTGTGACGTCCACCTTCATCTTTGGTAAGAACGTAAACTTCGCCTTTGAATGCTGTGTGGGGGTTGATTGTACCGGGTTTAGCAAGAACCTGTCCTCTTTCGATTTCGTTTCTCTGAACACCTCTGAGGAGAGCACCAACGTTGTCACCAGCCTGAGCATCGTCGAGCTGTTTTCTGAACATTTCGAGACCTGTGATAACAACTTTTCTGCTTTCGTCTGTGAGACCAACGATTTCTACTTCATCACCAACGTGAGCAACACCTCTTTCAACTCTACCTGTAGCAACAGTACCACGACCTGTGATGGAGAATACGTCTTCGACAGGCATAATGAAGGGTTTGTCAGCGTCTCTTTCGGGAGAAGGAATGTAGGAATCTACAGCATCCATGAGCTCGAGTATGCAAGCATATTCGGGAGCAGAAGGATCAGTTGAAGAGCTTTCAAGAACTGCAAGACCGGAACCTTTAACGATAGGAGTATCGTCGCCGGGGAAATCATATTCAGAGAGAAGGTCTCTGATTTCCATTTCAACGAGTTCGAGAAGTTCGGGGTCGTCAACCTGGTCAACTTTGTTCATGAATACAACGATGTAGGGAACACCAACCTGTCTTGCGAGAAGGATGTGTTCTCTTGTCTGGGGCATGGGGCCGTCA
>JAFQBA010000077.1 GCA_017416845.1 Clostridia bacterium
CCTATATAGTAAAAAATTGATTATATTGCCGTGCAAATTTTTTTGAAAAGCTTTGCTTTTCAAAAATGCACATGGCTTAAGAAAAGCGATAATGCTCCGCACTTCCGCCGCAGGCGGTGCGGCGAAGCCGCTTTTCTTGTGTTTTCAGATTTCGCCGATTCTATTCATTTCTTTTTCCACAGCGTCATATGCCTCTTTTGTTATGCAGAGAGAATAATCCGGTGCGAAATCACCCTCATATCCGAGCATATTCATTGAAGCGGTAAAGCAAGGCCATAAATCATATACAACAAAGAGGTCGCGAAGGGAAAGAATGTTGTTGAGATATTCTCTTGCAGAGGCGTAGTCATCATTGGCGAGAGAGTCAAAGAGCATTTTTGTGTTGTGCGGAGTGCAGGCAAGCATACCGTCAAGGCATTTTGTATAGCCGGATTTGTATGCAACATCAAAGACATCAAGTCCGGAGAAAACAAGCTCAAAGTCTTTCGGAACAGCGTTGTCAGACATAAGCTTTCTAAACATTATGATATCATTGGATTTTATACCCTTTAAATTTGGCATTGAGCTCAGAAGCTCCAACACCATGTCATAGGTTATTTTTGCCTGAGAAGTGTAGGGGTGATCATAGAGAAAAATGTTTCTGTCTGTTATTGACGATATTTTTTTGTAAAAGCTTTTTACTTCCGCGTTGTTGCATGCTTCATAAAACGGGGGTGTAAAAACAAGTGCGTCATAATCAAGATGCTCTATTGATGTCACTTTGTCTTTTACGCGCGCAACCGATGTATCCATTGCCCCCACCAGAACAGGCACACGGCCTGCCGCAGCTTCAACCGCCGCTTCTACAACATCCGGGAAAACATCGGTACGGATATATGGTCCGATACCCATAGAGCCCATGCACAAAATTGCTTTGGCACCTGCACTTATCTGGTCTTTGATTTGTTTCATAAAGCTTTCTGACATGAGATTTCCATCTTTGTCAAGGGGAGTTCCGAGTGCCGGAACAAATCCATTTTCAATTGGTTTCATAATTAATCACCTTTCCGTAGTAGTATTTCGTTGTACAAATTTTTATAAAAATGGTCAAAGCCTGTATCATTTGGATGCACATAGAAATCCGCATAAAAATCATTGCTGTCATGAGGCACCAGCGGCAATCCGTGAACAACACAAATGTTTAGCGGCTCTGCGCATTTGCTGATTGTCTCTTCAATTTCACGGAATGTTCCGAGGGTTTTTGTTTCATTTACGTCTGTTCGCCATATTGGAGTTATGGCATAAATTTCTGATTGTTTGTAGGTGTTTCTCAAATTTACAAAAAAATCTCTGCATTCATTTTCAAAGGTGTGTTTGTCCGATTTAACCCAGTCGTTTGTTCCGTATGCAACGGTGATATAATCGGGAATAAAGCTTTCTTTTGTCAGTGCAAGGTCGGGGAAAAATGTTTCTCCTCCAATACCTTTGTTAAATTCGTCGGCATTCAGTGCCCTTGCCAGCTTTGAAACATATGTGGCTGACGGACGCATGGCATCGTAGCCTTGTGTAATGGAATCACCAAATGCCAAAAGGGTTTTTCTTCTTTTTTGAGGATGTATGAATGCTCCGTCATCCAAGGAAATTTCTTCTATCATGCAGTTTACGGACCATGGAAAATATATTGTTATGTCTTTCACTCCCGTACCGAGATCAAAGCTTTTTTCAATCGGCTCAAGGGTATGGTTTGTTTCTGAATATTTTTGAGGCATATGTATTTCGTCAAAATTATCAAGATGACCAATACATTTTTCGTTCATGTAAATATCGAAGGAAAAGAATTTTCGCGAAGAACCCGGGGCAACATCAGTCCGTATAAAAAGATTTTTACTGTTTGTTGAAAAGCTCATTTTAATTCCTGCAGAAGAAAGGGAACGCAGGTAGCTGTCGCAATCACGGTTTTTATAAAGCTGTCTTTGCTCCTGCGTAAAGCGTGAAACGCAGATTTTTCCGTTGATATCTTTTATGGCGGCGGCACCCGTAATGGTGATTCCGATTTGATGAGTGTTAAGGCGCATTGTTTTGTTCACCTCCTTTGTTTCATAGCTACAGGAGTACCATTTGTCTTTTGGTCTGGCGTCTGAAATGTTTTCGTAAGGAGCACACTGCTTTGCCAAATCGGAAAATAATATAACATTATTCATTGCAATTCCTCCGTAGTGGTTTCATACGATGAAATTATACCATCGACTCTCTGAGTGTTTCAATAACTATTTTACTTGTTTTGCAAACTATAATTTTTATGTTGTTTTTTGTCGAGCGTAATATAGTTTGCAAAACAAATAAGATAGTTATTGCGATTGCGTTGCGCGTGATGATAAAATTATAATGTAGAATAGGCTTGGTGTATATGAAAGGCAGGGATTTGAATTGACATTAAAACGCCCTTTTAACGGCGAAAAAATATCTTTGTTGACAGACAAACAAAAGGAATATTTAAAAACCGACAGGTCTTGTATGGATGCGGCAGATTTCGATTATCTCAGTTTGCAAAAAAACGGAAATGAAGATTTTAGCCTTCCTCCGGAAATTGACTTTGAGTGGGATGGCAGCGACAAAGACATTTTTCAGCTGTCCGAATATTCGGATTTCAGAGAAAGCATTCAAACAGCTTCTAATGGAATTTGCAGGGTGTATAACTTAAAATGCAACACCCGATACTACTGGCGAGTTTTTTCGGACGGTGAGTGCTCCGAGGTTTTTTCCTTTTGTACAACCGATGAATATCCGCGTTTTATAAAGATTGACGGCTTATCCAATGTGCGTGATTGCGGAGGTTGGAAAAGTCATCACGGAGGCAACATAAAACAGGGAATGTTATATCGCGGAGGAGAGCTTGATCCTCATATGCACATAACCGATGAAGGATTAAAAACAATGGCGGAGACGCTTAAAATAAAATCTGTTCTTGACCTCAGAAGAGAAACCGAACTAACGGGCAATATATATGGTAAAGAATATAAAAATGTTCCGGTTACGGCATATGCCGCATGGTTTGAACAACCTTACACCGTGATGAAAGAAATTTTTGATTTTCTTTCAAAAAAGGAAAATTATCCTGTCTATTTTCACTGTTGGGGCGGTGCGGACAGAACGGGAACCCTTGCATTTTTGCTTGGGTGCATTCTTGGAATGAGTGAGGAAGACCTTGTTGATGATTATGAGCTCACAACTCTCTCGATATGGGGCGCGCGGTCAAGAAACGCTGAGCATGCATTCAAAGGCTTTTTGGATGCTTTTAACAGCTTTGACGGCAAAACACTTTGTGAAAAGGCAGAATGTTATTTGCTGTCGTGCGGCATTTCAAAGGAAAGCATACAAAGCTTCAGAGAAATAATGCTTGGCACCGTATTATAGTTTGCAAAACAAATAAGATAATTATTGCACTAAGGTGCATGGAATGATAAAATTTTTATGATGAATAAAATTTGAAATACATTAAATACTGCCGCTTGAGAAAGCGGAGAAAAGGAGTTAAGAATTATGAAAAGAATTATCTCTGGTTTAATTACGGTAATCTTAAGCCTTGGTATGCTTTGCAGCGTTTCGGCTATAGGGTTACCCGGCAAACCCGACATATCGGGCTTTGAATATGCTCTTACGGGCAGAGACGGAAGTCCTTCCGATGCCATGGAGGCAGGTGGAAGCCTCAGTGTCAGCATGAAGCTTGAAAACAACACCGCATCAAAGCAGGGCTATGTTGTTTCACTTCAGATACTTAAAAACGACAAAAAGCTTGACATAAAATCTGCAAAAGGGGAGATTGAAGCATCAAAAAATGCCGATATAACTCTGACTTATGATTTTGCGGATGACGAAACTGACTTTAGCGGATACGGTGCAGAGGTATATGTGTGGTCCGACATGGATTCCATGCAACCCATTTCCACCTATTCGGTTTTCGGCTCTTCAAACAATGATATTTATGCCTACAAAATAGACGATGATTTTGTTCATACATCGGGAAAAACGGAACTTACCTACGCTTTTGCCAAAAACTACAGCGGTATTCCGACAATCAGACCTTTGTTTTTTGATTTGGCATCAAGGTGCGCTTCTCTTCCCGAGATAGGAGACGTCACACCCGATACACAGCGTCTCGGCTTTAAGGTTCTTTCACAGTCGGGAAGCGAAAAAGAGCATTATCTTGACATTTTCAAGGTTACGGATGAAACCGATCCCAAAAATGCCGATTTGAAAAGCATCAAATTGCCATACGGTGCCTACAATTCAAACTATCATGGTTTAGGACACCTTTATCCTTCCTTTGACAAGGATGTAACAGAATATAATGTGTTTACATATATGAATTCCTACGCCGGACTCACCCCCGACTTTGAAACCGTAAACCCGGATGCAAATGTTGAAATGACCGTTGCACCCGACACAAGTCTTACAAACACAACTGCGGTCTACACCGTTACTTCACCAGACGGCACCGTGACAAAGGATTATACCATCAATTATACATCGAACAGAGGAACAACTCTTGAAGTTACCGACATTGTAAACGGTTACACAGGTTCGGGTACATCACTTTATGACTGGTTCAGAGGAAGCAAAGATCCCGAGCTTTATGATGATTCAACAAGAATGGCAATTCAGGACGGTGTATTTTCAACAAGAACCGTTAAAGCCACCCGCCCGATTATGGAAATTGACATTTCAGCCGGTCCCGATTCAATTGAATACGGAGTGCTCAATCTCTCACTTTTCAAAAATATTCACGACACAACAGCTCCCGCATCGGGAACTATGCGCATATACAAAATTGATGACAGCATATATGATGTGGACGACATAAGCACAATCGGTCAAAATGATACAAGCTCATATTTTGCCGATGAGATGTGCGCTGTTGAAATACGCAAAAAGGTAGCAAACAACGGTGATATGTATTATATTTACATAGATGCCGATTATTACAACAGTCTTAAGGCAAGCGGAAGAACAAAAATGTATCTCGGATTTGCAGGCGAAACTCACGATGCAACCAAAGCTCTCGGTGTTGTTTTCGGCGGCGGCGGAACAGCTTACAGCAATTCACGCTTCCATTGTATAGCAGAGTAATGACAGAAACGGAGGAAAGATAATGAAAAGATTAATATCATGCATAGCTTTTATATTGTGTCTTTTGATGTGCGTTTCATCATTTGCTGAAAACAGTTTGATAAACATATCCGAAATAAAACCCGTTCAGAGTGTTGACGAAACAACCGGCAAAATAAATCAATATATAAGAATTTCCGGCACAACCGATGAAAGCCTGTATAACGGAATTGTGACCGTGGGCATTGTTGAGGAAAACCTCGATAGCGGTGATGTGCAAAACTATGAAATTTTAAAACAGCTTATAGTTGACGAAAACGGAAGCTTTAGGGCAGACATTCCCTTTTCAATAGGTGGAAATTTTGTTGTGAGAGTTGGCGGTCAAGGCATTGACACACCTTATGAAAATCCCATAACAACCATAAGCACAGACGTTATCAACAATTTTATGCAGGGCATAAAAAGTGAATATGACAAATCGGATTTGAATGCCGAGCTTTTGAAAAACGGCGAAGCCCTCGGCTTTGATATGGCAATTTTCAATCGCCTTTCGTCTTCAAAGCAAGAAGAGATTTGCCAAAATGTTCTGGACACTGCAAAGGACGAAACAATCGAAAAAATAAAGGAAGTCTTTGATGAAAGCTGTGCAGTTGTTGCTGTTTCAAAGCAGAAAGACGACTCTGTTGTTCTCGATGCAATAAAGCACTATGAATCATTATACGGCTTTGGTGATGAAAGCGAATATAAAATGTTTTCAGAGGGCGACGACGACCTTAAGAGCTATGTTGCAAAAAGCCTTGGAGAAAATGAGTATGACGATGCAGAGGAAATCAGAACAGCTCTTTGTGAATATACAGCACTCTATGATATCTACGATGTTAAGGTAGTTTCAAAGATGATTGACAAAATAGATGCTCATTCATCTTTCATAGATGCAGATGTATATGAAGAGTTTTCGGATTTGTCTGTGTCCAAAAAAACAAATGTGGTTTCATACCTCAACAAAAACAAAGTTAAAACCATGGTAGAATTTAATAAGAAGCTCGACTATGTAATCACAAATTACAAAGAGCTTTATCCTTCATCCTCAGACAAGGGCGGTTCATCATCGGGCGGTTCGTCATCGGGCGGAAAGGGAAGCACAATCGTGAATTTGCCCCTTGCACCGGAGCCTGTTCTTCCCTCGGTAGACAATGCAACGGTTACAACAGCCTTTGACGATTTGGATGATTGTAAGTGGGCAGAGGATGCCATTTTATATCTTCTTGACAAAAAAATAGTAAACGGAAGGGCAGTTGGCAAATTCTGCCCCGGCGAAAATGTAACAAGAGCAGAATTTGTAAAAATGTTTATGCTTGCGTGCGAAGTTGGTCAAAACAGCGGTGCAAGTAGTTTTAATGATGTTCCAAGCTCACACTGGGCATATGAATATGTGAGCATTGCTTCATCAAACGGTCTTGTAAACGGAATATCACAGACCGAGTTTGGCGCAGATATGCACATAACAAGAGAAGACATGGCAACCCTTGGCTACAGAATTATGGTATACTTCGGTGACATAACAGGAAAACAGAACGTCGAAGAAGTATTCACCGACAGTGCAAGCTTTAGCGATTATTCCAAAAACGGAATTATGATGCTTGCAAAACACGGCTTCATAAACGGTTACCCCGACGGAAGCTTTAAACCTAAAAACAGTGTTACAAGGGCAGAAGCCGCACAGTTTATATATAATTTTATTAAAGGGAGATGAAGACAGTTATGAAAAATAGATGCATTATCGCAATTGTTTTAATTTTTACTCTTTGCATTCCGAGTTTATGCATAGCCTCTGCCGGATTCCCCGATGCAGATGATAATATATACAGTGATGACATTGCCGCAGTTTGCAATCTTGGCATTATGACGGCAAATGCAGAGGGCAATTTTGAGTCCGAGGCAATGATAAGCAGAGCCGAATTTTGCAAAATCCTCGTAAGGTTAAACGGTTTTTCGGACGGAACCGTAAGTTCGGGTACTCAATATTTTAAGGATGTAGACATAAACCATCCTCAGTTTAACGAAATCGGTTATTGCACATCAAGAGGACTTTTAAACGGCTATCCCGACGGCAATTTTTATCCCGATACATACATAAGCTACGATCAGGTAAACAAAATTATGATAGACCTTCTCGGCTACAAATATCGTGCCGAAGCAAGCGGAGGCTATCCCTTTGGCTACAGAGCGGTAGCATCCTCTCTCGGTCTTACCGACGGCATCGACCTTTCTTTTGACATAAACATCAATAGGGGAGAGCTTTGCAGATATATTAACAATGCACTCGATATCCCTCTTGTTGAGCTTGTGGGTGTGGGTACAGACGGTATCTATGAGATTAACGAGGATGTTACAATTCTCACTCACTATCTCAAAATGAAAAGATTTGAGGGCTTTGTGGAGGCTAACGAATTTTACGGAATTTACGGTGAAATCGCTCCCGAGGGATGCATTATAATAGACGGTGTCATATATCAGCTAAACTCAAGCTCTCAAGCAAGCTTTGTGGGCAAAAAGGTTAGTGTGGTAATAAAAATTGACGAATCAAAAAAATACAGCGAAATTCATTCCATAATAGAGGCGGAAAGCACCGAGCTTATTCTCACACCTGCTCAATCACCCGTATACAAAGACGGAAAGCTTTCTTATGATGATAATAACAAACAAAAAACCGTGAGCATTTCTCCCGAAGTAAGATTTATCTATAACGGTGAAGAAAAGGTTTTTGACGAGTCGAAAATCAACAACCTTTCATCGGGAACCGTGAGACTTGTATCCACCAATGATAACAGAATGTATGATGCAATCATAGTTTCCGAGTACACATCATTTGTTGTTGATTCCAAAAGTGAATACAGCAAAACCGTGTATGATCAGTCTAAACTGAACAAGCTTGATTTTTCAAAGGATATTATCTATCAGGTAACCGATTCATCGGGCAAGGCTATCAGCTTCGAAGAAATCGTCCCCGGAAGCATTATCACATATTTTGAAAACGAAAGCTATGTTGAAGCATACATAAGCACCTACACCGTAAGCGGCACATTTACCGAAAGCGGCACAAGCGGTGAGCCCTATGCTATGATAAACGATCAAAAAATCAGTCTCGACGACAAAACCGCAACTCAGCTCGGTAACATGGGACTCGGCTCTCAGGTTAAGCTCTATGTTGACTGTTTTGACCGTGCGGTGTTTGCCGAAAAGATTGTCATTAATACCGACAGTATTAAATATATGTTTGTTCTTGGTGACACAAAGCCAAACGGACTTTCTAACACCGTAAAAGCAAAATTCTATGACATTGACAACGGTATAGAAATTCTTGAATTTGATTCAAAGGTTTCTGTTAACGGAGACACAAAGAAAATTTCTTCTGCCTCCGATTTGAACATAGAATGTCCTCAGATGGTTCAGGTTAAAATGAACGAAGACAACAAAATTTGCAGCATAACCACTGCAAAAAGCTATGAAGAGCTTATGACCGACTACGGCAATGACGGTTTTTGCGAGGTTTTTGCCTTTGGTGATAAAACCTTCTACACCGATTCCAACTCCTTTGAAAATAAAATTGTATTTTCAAGAAGCGCAAGCAAATTTATGATTGTGCCTGCAAATATGTCGGATTATGACGACAGAGATTTTAAAACAGTGACCTACTCCTTCTTTGAGAATGGTGTAGATTATGAGGTTGCGGCATACAACAGCGACAAGGATTATGAAATTTGTGATGTGATTGTGTGCAAAATGAGCGTAAGTCAGGAGACAAATCCGGCTCCGACAACGGCTAACAATCTCTTTGTTATTACAGATATATCACAGGCACTCAACGAAGACGGCGACCCCTGCACAAAGCTTACGGGCTACATTTCAGGAACGGAAAGATTTTGCTATATCGACCCCGAAGACACCATTGTTGACGAAGATCTCAATGCCCGTGATCTTGAAATAGGGGATGTGATATTTGCAAACATCAACTCGGCAAATTATCTCAAGGGATTTGTAAGATTCTACAATCAGCAGTCGGGCTATGTTCAGAAAATTTCCTATTCAAGTCTTGACAGACCAATAGTTATCATGGACACAGAAGCAAGAAGAATCACCGATTCGTACATATATTTCCTTGATAAACAGGGTCTCAATCCCTATGACTATTACATGATTGCCGCAAGCGGCAACGTCACCGTTGTTGAAGAAGACGGTGACAAAACAAAGGTGTCATCCGGCACTCTTGCAGACATTGAGCCCGGTGACAGACTTATAATGCACATTCAGTATGTTCGTTTGCGTAGTGTTATTGTGTTTAAATAAAAAGGGTGTTTTTAATGTATAAAAGAATAATATCCGCGTTTGTTTCGGTGTTTATAATTTCGGCTTCGGTGCTTTTTGCACTCCCTGCAAAAGCTGATGACACGGTATACCATGATGTAGACGGTCATTTTGAAATAGAAGCCGAAAGCCTTGACTACTGCAACGAACTAAACAAGGTTTCAATGAGCGATGCTTCGGGCGGTTATGCTCTCCAAAGAGAAGCAGGCTCCATCAACAGTTTTACCGGAACTCACGACATAGTGCTGAATTTTAATATTTTAAAAAAGGGAAGATATGCTTTTTATCTCAGGCTCAAAACAAGCGGAAGCTACATTACCTACTACACTTCCATTGATTCATCATCAAAAACGAGCTTTATAAGTAAGATGAAAACGGGGGAATATATATATTTCCCCCTGGATTCCTATTATCTTGCAGAAGGCACTCACACTGTCGGCTTCACCTACAGACACTGCGGATATTACATCGACAAGCTCGTCATAACAAACCTTTCGGATGATGCAATGTTTGAAGGTGAGAGCTATGACTACAAGCTTTGCAAAAACAATTTCTACAATTTGCCCTATGACCTTCCCGAGGTCCTTGAAAACAAGGTGCATCCAAGGCTTATCCTTGAAAAAGACAAGCTTGAAGCGGTTCGATCAAACCTTACTCATCCCCAAAACATCAAAGCATACACAAGGCTATTAAATGCTTGCGAAAAAAACTATTCAAACTGCCTTTTAAACACGGCAAAAGCCAACAATGCAAATCACGATTATCTGGACTACATTGAAGCCAATGCATTTTTGTATGCTCTCGAAAAAAATCCCGAAAATGCAAAAAAAGCCATAAACGGCATAAAAGACTATCTCAAAACCTACCGTGCGGCATATGCCTCACTCACAGAATCCAGAGAAGCGGGAAACACGGTTTTCAGAGCATCACTTGTTTATGACTGGTGCTATGACCAATTAACAGATGAGGACAAAAATTTTATCATAAATGAATGTTTGCTTCTTTTTGCCGCAAGTGAACACGGCAGAGACGGAACCCATGCCCTGAATGCCTACAATTCCGACCACGGCGAGGAATATGTTCTAACAAAAAACATGCTTGGGTTTTCAATTGCAACCTTTGATGAAATTCCTCACTATTTCAACGGAGTCTACAAAAGAATAATTGAAGAATTTGTGCCGTCCCGCAATTTCAGATATGAAAACAGTGATTTTAATCAGCAGGGCGATGATTACGGACTTTTTCGTTCGGGTGCAGATTCATTTATGACGCTTCTTTTGTCAAATCTTGACCGTGAAGATCTTGTGAGCGACAATCAGTTTATGCAGGCATATCAGCCCATATACAGAAGAAACGCCAACGGAGCATTTATGCGTGAAGGCGATTGCTATTCATTCCCCATACTTGGCGGTTATCAAGCACCTTCGGGTCTGACAGCCATCACTTTTATTCAGTCTCTTTTGGCAAATGACCCCTACATTAAGGGAGAATATTTTACCATAACTGCAAATTCTGAGGCAAACTCACTTGCAGACACATCCATATCCGATGCCATGTATCTTGCACTCAACGATGTAACCCTTTTGCCAAAGCAAAAAAATGATTTGCCCCTTTCAAAATATTTCGGCGATAAATCGGGCATCATGGTGGCAAGAACCTCGTGGGATATGGGAGTTAATTCAAATGCAATGACAGTTTCAATGAAAGTGTCCGAAAGAAACATGGGCGGACACGGACACAGCGATTCGGGTCACTTCTACATATACTACAAGGGTCCTCTTGCAGTGGACAGCGGAGTGTATGAACCCACAAGCGGAAACAAATCACAGCATCTTAACAATTATTACAGACAAACCGTTGCCCACAATTCGGTGTTAATCGGCGGCAAAGGGCAAAAGCGGATTTCCGGAATTGATACTCTTTCAAAAATGAGTTCGGACACTGAGTATGGCGAGGTTTTGGGCTATGACTTTGGAGAAGACCCAAACAAACCCGACTACACATACTTAAAAGGTGACCTCACCAAAGCCTATGACGGTGCGGCAGAGGAGTTTACCCGCTCGTTTATGTTTTTCAACTTTTTTGATGAAACCTATCCCGGAGCTCTTGTGGTTTTTGATAAAATCACATCGGCAAATGAAACCGATGAAAAAACATTTCTGCTTCATTCCCAGAATGAACCCGAAATTACGGGCAGCAGAATAACAATAAAAAACACCACAAGCTATGGCTACAACGGCAGACTTACAAATGATGTTTTACTGCCGGCACAAAATTTGAAAATTAACAAGATTTCGGGCTACATTGCAAACGGTGCCGATTATACGGTGGGAAAATCTCACGCAACGGGAATTGGTGATGAATCGGGAAACTACCGAGTTGAAATTTCCTCCGAATCACCCTCCAAAACAGAATACCGTCTTAATGTTTTGCAGGTCAGCGAAAACAATGACGAAATAGCGCCTCTCGAGGCAACTCTCATGGAAGCAGACGGCTTCTTTGGTGCACAAATAAAAGATCGTGTTGTTCTTTTTTCCAAAGACCGAAACAGAAAATCCTCAGATGTGACCTTTGAGCTTGGCGGTGATGCAGTGCGCAAGGTAACCGTATGCGACCTTAAAGCCGGAAAATGGGATGTATACAAAGACGGTACACTTCAAAGCTCTGTTACCGTGTATGAAAACGGCGGCGTGGCAAGCTTTGAGGGAGTTGGCGGAAGCTATGTGCTGAAAAATTCGGAAGCTTTCAGTGAAACAAAAAATCTTGACACTTTAAGTAACCTCAGAGACAATCCCGATTATATTTCGGTGTTTCGAAAAAGCAAAGTCATATCTTCCGGCGGAGTAACAACCTCAAACTTTGTTAGCATTTCTCCAAAACCCGTTATGTCCGAGAACACTGTAATGGTGCCGATTGAATCCGTTGCACAGGAGTTTTCTGTTGCCACGGGATTGAAGGAAGATTTTATCAGAGTGAAGAAAAGTTCTTCGCAAATACTTGAAATATATAAAAACAGTCCCGTAATAAATTATAACGGCAAAATTTTTCTGGCAGATGTGCCTTCTTTTGAAAAGGACGGACAATGGTATGTTCAGTCCGATGCACTGTGCGGCGTTCTCGGTTGCATTAGCGAATATGAACCCTTGTCTGCCATCTTGTATTTTGAACCGTCATCGACAGCCGATGTACCTCTTTTGTTGCTCGGTTCAAGTGACGAAGTGCTGAGTGAGTGCATTTTTGCCAAAGCTCAAATAATGAAAGACAGCCAAAAGAGCAGTGCTTGGGGCAACATAGAGCTTTATAACCACTCGGGCAAAGACTTTGAATATTATGTTTGTCTTGCACTCTATGACGGTGACAAGCTCAAAAATGTAAAGGCAACAAAGCTTATTTGCCCCAACGATAAAATCAAAACAGATTATATAACCCCTGAGGTTGAATTTTCCAATGACCATGAGCTTAAGCTCTTTGTGTGGAAAAACGATGCAATAACGCCTGTGATGAAAAGCGTTACGGCAGATTAAAAGGAGGATGAATTTTTATGAAAAATTCAAGACTTATGGGCAGAATTTTCAGTCTTTTGCTTGCGGCAATATTATTGCTTGGCAGTTTCAATGTTGCATTTGCCGAAGAAGCAAATACGACCGAAGATATTGTCTATGATCTTACTTCGGCAGGACTTATGGTCGAAGCTGAAGATCTTACGCTTAAAAATTTCAATGTCCTGTATGAAGATTCCGAAGCTTCGGGAGGCTATGCAACAATCGGAACATCGGAGTCTGTTGCTCCGGAGGTAACCGGCACTCCTCCTGCATTTTCGGTTAAAATGAATGTTAAAGAAACCGGTGACTACCTTGTATATTTCAGACTCAAGCTCACCAAGGGTGGAAGCGGAACCTGCCGAATGGGCATTGACGGCGGAAGAACCCATTACAATATTTACGGTTCAACCGAATATCAGTGGGTAGCCATGGCAACCTACAAGCTTTTGCCGGGCTATCACACTCTTGACTATTTCTGGCGAAACAGCCGAGTGATAATCGATAAAATCATTATCACGAGCAATGCCTGCGATGCACCCGTCGGAATGGGAGAGCTTCCCGGAAAGTTCTCTCTTGACAATGTGAAAACCGATTATGCCAATTTACTCTATCCCTTGCCGCCTGTTGTTCCCAAAAAAGAACACCCCAGGCTCTTTGCAACAAAGGATAAGATTCCCGAAATAAAGAAAAATCTTACTCATGAGCAAAATATTCAGGTATACAACAATCTTCTTGAGATGGCATCAAAAGATTATGATTGCAAGCTCGACCAAAATAATGTGTCCAACAACACCAACACAAATTACCTTGAATACATAGAAGCCAATGCGTTTTTGTATCTCATAAACGGCGACAGAGTAGCCGGCGATAAGGCAGTAAACGGCATACATTCCTATCTTTCCACCCTCAATGTGGCGCAGGGTGACATTGCCAGCCGTGACGGTGCCATGGCGATTTTTGTGGCGGCATATGTGTATGACTGGTGTCACGACATTATACCCCAAAACATAAAAGAGGAAATTATTAACCTTGCATTTCTAAATGCGGGACGAGGCGAATTCAGATGGCCGTCGGTGCAGATGAGTGCCTACAACTCCGACCACGGCGATGAATACGGTCTCATGAAAAACCTCTTTGCATTTTCAATAGCCATATATGACGATTATGAAAATCCCTACAACATAGTTGCAGGAAGACTTTTTGCCGAATATGTGCCTTCCCGTAATGCAAAATACGAAAAAAATATCTATAACACCCAGGGCGATGACTACGGTATGTCTGTCCGCGGCGGTGCCGACTTCTTTTTCAGACTTATGCTCGACCAGCTGGGCTGTGCCGATATGCTGAGTCAAAATCAGCACGAAGGTGCATATACAACCATATTCCGCCGTTTGCCAAATGGCTGGCACCCCCAGGATTCCGACATATATTCATTCCCGACAGGTGCTTATGGTGTTAATGTTGGAACACTTTTTATAGCAGCAAATATGTTTAAAGATCCTTATCTCAAAGGAGAACTCTTTCTTGCAGATAGCGGCAAGGGAGTGGCATCAATGAACGACAGAACAATATCCAACGCACTTTATCTTTGTCTTAACGACACAAGCGTAGGTACTATGCCCAAGGAGCAGTTGCCGCTTTCAATCTATACCGGTGACAATTCAGGCATTATGATGGCACGAACCTCGTGGGATATGGGCTTTGACTCAAATGCCCTTGTTGTTTCAATGAAAATGCCCGAAAAACACTATCTTGGTCACAGCCACAGAGACGCAGGTCATTTTTATGTGTATTTCAAAGGACCCCTTGCAATTGACAGCGGTATATATCAGTCAGAACCTTTTGTTGACCAGGCAGGAAATGTCGTTACAAGTCTTGGTGTAAGCAGTGATCATAACAGAAACTACGCTCAACAAACCATTGGTCACAATTCAATGCTTATTTATGACCCCGAACAAAAGGTTGTTCTCAGTAACGGCCAGGAAATTGCCAATACGGGCGGACAGACAGAACCTGTGACCAATGCTGCAAATCTTGAACAGCTCACCGGTGATCATCTTAAAATGGGTGAGGTTATTGCCAAAGATATGGGCGACGACATGAACAAGCCCGATTTCACTTACCTTTCCGGCGATATAACCGGAGCTTACGGTTACAGAGCAAAAGAATATACCCGTTCGTTTATGTTTTTCAATTTCTTTGATGAGGTTTATCCCGGCGCACTTGTTGTTTTTGACAGAGTGACAGCATCAGATCCCAATTTCAAAAAGACTTGGCTTCTTCACTCACAAAACGAACCTGTTGTAGAGGATAACCGCACAACTGTGAGATATGATGAATTTGAATATAACGGTAGGCTCATAAATGACACCCTTTTGCCAAAGCAGGATAATGCTCAAATCACCAAAATCGGCGGACCGGGCAAGGAATATTTGATAGGCGATTGGAACTACATGGCTATTCCCACCCAGACCACTCGAGACGAAAGCGGAAAATGGCGTGTTGAAATCAGCCCCAAAGCGGCTTCGGAAAAGGATTATTTCTTGAATGTTATTCAGGTTGGTGAAAGCTCATCCGACCCAGAGCCTCTTGACACCGAGCTTATTGACAACGAAAAATTCTACGGCGCAAAAATCAAAGACCGTGTGGCATTTTTCAGCAAAGAAAACAAACGTCATTCGGGATCATTTGTGCTAAATGTTCCGGGCAAAGAAAACGAAAGCCTTAAAATTGCCGTAGCCGATTTGTCGGAAGGCGTGTGGACCGTTCACAAGGACGGAAAGCTCATTGCCAAAGAATATGTGACAGCAGGCGGCACCGTGCTTTATTTTGAAGGCGAATGCGGTGACTATGAGGTTGCCAAAACACGTGAATATGTAAAAAGCTATGAAAAAGATATCAGCATTCTTTCAAGACTTGATACAACCGTGCAGGAAAGAATGATATTCAGTCACAACGGAAACATTCGCACAAGTGTTCTTCCCGTTAAATTTGAAGATGAAATCTATCTTCCCATCAGCAAAATTGTACCTTTGTTTGATGACCTTGCAACAATTGAACGCAGTGACAGCACCATGACAATTTCCCTCTACGATGAGCCTCAGGACAGAAAGGTTACTTTGACAGTCGGTTCAAAATCTTCAAAAGTTCTCCTGTCAGGTGAAGCCTCCGATGTGACCCTGAACTTCCCCATAAGAGAAAAAGACGGTGAAATGTATATTCACTACACCGATTTGAAGCAGTGCTTTGATGTTGACAGCTCTTATGGTTCTTTGGGGAAAAGAGTTTTTGTCACCAGCAAATTCTCCCGTGTTGATAACAGTCAATACATTGTCAATATCGATGGTGAAAACCGTGTAAAAGTGAAGGACCTTAAGGCGAGCAGCTTCGAAGATTCACTTCCGCCATACAAGGCTGTTGACAACAACCTTGCTTCGTGGTTTACCTGTGACGGTAAGGAAGAATGGCTTGTAATTGAGCTTGAGGAAGAATATGATATCAAGGATCTGGCAGTTATTTTTGGTAACCGTTATTTGAGACAGGAAAAATTTGCCGTTGAAGTATCCTCCGACGGTGAAAATTATCGTGAAGTATTCAGCGGAATGAGCGAAGTTATAGATAAAAGCGATTCCACAACCTTTGAAATCTTTGATGTTAAGGCAGAGGGTGTTAAGTTTGTAAGACTTCGCTTGCTTGGCAACACCGTAAACAACAAAAACACCATATATGAATTGTACATAACAAAACAATAGGAGACAGATGCAATATGGAAATGATAAAAAATGAGATATTTAAGCTTGTAGATTTCAGCACCGATATTGAAATAGCCTATGAAGAATTTAACGGTGTAAAAATAGTTTATGACGGCAAAAAAGCCACAATCGGCTACGGATGCAAAAGCGATTTGGCAAGGGGATATTTTCTCCTTGCCATGAACCTGTCAAAAAGTGATGCACCCTTTGAAATATGTCAAAAAAGACATTTTAAAACCCTTGGTGCTCAGCTTGATGTTTCCCGTGGGGGAGTTCCAACC
>JAFQBA010000078.1 GCA_017416845.1 Clostridia bacterium
GTGGACACACCCGTACCCATACCGAACACGGAAGTTAAGCACTGCAGAGCTGATGATACTTGGCTGGTGACGGCCCGGGAAAGTAAGACGCTGCCGGGGTAGAGAGATAACCTGAAACTATATGTTTCAGGTTATTTTTTTTGAAATTAATTATTTTTTGTTGACAATAATTTTAAGTTATGATATAATAAGTTCACATTGTGAACAAACGGAGGGCATTATGAGTATAACAAATAAAGATGAACGTCTGATTGAGTCCTGGATAACATTATCCGGAATTTTTAAAAACAGCAGGTTTACAACCGGTCTTCACTATAATGAAGCAATAATTATGAATATTGTGTACAAACGTTATCTTGAAGATGGAGAAGGCATTGTTTCAGTGAAAGAAATTATTAAAAAAACAAGAATGCTCAAATCTCTTGTAAACAGAACTGTAAATTCGCTTCTTGATCAGGGTCTTGTAGAAAAATGCGAACACGGTGATGACAAAAGAGTAGTGCATATTAAATGTTCGAAAGATAAAACGAATATGTTTCTTAGTGTTCATTCATCATCACTTTCTCACGCTCAAAATATCATTAATATAATAGGCGAAGACGATACAGATGCGTTCATTAGAATTGTTGATAAACTCGAAAAATCCGGATACAGTATATGAATTAAAGGAGAAATATCAATGGTCAGAATTATAACAGATTCGGCGGCAGATTATGAACCAAACGAACTTATAAAAAAGAATATCATTTGTGTTTCAATGAAAATAGCATTTGGAAGCACTGAATATCAGGAAAATATTTCGCTTTCAAAAGACCAATTTTATGATATGTTAATTGACGGAGATGAATTTCCAAAAACATCACAACCTTCACCTTTTGACTTCGAAAACATTTTACAAGATTTTAAGAATGCAGGTGATGAGTGTATAATCATAACCATATCGTCGGCTCTTAGTGGCACATATCAAAATGCAACGCTTACTGCAAAAATGCTTGAATATGATAGTTGTTATGTTATAGACAGCCTTAATGCAACGGGTGGACAAAGAATGCTTGCAGATATTGCCGTAAAACTTCGTGATGAAGGTAAAGCAGCATGTGAAATTGTTAATATCATAGAAACGCTCAAACACAAAATTACTCTTAAAGCGTGCATCGATACACTTGAATATTTGTACAAGGGCGGGCGGCTTTCAAAGACAGCATACACGGTCGGTTCATTTGTAAATTTGAAGCCTGTAATTGAAGTTAATAACGAAGGGAAAGTTGAAGTTTGCGGCAAGACTTTAAGTATAAAAAAAGGCTTAAAAACGATTTGTACCAGCATTACAAAAAACAAACCCGATTCAGATTATCCGATATATATTGTATATTCACATAATAAAAAACATGCCGATGTTCTTGTTCAGAATCTTAGAGATCTTGGTTTTGAGATTAAGGATGAAAACATTTTTAATATCGGAGCAACTATTGGTGCTCATGTGGGTCCAAATGCTTGCGGATATATTTATGTATCAAAATAATCCAATTTTGGAGGTGGAGCTATGAATGCTTTTAAAAAGTTATATTGTAGAATTTTTCAAAAAGTATTTAAAATTGCAATTCCTATTTTACCTTATTCAAATCCGTGTATTGTTAATTTAATATCAAAAATACCCGAGCATCTTGTTAAAATGAATATTGACAATGTTCTAATTGTTACTGATGAATCTGTTCATAAACTCGGACTTATTGATTCGTTGAAAAAGGCACTTGAATATAAAAAAATCAAATATTTTATTTATGATAAAACGCAACCTAACCCTACAGTGAACAACGTTGAAGAAGCGCTTAAAATGTATATTGATAACGGGGCAAAAGCACTTATCGGATTTGGCGGAGGTTCTTCAATCGATTGTGCTAAAGCTGTTGGAGCAAGAGTTGCACGCCCCAAAAAATCTATCAGCAAAATGGAAGGTATAATAAAGATTCGGAGAAGAATTCCGTATTTGATTGCTGTACCAACAACAGCCGGCACAGGAAGCGAAGTTACGGTTGCAACTGTTATTACCGACAGTGAAACTAATCACAAGTTTCCAATTAATGATTTTGTACTCATTCCAAAAGTTGCTGTTCTTGATTGTAATGTAACAAAAACACTTCCACCTCACATCACCTCCACAACAGGAATGGACGCACTCACTCACGCAGTTGAAGCCTTTATAGGGAGATCAACCGTAAAATCAACAAGAGAAGATGCTTTAAATTCGGTTAAACTAATTGCAAAAAATCTTGAAAAAGCCTACAATAATGGTGATAACCTCGATGCAAGAGAAAACATGCTTCAGGCATCGTTTTTGGCAGGAAGAGCGTTTTCAAAATCCTATGTTGGTTATTGCCATGCAATAGCTCATTCACTTGGCGGCAAATATAAAATACCTCACGGACTTGCAAATGCAGTTATTCTCCCTCATATACTCGAAGCATACGGTGAAACTGTTTATCCAAAACTCAAAAAGCTTGCTTTAGCAATGGATATATGCACAAATGATACTCCTGAAGACAAAGCTGCACAAATGTTTATAGATAAAGTCAGAGCAATGAATAGTGATATGAACATTCCGTCAAAACTTTCAGGGATAAAAAAGAGGATATTTTGCAACTTGCCGCATATGCAGATAAAGAAGCAAATCCTTTGTATCCGGTTCCTGTTTTAATGGATAGATTTGAACTTGAAAAGATTTATTATAAAATTATGGAGGAGTAATCATGACACAAGAACAAATCAAGTCGATTGTAAGTGCTCAGAGAAAGTATTTTGATTCTCATGAAACTTTGCCTGTAAAATACAGAATAAATGCTTTGAAAAAACTTCGTCAAACTATAATAGAAAATGAAAGCAAAATAACAGAAGCTCTTAAAGCCGATCTCGGCAAATCTTCCTATGAGAGCTATATGTGCGAAGTTGGCATGGTTATCAATGAACTCAGCCACATGATAAAGCATGTTAAATCATATGCAAAAGATAAAAGAGTGCGTACTCCGCTTGCTCAGTTTGCATCAAAAAGTTATGTAAAAAATATGCCCTACGGTGTTGTACTTATTATGAGTCCGTGGAATTATCCCTTTCTTTTGACAATCGGACCTCTTGTGGATGCTTTGGCAGCCGGTAATACAGTGGTTGTTAAACCAAGCGCCTATTCTCCAAATACATCTACTATTATAAAAAAAGTTCTTGACATATTTGATGATGAATATGTTACAGTCATAGAAGGCGGACGTGAAGAGAATACATACTTGCTTGACGAAAAATTTGATTATATTTTCTTTACCGGCGGTAAAAAAGTCGGACAGCTTGTTATGAAAAAAGCAAGCGAGCATCTTACTCCGGTAACACTTGAACTTGGCGGAAAAAGCCCGTGCATTGTTGACAAAACTGCAAATATTCCGCTGGCTGCAAAAAGAATTGTTTTCGGAAAGTATCTTAACCTGGGACAAACCTGTGTTGCACCGGATTATGTTCTTTGTGATAAATCAGTAAAAGAAGAATTTATTTCTTGTCTTAAATCTCAAATTATATCTCAGTTTGGCAAAAATCCCATTGAAAATCCAAATTACGGCAAAATAATTAATAAAAAGCATTTCAATAAGGTTATTTCGCTTTTAGATACTAAAAAGGTTTGTATAGGCGGAAATTTTGACGAGACAAGCCTTAAAATTGAACCAACTGTCATGGATAATGTTTTATATACGGATGCAGTAATGCAGGAAGAGATTTTCGGACCATTGCTTCCGGTTATTTCGTATGATAATATTTCAGATGTAATGAATTATGTCAACAGCAATCCAAAACCACTGGCATTTTATGTTTTCTCATCAAATAAAAAGACCATAGCAGAACTTACAGATAAATGTTCTTTTGGCGGAGGATGTGTAAATGATGTGGTGATTCATCTTGCAACAACAAACATGGGATTTGGCGGTGTTGGGGAAAGCGGAATGGGTTCATATCACGGGAAATGTGGATTTGACACCTTTTCACATAAAAAGAGCATAGTTGACAAAAAGACATTTATAGATCTTCCTATGCGCTATCAGCCGTATAAAAAGTTTAATGAAAAATTGATACGTATGTTTTTGAAATGATTAAACCTAAAGTCCGGAATTAAGTTTTAAAGTTTTGGTTTCTATTTTGTTAAATTGTATACTTGACAATTCGTTTCCAAAAGCATATTATAATTATAGTATTATTTTGGATGGTTATACTTATGCAAAATTTTCTTGTTTCATTTAATGTAGTATTTCCCATATTTGTCATGATGGCATTGGGATATTTCATAAAAACAATAAAACTTATCAGCAGTGATACGATTCGACAAATGAATTCGGTAATTTTCAAGGTGTTTTTGCCGTTGATGATTTTTAAAAATGTATATGAAAGCAGTATTTCCGATGTTTTTAGTGTGAAACTTGCTTTGTTTGTTATTATTTGCATTTTTGTCATAATTGCACTTTTGTTTATTATTATTCCACTTATTGAGAAAGACCGTAAAAAGCGAGGTGTCCTTATTCAGGCAATTTTCCGATCCAATTTTGTGATTTTTGGTGTGCCTGTTTCCGAGGCTCTGTGCGGTGGTGAAAATTCCGGCACATCAGCACTACTTGTGGCAATTGTTATACCTATATTTAATTTTATGGCTGTTGTTACACTTGAGGTTTTTAAAGGTTCAAAACCTAAGCCGACCACTGTTATAAAGGGGATAATTACAAATCCGCTCATCATTGCTTCAATCGTGGGGCTCATTGTTCTTTTCTCGGGAATCAAATTTCCGATAATAATAGAGAAAACCATTTCGTCAATTTCATCTGTTACAACGCCTATGGCTCTTATAATGCTCGGTGCATCAATTAACCTTAACTTTATTTCAAAAAACGTTAAGGAGCTTGTTTTGGGCGTTTTGGCAAAACTTGTCCTTATACCTGCAATTGTTTTACCGATTGCTATTTTCGTAATGGGATTCGTTGGTAGTGATCTTGCTGTTTTGCTTGCAATTTTTGCAACACCTGCTGCCGTTTCCTCTTTTACAATGGCACAGCAGATGGGGGCAGATGATGAGCTTGCAGGTCAGCTTGTTATGTTTGGTACGGTATTATGTGTTATAACAATGTTTTTGTGGATTTTTATCATAAAAACTTTTGGTTTTATCTAATTATGTCAAAATATCGTCAAGATTTTAAAACTATTATTGAAAATTAATATTGTTGGTGCTATAATACATCGGTTGTTAAAACTAACTTTATGGAGGTTAAATTCATCATGAGTGCACAGCTTATTGCAGTATTGATTTTCGTTGCAATGTTTATTATGATTGTTATTGAAGTTTTTGAACGTCATATTATAACATTGTTATGCGGAGGCTTGGTTTTGACTGTTGTATTCGGAATTTGTATGAAAGATATGAATGCAATTGTTGAAACACTTAATTTAAAAAGCATTTTTACAGGTGGTTTCTGGTATGGTGAATCATCGGAAGAGTCGTCCGGAATCAACTGGTCTACAATCATATTCATTGTTGGTATGATGATTATGGTTGAAGGAATGGGCAGATCGGGCTTTTTCAAGTGGATGTGTCTTTCCATTGCAAAAGCAGTAAGATACAAGGTTATACCTCTTCTCATATGCTTTATGTGTATGTCTGCCGTTCTTTCCATGTTTATTGACAGCATCACGGTTATACTTTTCCTTGCAGCTGTTACAACAGAATTAGCATCGCTTTTAAAGTTTAATCCAATTCCTGTAATTATTGCAGAAATTTTCTGTTCAAATCTTGGCGGTTCTGCAACAATGTGCGGAGACCCCCCAAATATTATTATAGGAACATCTCTTCACTACAGCTTTTTTGATTTTCTTTCGAACACAGGTATTGTAGCAGGGATTTGCCTTGTGTTTATTATATTATATTTTTATTTGTGTTTCAGAAAAGAACTCAAAGATAGTGAAGCTAAAAGAGGAGACAGTATCTCCGTTCCCGAAGCATCAAGCGCAATCAAAAATAAACTCGGCTTTTCCATGTCGGTTTTTGTTTTTGCAGTTGCTGTAGTTCTTCTTGTTACACATGCCCAAACAACATTTTCTGTTGCACTCATTGGTATGATTGCAGCGGTTTTGACTGTTGTTACAACACTCATATCATCGGGCACGGATGACATAAAATACATATTCAAACATCTTGATTATAAAACGGTATTATTTTTCATCGGACTGTTTGTATGTGTAGGAGGTTTGGAGCAAACCGGAACTCTTACAATTGTTGCAAAGTTTATTCAGGATATAAGCGGAGGAAATCCATATCTTATCGTTGCTATAATCCTTTGGTTCTCGGCTATTGCAAGTGCTTTTGTTGATAATATTCCTTTCGCCGCAACAATGGTTCCTGTTATTAAATCTATGGCAGCATCGGGAATGGATATGGGGGTTCTTTCCTGGACTCTTGCAATCGGTACCGATATTGGTGGTAATGCAACACCAATCGGAGCGTCCGCAAACGTTGTAGGAACTTCTGTTTCTGCAAAGGCCGGACATCCAATCAGTTGGGGAAAGTATTGCAAATACTGTGTTCCTGCAACAGTTATAGTTCTTGCTATATCTATGATATGTATATTTGTCAGATATCTTTGATAGTATTAATTATATAAACTCTAAACAGAAAGAGTGATTTTTATGAGAGATCAAATAATAATTACAATAGGTAGAGAATTCGGCAGTGCCGGTCACCATATTGCCGGACATTTGGCTCAAAAGCTTGGTATTACTTTATATGACAAAAAGTTTTTTATAGAGTGTCATGATCAGGTAGGCTTCAGTGCGGAAATTATGGAAAAATATGATGAAAAACCCAGAAATATATGGTTATCAAAAAAAATTAAAGGTCATACTAATTCAATTGAGATTCATGTTCAGAATAAAGTTAAGGATTTTATACTCTCAAGAGCACTAAGCGGGGAATCTTTTGTAATTGTAGGACGCTGTTCTGATGAAATTTTAAGGGATAACCCAAACACTATCAATGTTTTTATTACGGGTCATATAGAAGAGAAAATAGCCCGAGTTATGGATGTATATAATCTTTCAAGAGAGAAAGCCATTGATAAAATTAAACGACATGATAAAAAGCGCAAACAGTATCATAATACTTATTCCGAGATGAAGTGGGGCGATTCGAGAGGGTATGATATATGTATCGATTCATCGGTAATAGGTATTGAACCGACGGTTGATTTGCTTGTTGATTATGTCGACAAATTCAGGATAGCAAAATAATTTTTCTTAATTGCAGGTAGTTTTAAGTGTGATGTTTTATAATTATGAAAAAGGGGATGCAAAGAAATTCATGCGAATTTTTTTGCATCCCCTTAACTTATTTGTTTGTTGTCTATTGTAGATTAATTACTGAAAATTCTATTTACTTCGTTGTAGGATTCAGGTGTGCCGATATCGTAACATTCTCCGGAAAAAGCATATGCGTATACATCTTTTCTTTTATAAAGCCAGCTGGGAAAAAAACCAGGCGCATCGGGATTGTTACCTTCGTCGAGATATTTTTTTATCAGTGGTATGGTTTCTTTTTTGTAGATATACGATGCAAAAGCTGCTATGTTTGATTTAGGCATTTGCGGTTTCTCTTCCATGTTTATTACTTTATGATTTTCATTTAAAGACACATTAGCCATTCTTCTGAGTTCGTTAATGTTGTTAATTTCTTTAACCAAAATCATATCAGCATTTTTTGTTTTATATTCGTTATAGAAATCCTTGAGCATAAATGTAAAGATATTATCACCTGCAATGATGAGTATCTCATCATCAATATCAAGAGTTTCAATAGCAAATTCAATATCGCCTATAGCACCAAGTTTGTTTGAATCATCAGTCGTTCCGTCGTTTAATATTGTTATTTGAACATTGTTTTTCCTTGATGACTTCCATTCGCAAAAGTCTGAAAAAAACTTATCATTGCTGATTATTATTAATTCATTAATTGCTTCTATTGTTTCAATCTGATCTGCGATATAATCTATAATAGGTTTATTTCCGATTGTAAGCAGAGCTTTGGGGCGATTTAAGGTAAGGGGATATAACCTTGTGGCGTATCCTGCGGCAAGAATTATTGCTTTCATAGTATCCTCCGTTAAGGTATTTATAATCCTATTATACCATCACAGTATAATAAAAGCAATAATTTAAAGATAATCAATTAATTAAAATATCTTTGGCTGTTTTTATATTTTAGTCTTGTTGCTATCCCGCCTCTGATGTGTCGTTCTTGTTTGTTAGTTTCAAGAAGTTTTTTTATTTCAGCAAAAAGGGAAGGACTTAAAAATTTCAGGCGTTCACTGATATCCTTATGTACTGTTGATTTTGAAACACCAAATTTAGATGCTGCGCTTCTGACTGTACATTTTGTATCCAGCATATGCTTTGCTATTTCGCATACTCTGTCAGCAATATAATCTTTCACATATATTCACCTCAAAATATTACTTGTCACAGTATATGAGAAGAATTAATGTAAAATGACATATTTTGTACTGAAAGGAATTTACTTCTTTTTAATCTGAATATTATAATTAATTTTTGTGAGTAATTTTTCGGGGATAAATTTTGAAATAAACACAAGCATTTTGTTGGAGAATCCCGGAATAATAATTCTTTTACCCTTTAGGAATTTTTTTATTGCATATTTTGCAACAGAATCACTGCTTGCACCGTTAAAGCTCGAGCCAACACCGGCAGATTTGTCGAATGCGGTTTTAACAGGCCCGGGGCAGAGTACACAAACACGAACATTTTTACTTTTTCTTCTTACTTCTTCATCAACAGCTTCGCTTAGTCTCAGAACATACGATTTTGAGGCATAATATGACGAAAAATTCGGCCCGGGCATAAACCCCGCCGTAGATGCAACATTGAGAATTTTACCTTTTCCATCATTTAGAAATTTTTTGATAAACAGTTTTGTAAAAATGTGAACAGCTTTGATGTTAACATCAATCATTTCAAGTTCTCGTTCATAATCTGTACTGTCAAATTTTCCGTAAACGCCAAAGCCTGCGTTGTTAATAAAAATATCTATATCTTCGTTTTTCAGCTTTTCAAATACTTCTAAACAAATTTCTTTTTTGCTCACATCAGCAACAATGATTTCGCAGTCTGTTGAAATTTCATTTTTTAGCTCTTCAAGTGTTTTGGGATTTCGGGCAATTGCAACAATGTCATATCCCATGTTTGCAAGTTCTATTGCAAGACTTTTCCCTATTCCGCTGTTTGCTCCTGTTATAACTGCTTTCATATTTATATCACTCCGTAATTATGTTGACAATATTGTAACATATAGTTTATATAAAAGCAATATAAATTGGAGTTTATCTCTCATTATTATTCTTCAAAATCTGCTTACCTGTATGATCAATTGTATAGTTGTCTTTGTGTATGATATCAGACACGGGCACGACCTTATAATTATTTTCTTTCATATATTCCAAAATTTTCGGTAAAGCATCGGGAGTGTTTTTTGCGGCGTTGTGAAACAGCACAATTGCGCCGGGGTGAATTTTTTCTGTAACTCTTGTGCAAATTTCATCTGCCGTAAGATCTTTCCAGTCAAGACTGTCAACAGACCACTGCACTGTGTAGTGCCCGCATTCGGCAAGAGTTTCAATAACTTTTGAGTTATAATCTCCATATGGGGGTCTGAATAAAAAAGGTTTTTCGCCTGTGATACTCTCTATTTTCGTATCACATTTTTCTATTTCGGTTTTCATTGCATCGGCTGATATTTTGGTCATGTGAGGATGTGTGTCCGAGTGATTCATAATTTCGTGTCCGGCATCATGGAGAGCTTTCACTGATTCAGGATATTTGTCAACCCAACTTCCAACAACAAAAAATGTTGTTTTTACATCATATTCATCTAAAATTTCAATAAGCTTTTCGGTGTCCTCATTTCCCCACCCTGCGTGTAGAAGTGCGAAAAAAACGGCTAAACGGGTGTGTTGTTATTCGCAAAATAAATACCTTATATTCTTAATGTTATAGCATAAATACGTTATTTTAAAATATCCGTGTATAACAGATTTTGACACAAAACAGTGTCATTTTTTTATGCAATTTTTTACGGGGTATTTCGGAGGTGAAAAGAATGGTAGAAGGATTTGATTATTTTTATGGGAAGGAGGCAGAACAATTTACATTCTTCCGTATTCCAAAGGTATTATTTTCGGACAAGCGATTCAAGAATATGTCTACTGATGCAAAATTACTTTACGGACTTATGCTTGACCGGATGGGATTATCTGTTAAAAACCGTTGGGTTGATGAAGATAATCGTGTGTATATCGTGTACACAATGGAAGATATTATTGTTGATTTGGGTTGTGCAAGGCAAAAAACGGCAAAACTTCTTGAAGAACTCGAAAAATCCGTAGGTCTGATCGAGAGAAAGCGTCAGGGGTTGGGCAAGCCGAATATTATCTATGTGAAAAACTTTACATATACAAAAAAAGTCGAGTATGAAAATCAAACTTCAAGAAGTATGAATACCGAAAATCAAGAAGTATGTATTTCAAACTTGCAGAAGTATGAAAATCAAACTTCTGGAAGTATGGAAATCATACATCAAGAAGTATGTAATTCATACGCTAATGATAATAATATAAATAATACTAAAGATAATTATACTGATTATAACGATACTATCCTATCATATCCTATCGAAGAAGATGATATGGATTTATCTGCACCGGAAGAACCCAGCGATGCGATACGATGGATACGAGAAAGAATGACATACGAGCAAATTATAAAAGATAATATCAATTATGACATCATTGTTGAAGAATACGGAGCCAACTGGCTTGATGAAATTGTTGCATTGATGGTTGATGTGGTGTGCAGTAAAGAGCCGTTTATTCGTATTAACAAACAAGAGTATCCGCAAGAAGTAGTAAAAATCAGGTTTTTAGAAATTAACAGTTCGCATATAGAATACATACATTTTTCCTTAAAGGAAAACACTTCTAACGTCCGTAACATACGGGCGTTTTTAATTACAACAATTTACCGGGCAAGTGAAACTACAGACAATTGGTTCTCGGCAAAAGTGAAATATGATATGAGTAAAACTTAGGAGGCTTGATGAAAAATGAGTAAAGTTATAGCAATAGCAAATCAAAAAGGCGGTGTTGGAAAAACCACAACTACTGCCAATTTAGGTATTGGTCTTGTAAATGAGGGTAAAAAGGTTCTGCTTGTGGACTGTGATGCACAGGGTAGTCTGACAGAAAGCTTGGGATTTGAAAATCCCGACAGCATTGAATCAACGCTATCCACATTAATGCAAAAAAGTATTCAGGATATGCCCATCGACAATGATGAAGGAATATTGCATCACGAAGAAGGAGTTGATTTGATTCCTGCAAATATTGAATTGTCAGGTATGGAAACCGCACTTGTAAACACCATGAGTCGTGAAAGAGTGCTTAAGAACTGCATTGACAGTGTAAAAGATAAATATGACTATGTGCTCATAGACTGCACACCTTCGCTTGGTATGCTCACAATTAATTCGCTTGTTGCTGCAGATGAGGTTATAATTCCTGTTCAGGCACAGTATCTTCCGGCAAAGGGTTTGGAGCAACTCTTAACCACTGTAGGCAGAGTAAAAAAGCATATAAACCCCGATTTGGAGATTGGCGGAATATTGATGACTATGGTGGATAGTCGCACTAATTTATCTCAGGCGGTGTCACGGCAGATAAGATTAAACTTTTCAAAGAATATCACGGTTTTCAAAACGGAGATACCTTTATCAACAAGAACTGCAGAAACCTTTGCAGTGGGCAAAAGCGTTTATACATACGATAAACGAGGCAAAGCAGCAGAAGCATACAGAAATCTGACAAAGGAGGTGCTTGACGGTGGCAAACAACGGAATAAACATAGGTCTGAAATCATACGATGACCTTTTTAAATCAGATGCAGAGAGAAATACTGAAGAAGTCAAACCTATACCAATTATGGAACTCAAACCATTTGAACAACAACCGTTTAAAGTGTTGATGGATGAAAGTATGAACGAGCTTGTAGAGAGCATCAAACAAAGTGGTGTTCTTTCTCCAGTAGTGGCAAGACCGCACAAAGACGGAGGTTATGAAATACTTTCAGGACATAGACGTGTTAAAGCATCAGAGCTTGCCGGGAAAACAGAAGTATCGACAGTAATAAAAGACCTTGATGATGATACTGCTACAATATTGCTTGTTGACAGTAATCTTCAGAGGGAACATATCTTACCCAGCGAAAAGGCGAAGGCATACCAGATGAAGCTTGAAGCAATGAAAAGAAAAGCAGGGAGACCACCCAAAGAAAATGCGTCGCAAATTGCGACTAATTTACCAAGCGGGCGATCAGATGAAATTTTGGGTGAACAAGTTGGTGAAAGCAAAGACCAAATACGCAGATTCATCCGTCTAAACAATCTCATTGATCCAATACTTGATATGGTTGATAACGGCGATATTGCAATGAATACCGCGGTTGAATTGTCATATCTTGGCTCAAAGGCTCAGACGGAAGTATTGTCAGCAATAGAAAGTGAAGCTACATCCCCATCTATTGAACAAGCCAAAAAAATGAGAAGATTTTTTGATGAGGGTAAATTCAGCGAAGATGTTGCTTTATCAATTATGCAGGAACAAAAACCGGAAAAACTCAAAATTACACTTGACGATGCTAAATTGAAGAAGTATTTTCCAAAACATTATACAAAACAGCAAATGGAAGATACTATAATAAAATTGCTTGAAGGTTGGCAGCGAAAAAGACTACAGGATAAGGAGAGATAAAAAATGATGTGGTTATGGATTTTTATTGCTTTTATGGCAGGAGCAGCTTTTGGACTTATAACAATGAGTTGCTTTGTAGTGGCGAGAGAGGAAGATGAAAGACTTGAAAAACTTAACAAAGATGAAGTCGGCACCGAATAAAAAACGTGTCGGCTTTTTTTATGGAGGTAGATACAATGGAATGGAGAAAAAATGCGGGTTACATTATAACAAACGCAATTACAATCGGCGATTCAGAAATTGTGCTCGGCGTACACGAAACAAGACCTAATGAATTTGTAACATGGGAATGTTACGGCAAAGACAATTATAATTGGGGACATTACACTACAAGTTTACTTTCCGCTCAAAAGGATTTTTGTCAGCGTGCGTTAAAAAAGATAAGATTTTATGAACAGAATCAGAGCAAAAAAGTACCGGAGCCTGAGAGGTGATGTGTAATGTCAGGTAAACGTACACCCGACAATGAGCCAAAAGTAAATGATGATCAGGTTAAAACAAGTGATAATGCTCCGAAAACAAGAGAAGTTTATAACACCAACGAACAGCCTTTTGGAAATCAGAAAAGCTCTGAACATACATATGGCAAACCACAGGAAAAGATTACTGTTAAAACAAAAGAGGAATATCTTAAATCTCAAAGTGAAACAGCTTCTCACGGAGTAAAAACAAAAGAAAGCTATATAAACAAGCATAAATCTGAAGACGGTATAAAAGATGTTAAGGGTAAGGAAGAATTAAAGACAACATCTTCCGATTCATCGATAACACCAAAAGACGCCCGTAAGGAATATGTTACCAAAAAGCTTAAAACTAAAGCAGAATATGAGAAGAGACAAGCTGAAGAAAACAGAACAGAAACGCTGAAATCGGATAATCAAAACAACGTATCAGAATTAAATCTGCCAAAGGAAAAACCATCAGATATACAGACATCAAAACCGTCGGATATTCAGGCAGAAAAAATATCTGATATAAGGCTTGAAAAAACGGATGATTCCTCGGTTAAGTCAATGGTTAAAACAAAGGAAAGCTATGTGGAGTCTTTGCGAAATTCCAAAGTGGAACCTGTTAAATCACCATATGGCAATACACCAAAGTCAAAGGA
>JAFQBA010000079.1 GCA_017416845.1 Clostridia bacterium
ATAAAAACAAATACCGCTACAACAAAGCTTGTTGTAAAAGCCTTTGACGGCTATGAAATTCCTGCATCTTCGCTTAACGGCTTGAAATATACCGACAGCGGAAGTACAAGAACCTGGACCTTCTGGCTTAAGATTAACAATTTGAAAAGCAAATACATAAATGTTTATGGTGTAAACTCCGCAGGAACACTAACAAGTGCCAAGAAGGTTTCCTTCAAAGTCACTGAACCTGTTGTTGAAAAAGCCAAGATTTCTTCAGGAAAAGTAAGTCCTTCTTCAGGAACAGTAAACGTTACCAAGTTTGAGTTCACCATAAAAACAAACACTGCAACCACAAAGCTTGTTGTAAAAGCTTTCGACGGCTATGAAATACCATCATCGTCTCTGAACAATTTGAAATATTCTGACAGCGGGAAAACAAGAACATGGACATTCTGGCTAAAGATTAACAATCCAAAAAGCAAATATATCAATGTTTACGGTGTAAATTCAGCAGGAACTCTGACAAAAGCCAAAAAGATTTCATTCAAAGTAAAAGAACAGGATAAAACAAAACCCGAAATAACTAAACTTACTTGTTCAAAAGGTACAAGCTTCACTCAAACAAAATCAACTGTTAAAATCACATCCAAAGCATCCGATAACGAAAAAGTAGTAAAGATGATATGTTATCTGGATACAATTCCGATAAAAGAAAGTACAAAAGGAAGCATATCTGCAAGTATCAAAGGATCATCCTTGGTTGTTGGTACACATCATGTAGAAATTGTAGCGTTTGATGAAGCAGGAAATAAAAATTCAAAATACATTACATTTACGGTAAAAGAATAATTCATTTACCGTTTCAATGCTTGATGCAATTTTTAACAAGTATAAAATGGGCTGTCTCACTAAACAAATGAGGCAGCTCTAAATATTTTAACACAAATGAATTATGACGATTAATCAACCGGTTTTTCTAATGAACCTTGAATTTAATATTCCGGGAGAGGATTCGGTACATATGCTAAGAATTGTTTTAAAGACACTTAAAAACAATAAAACAGGAGGCTGCTCATTCGGGCAACCTCCTGTTTATTATATAGAAATTTATGTATAATTTTGTTCTTTTAAAAAATAGTTAGTTTTGCAATCTCACCGAGCATACGGGAACGGTTGTCGATGTTTTCGATATAATCAAGATATGCAGTGGGGATAAACGTTGTTTTATCTTCACACTCATCATATCGTTCTTTTGCAATCTGCTTCTTTTCCTCATAGGTTTTGCCAAGCGCCCAGCCTGCATCAAACATTCCTGCATATTCCACAAAATTGACACAGTGGAGCTTTTGCTCTGCATCATAACGCTTTTTATTCCAGTCTTCAAATTCAAAGCTTGAGTCATAATCGGGGCTGTCAATTTCGCCGAGGTCACATAGAAAGGTTTGTGCCATAATGTGATGACCGTGAGGTGTGGGATGCACTCTGTCGGTATTCATTATACCTTCTTTGCCAAGTTTGGGCATAAAAGCTTTTTTAAAATCAACAACAGGACAGTCATATTTTTCAGCCAGTGCTCTGAAAGCGATTTCAAGCTCATCCATTGCACACTGACATCTGTATATTTTCTCATCGGATACGGTAACTTCGTCATAGGGAACCGGAATACAGATAATGGGAGTTGCACCGGATTTTACTATTTCATCCACAATTTCTGCGTATTTTGATATGCAAAGCTTGATTGCATCAGCTTTTTTCTGAGGAAGGTCTTCTTGTCCTTCAAGCTCATCATCATACAAATCTCTGTTGATGTCGTTAATGCCAAACATTATGGAAACATAGTCCGGATTTCGAATCAGACATTCACAATGAAGATATTGAACAGCCTTTCTTGCAGAACCTCCTGCCACACCACAGTTGAAGCATTTGATTTTATACTTTTTGCGAAGAAGCTGATAAACCTCACCCATCCAAAGTCCTGCAGCGGTGATGCTGTCTCCCAAGAAACAAATTACATCATTATCTTTAAACATAAAATCACTTTCCTTTCAAAGTTTTTTACGCATTTCATTTCTATGTATTAAAAAAATATCCGAAACTGAAAGCATTCGGTTTCGGATAAAGTATATCATATTATGTTGTCTGTTTCAAGCGTTTTTTATATTCTGATGGAGATATGCCCATTGAACTTTTAAATTCTCTGCTGAAATGAGCCATATCAACATATCCTGCCCTAACAGCAGCTTCTGTTACCGAATACATATTTGATTCAAGCAGTTCTCTTGCCAGCGTAATTTTAAGATTGTTTATGTATTTAATTGGGGAAATACCATAAAAGCATTTAAAAATCCTTCTGAAATACTCGGGGGTTATATTGCACATTTTAGAAAGTGATTCAACGCTGATAGGTTCTTTTGAGTAGTTCTCGTGAATAAAATCTACTGCAGGTTTTATTATTTCAAGTTTTTTTGAGGGAAAATATTCGGAAAAATATTCCTGACTGAGACCGTAAATAATATTATACAGTTCTGCTTTGCATTTTAAAAGATATCCGGGTTTCTTATGTTTCCATATTTTATTGGCAATGCTGAAGTGTTCAGTGATTTCACTGAAATTTTTCACCTTTATAACAAAAGGTTCAAATGTTATGTCTTCATCAATATCAAAATTTATTGCATAGCAATCGCCAAACTCTTTTGATTTAACGATATAATTTGAATATTTGGGAAGATAGATAATATCATTTTCTTTTACGTTAAGCTTTCTCCCGTCTGAAAAAACATATGTTTTATCTCCGCCTTTATGAATTGCAAGTCCGTGGCTGGGTCTGTTTTTATGAGTTGCATTACCCGTTCCTGCAGCTACAAAGCAGGCAAGAACAATCTTGTTTATATTAAAATTATAGTTCATAAAATCTTCCACAAAATCACCTCTTTATTTATTGCATATGAAATTACACTTACATTCGTTTTCAAAATGCGATATTAACGAAATCATGCTCGCAAATCAATTATCGGCACTGCATGCTTTATATTATATATTTTTGTTTTGAAATAGTCAAGTGTTTTTGATATCTACATTTACAGAACGGATAATTTATAGTATAAAATAAATAAACCAACAGTGAGGTGACCGAAATGGAATATATCAAAAATAAAGACTACGATTATATTATGAACAAATATCATGATTCGTCAAAACCCTTTAACTCTTTTGCAAGATTTATCAGAAGGGATGAAATCTTTTTGGATGAAACGGGTATGGACGGCGAGAGAATAAAAGAAGAAATTATTAAGCGTGACGGCGAAATAAAGCATCTTCCTCATCCGGTGAGAAAGGCAAAAGCATTTGAATTTGTTTTGGAAAACACAAAAATCTCCTGTGACAGCAGAGACATTTTTCCGGCAATCAATATGATTGACCGTCCGCTAAACTACAGCCTTGTAAATGGATGGAAAAACGAGGTTTTTGGAGGAATCATACCTGAAACCGAGAAAAACAGAGCTCACTTTGAAAGAGCAGGCATTGTAACCATATGGCCCGACTATGACCACAGTGTACCCGTATGGGAAAGGATTTTCGGTCTTGGATTTGAAGGACTACTTCGGGAAAGTGAACTGATGCGTTTATCTAAAAAACTTAACGATGAAGAAGATGCCTTTTTTGAAGGAATTAAAATCACATACACCGCAATTATAAATTTCATAGGCAGACTCTGTGAGCTTGCCGCAAAAACTGCCGGTTCTGAAAAAATGGCAAAAGCACTTAAAAACATAAAAAATAATCCGCCTGCAACATTTTATGAGGCTCTTTTGGTTGACTATATCTATTTTATGCTCAGTGAGCATATTGAAGGTCTGCAGGTTCGATCGCTCTGCAACTTTGACAGAATTTTAGTTGATTATTACAGAAACGACCTTGAAAACGGAATCACAGAAGAAGAAATTCGCACCGAGCTTGCATATTTCCTTTTGCAGTTTACCGCTATCGGCAACTATTGGAACCAACCTGTGTTCCTTGGCGGATGCAAAGAGGATGAAAGCACCGAAATTAACGAGCTTTCATATCTCTTCCTTGATGTTTACGACAAAATGAAAATTTACAACCCCAAGATACAGATAAAGGTTGCCGCAAGCACTCCGAAAGATTTTCTGCTCAAAGCTCTTGATATGATAAGACGAGGAAACAGCTCTATAGTATTTGTATCTGATGCGACTATCAGAAAGGCTCTTGTCCGTGCAGGTGCTACCCGGGAGCAGGCACGCCTTTGCAATATCAAAGGCTGCTACGAATATTCAATACAAAGCAGTATGGGTTGCGGAATGAATTATCTGAACCTTTTAAAACCCCTTGAATATGCACTGCATAAAGGCTGTGACGGAGTAACCGGTGAATTTGCACTGATTGAAAGTCCCGAAGTCAGTAGTTATACCACGTTTGAGAAGTTTTATGAAGAATACAAAAAACAATTGTGTGCAGTTATAGATGCCACCATTGAAACAGTAAATACATTTGAAGATTATCTTGCATATATAAATCCCCAGTCAATGCTTTCTGCAACATATCCGTCTTGTCTTGAAAAAGCAAAGGACGCACTTTGCGGTGGCGGAGTTACAAATGGTAATGCTATTTCATTCGGCTTCCTTGGAGATTTTGCCGATTCTATGGCAATGATTAAAAAATATGTGTTTGATAAAAAAGAATTCACCCTTAAAGAGCTTGTGAAAATGCTTGATGCAAACTTTGAAGGCTTTGAACTTATCCGCAGAAAACTACTTGCCGACCGTGACAAATACGGCAATAACAAAGAACTCCCCGACAGCTTTGTAAAAGATATTACCGATTTTCTGGCAAAATATGTTTGTGGCAGAAAAAATGCAAAAAAACGTGGCGGTAAATGGACTATCGGGTTTCATGTTGCAAGAATGTCATATATTCAGGGCGAAAAAACTGCGGCTTCTCCCAACGGCAGACTTCTTGGCGAAGAACTTTCCAAAAATGCGTCAGCTTCAATGGGGCAAAACCGTGAAGGTGCAACAGCTGCAATCTTATCAGTAACCAAAATTGACGCTACCGCCTTTACAAATGACGCTTCTCTTGACCTTGGACTTCTGCCGTCGGCTGTAAAAGGTGACGATGGTCTTGAGGCAATGTTTGGACTTTTAATGACATTTATAAAACGTGGCGGTCATGCAATGCACATAAATGTTTTTGATGCAGAAACCCTTAGAGATGCGCAAAAAAATCCTGAAAAATATCAGGATTTGCAGATAAGAGTCTGCGGTTGGAATGTGCTTTGGAACAACATCAATAGGATTGAACAGGACGGATTTATCCGTCAGGCAGAAAGCTTGGTATAATATTATGGAACGAAGTAATATATTTTCAAATAAAATAACCAGTGTTATCATAGCAGTCCATGTATGTGCACTTTGGGGCTCGCTGTTTCCTTTTGTTAAAATAGGGTATTCAGCATTTCAAATTGCAAGCAACGATATACCAACGATTATGCTTTTTGCCGGTTCTCGTTTTGTAGTCAGCGGAATTTTGCTGTTTATAATCTTTTCGGCAAAAGAAAAGAAAATCAGTATCCCACCCAAAAACATTTTGAAGTTTGTTTTTCTGATTTCATTTACATCAATAATTCTGCATTATTCCTTTACATATATGGCATTGTCTTTTGGTGAGGGCTCGAAAAGTGCAATTATTAAGCAGGTGGGATTTCTGTTTTTAAGTTGCTTTGCATTCTTATTCATCAAAGAAGATAAATTTTCAATTGCAAAGCTGCTTTCAGGAATTCTGGGGTTTTTAGGAATCGTTGTTACAAGCTTTGACGGCGGCAAATTCTCCTTTGCTATTGGTGATGCATTTCTTATTTTAGCCTCGTTTTGCTCAGTGGCTTCTACGATTCTGTCAAAAATAATCATAAGAAAAATAAATCCCGTACATCTGGTTGCATGCTCGCAGCTTTTTGGTGGCTTGGTTTTATGCGTTGTCGGGCTGGCACTTGGCGGAAGAATCGCTCATATTGATATAAACGCAGTTTTTGTATTTGCATATATATGTTTAGCGTCCATAACAGCATATTCTCTTTGGAACATGCTTATAAAATATAATGATATATCAAAGCTTTCGGTTATAAAATTTACCGAGCCGCTTTTTGCAGTTGTTTTTTCATGCACATTGCTTGGTGAGAATATATTTAAACTAAATTATTTATTTGCTTTTATTATAATTTTAGAAGCAATTTTGCTGGCTAATTTAAAACATAATAAATCCGTTGAAGGAGAAAAATAATGAAATCATTTTTGTTAATAGGACAATCAAATATGGCGGGCAGGGGTGATTTTGATGAGGTGCCCGAAATTGTAAATCCAAACTGTTTTATGATGCGCAATGGCAGATGGGTTAATATGAGTGAGCCTATAAATCCCGATAGAGCTGTATTCGGTGTGGATTTTCATAGCGGAGTGGGATTGTCTGCTTCATTTGCTGATGAATATGCCAAATATTTTAAAGAAGATATCGGGCTTGTTCCCTGCGCTGATGGCGGCACTTCTCTTTCGCAGTGGATGCCCGGTGAGATACTTTATGATAATGCAGTAAATAATGCAAAGCTTGCAAAACGCACATCGGAAATCGCCGGAATATTGTGGCATCAGGGAGAGAATGACAGTATAAATGAAAATGATGCCATAACCTATAGCGAAAGATTTATACATATGATTACTTCGCTTAGAAAAGAGCTTAATGCTGAGAATGTTCCTGTTATTGTAGGCGAATTGGGTGATTTTGCAAAAGAGCGTTTAAATGGCAAACTTAAATATCTTGATACAGTAAATTCGGCACTTTCTCAAATGCCCCAAAAACTTTCTGCGTGCGGTTTTGCACCGGCAACAGATCTGACACACAGGGGCGATAATGTTCATTTTGATTCAAAATCATACAGAATTCTCGGCAGACGATATTTTGAAGCATATCTGAGGTGTGTTGAGTGAAAGCCAAAATTTTTGAAATAAAACGATTTGCAGTACACGACGGTGACGGAATAAGAACAACGGTATTTTTTAAAGGATGTCCGTTAAAATGCGTTTGGTGTCACAATCCTGAAGGAATTGATTTTAAACCTCAGCTTGCATATTATGAAAACAAATGTATTGGTTGTGGAGAGTGTGTTTCCGTATGTCCGTCGGGTGCTCACAACACCGTCGAAAGTGAGCATCTTTTTAACAGAGACTTATGCATTGCCTGCGGAAAATGTACTGATGTCTGTCTTGGAAATGCTTTGACTTTTTACGGAAAAGAAATGACTGTTGACGAGTTGCTTACGATATTGCTTGAAGATAAGGAGTTTTATGAAAATTCGGGCGGTGGTGTAACACTTTCCGGCGGGGAATGTCTTATGCACCCTGACTTTTGCACAGAGCTTTTGAAAGCATTAAAAGAGAGAGGCATAAATACAGCAGTTGATACGTGTGGTTTTGTTTCGAAAGAAGCACTTGATAAGGTTATGCCCTATACCGATATTTTTCTTTATGATATAAAAGCGTTTGATGAAGATGTTCACATAAAATGTACGGGTCAGTCAAACAAAGTTATACTTGAAAATATAAAGTATTTAGATGACTGCGGAAAGAAAATTGAAATCAGAATTCCTTATGTACCGATGTTCAATGATAATCAGATTCCTGAAATTGCAGAATTTTTAAGCAATTTTAAAAATATAAAAAAAGTCAGAGTTTTACCTTATCACAATTATGCAGGCTCAAAATATGCAGCACTTAATTTAAAAAACACTTTACCTGAAAAACTGCCGACAAATGATGAAATTGTATCTGCCGAGGCCTGTGTAAGGGGAGCTGGCTGCGTTAGCAGACTGAGGGGTTGTTAAGAAACTTTGAAATGCCACAAACACTGTAAATGAGGCAGTTTGCTACAACCCCTCAGTCACCTTGCGGTGACAGCTCCCCTTGCACAGGGGAGCCTTTTGCTCCGGTGTCAATTTCATCTTCAAACAGCTCGACAAACCCCAATTTGAACCCACATTTCTCATTTTGAAATTGTCAGTGTCAGCGATAAATTATAATTCAAACCAAACCCCTAACCTTTTATTTTATTTCTGAAATATCTTCCTATTGCACTGAGGAATTTTAAGCCGTCAGATTTTAGTTCATCGGGCAAAAGGTGAACCGCTCTGAAGCATTCAAACGAAAGGTCTCCCCTATAGCCTATTTCTTTTAAGCCTTCAACGAATCTATCCCAGTCAACGGATTTTCCAAAGCCCGGGCAAATTTGGGTAAATGGGAAAAGGTGAGCATCGAAGATTTCGTAATTATCGTGAATATGCAGGCACAAAAGATGATTTCCGAGTTTTTTAATAAAGGTTTTAATATCCTTTTTCAAAACATTTGCGTGACCGGTGTCGAGGCAGAATCCAAAAACATCCTCCCCTGCCGCTTCGTTCAAAGCATTAATATATTTAAGTGCTTCGTCGGCATCGGAACACATTCCGCCGTCAAGACCGCGGTTTTCCCACACACGGAATCCGTTTTCAAGACAAATTTTAACACCGTATTTTTTTGCCGCGGGAATAAGCTTTTTGTAAAGTGAAAGGTTAAGGTCAAAATCCTTTTCCGGTTCATCATTTGAACAATAGGAATGAACAACAATCATGGGGCAACCGAGATACTCACATATTGCCATGTTTTTTTCGATGGACATGATGAGATAGTCGCTTAGTTCATCATCACCCTCCACATAAAACGGAAAAACTGCGTGAGCCTGGGAATGATATGCACCCCAAAAGTTAGACACTTTTGGAGGTGCATATTTTTATGGGTAAAACAGAAAAAAAAAACAAAATCTACTCGCCAGATTTCAAAATATCTGTTATAATGGATATGCGACAAAACCATTTGAGTTATAATG
>JAFQBA010000080.1 GCA_017416845.1 Clostridia bacterium
TAGTTCAAATTCAATCTTCAATACACAATCACACTGTTTTCAACATTTCAGCATTATTTAAGATTTGTTCTCGATGTAATTGACACGGGACGTCGAGGACGCCGTCCCCTACGAACTTCTCGTGTTAAACAGCTCGATAAATTCCAATTTATCTTTTCAATTGGACTACCACCGAAAAACAGGAGGCAATAATATGAAAAACATTACTCAGCAAAAGCTTGCCGACCTTGCAAATGTGTCGGTGTCAACTGTTTCAAAAGCATTTGCCGACAGCAGTGAAATAAGCGAAAAAACAAAAAACAGAATATTTGAACTGGCAAAAGAGCTTGGATGCTTTTCGAAATATTACAATCAGACACCGGATTCAAAAGTCATAGGCATCATTGCAAACGAAATAAAAGAAAACGACTACACCGAGTGCCTTAAACATCTTGACAAAAGAATAAGAAACGACGGCAATATTATGCTTGTTACCTACACAAACTATTCTCTTCAGACAAAAAAGTATCTTGCAGACTATTTTTCAGGCTTTGCAAAGGTTGACGGTCTGATCGTGTTTTCATCTGCAAAAGAAATTAATTTGTCAAACCCCGAGCTTCCTGTGGTGGAATTCGGAGGAAGCTATGAACCGGGTATCAAACAAACCTGTGACCGAATTCTCTCCGACTCAAGCACCCTTGCCCACGATGCAGTTTCCTGCCTCGTGCAAAACGGTCACACGGAAATTGCCTACATTGGCGAAATTCTCACCAAAATAAAAGAGACTGCGTTTTTAAAAGCAATGAAAAGCCACGGCCTCACGCCTCCCCCGGAACACCTTCGCACAAGCCGTTTGAGATTTGAAGAGGCGGGATATTCGGAAATGGCAGAAATTCTCACTCTCCAAAAGCGTCCCACGGCAATTTTTTGTGCCTATGACACCATTGCACACGGGGTTATTTCGTGCATTAAAGACAGGGGCTTTTCGGTGCCTGATGATTTTTCGGTTATCAGCATTGACGGTATTGGTAGCTCTGCCATAGGTTATAACCTCACAACATACCAAAAATATGACACACCACACTATGACATGGCGTATGAGCTGTTGATGAAAAAAATTGATAACCCCTATCTGCCACAGCAGACAATTATGACAAGTCCGCAATTTATAGAAAGAGGTTCGGTAAAAAAATTGAATTTATAATGCATAATCCCTATGCTGTATCATAAGTATAAATTGTAAATTGTTTTACTTGAGGCAAACAACTTATATCACAAAAAATATTTATGATAATTCTATAAATTATTCTTGACAAATCGTTCTGTTTGACATATAATGTTTATTGTACGGATAAAATCCGCCTATAGCATATACGAAAGATTTTCAGGGAGGCCTATTTATGATTTGTACTAATTGCAAAAAAGAAATATATGATGATTCATCATATTGCCCATACTGTGGCATGAATATCGGAACAGGAACAAAACGTAAAAGATTGATTCACCCCAAGACAAACATTTCCAGATATAAAGTAGCATCTTTAATCTTCAGCACAGCTGTATTGGTATTATCATTTTTATCATGGTTGGGTGCCGAAGGTTATGTATTTCATGCATATGAACTGTTCCAGGCATCTTCAGACGTTGTGGGACAGCAGGCTCTCACCATATACTCACTTGTTGTTACCATTTTGCAGGGTATCATTCTTGCATCGTCGCTTCTCTATGTAGGATATGAGTTCGCTGTGAAGGGAACACCCGAGAATCCGATACACATTAAAATTTCAAAAATCGGCACAACCGTAAGTATTATTTGCGCAGCAATAATTCTTGCATACACCATTTATATGGGTCAGACCGGTTATTCTGAACTTTCACTGAAAGCACCCTTCTATTTTTCAGCCTTGTTCCTCTGCATAAACAGATATCTCGTTGTTCCCGAATATCTTGACGGATACTATCAGAATCGCAGAATGGATGCACTTGACGTTAAATATAACGGTTGGATGTTAAACTGATTACATATGTTCATCTCCGTAAAAATTCCGCCTCATCGGCGATTGCGGAGAAGATACGTTCTTAATATTTGTTATTTCACGCATTCGGCGTAACAAAAAGCAGACACTAATGTGTCTGCTTTTTTATGTTTTTATGTATACGCAAAAATTATACACAACAATATAATCAGTTTTTAATGTATAGAAACAAAGCTTCCTATACACAAAAAAGGTGCTTCAAAAAGCACCCAACAAAATTATTATAACACATAAAAATATCGCTTGTAAAGAAAAAATTTTGTCTGAATGCAAATTTCTGTTTTTTGAATAAAAAAACTTCTTTCTTTTTTAATAATCTGTCAATTGAAAAAGCCTCTGAAATGTGATATATTTAAATCACAGAAAGGAAGGTACAGTCCAATGAGAGTCTAAGAATCAGACTTTAAAATGAAAAAGTTCAAAAAAAGAAGAAAATTAAACATCAATTAAAACCGAAGTAGAAGCTGAAGCAAAACAGGGTTAAGATTAAAGAAAAATAAAAACAATAAAACCCAAGGTTAAAACCGAAGAAAGCTCAAAGGCAAAAAACAAAGGTTGTAAAATTAAATAAAAAGCATCAAACACGACGGTGTATAAAACGTTAGACATAGATTTTTAAATAGATAGATTGATGTTTAATAAAAAAGAAGATAAAGAAGACAGAACCGATTCATTGAAAAAGTCATCCAAATCGTCTTTTGCCAAACATATAATAAAACTTAAAAATTAATTCTCAAAAAGAGAAAATACGTGAAGTTTTAGAAAATGTACCTACCATGCAAAAGGCAGACTAAAGAAAGAGAGGCTAACATATGAATACAGACTTCAAGAGTAATCGGAAGTGACCTTGAATTGCAGCTTAAAGAACTGTAGTTCGAGGTCACTTCCATTTTATTTCCGGTTTATTTTCCCATTTATATACATTAAATTTCATTTTTGTTTTTTAACATTTTTCTATATTTCCCCGGCGGCATACCGGCATATTTTTTAAAAAATGAATTAAAATGATACTCACTTGTAAAATTCATTCTTTCGCTTATTTCCCCAAGAGATATATTTTCTGTCAAAAGCTTTTCTATCCGCAAGCATTTTTTTCTTTGAATATATGTGCCCGGGGTTTCATCTGCATAAGTCTTAAACAGCCTTGTAAGCTGTTTTTCGCCCATGTAACAATAAGATGCAACATCCGAAACCTTGAGGTTTTGTTCGATGTTGTCATCTATGTATTGCTTTGCCATGTGAACACGGGCATCCTCTTCTGTGTCGTTTGGCACTTCGTATTTTTGTCCGAGACCGAGCTTTCGCATAATCAGGATAAGCATTTGGTAAGCAAGAGCATCTGCCATCTCCGAGGAGTATGCAGACCGTGTTTTCCATTCATGGGAAAGCTCCGATGCAACGGCTTCGAGACGGTTGCCGGCATCTGTTACCTTTATTCCGTTATCCCATGCACCAAACAGCATCGGACTTTGACTGTTTGCCTGAAATGTGAGCGATATTTTTTTTGTTTCGGGAAGATGCGCTCCCGTGCGATGCTTTGTGAGTGGTGAAATCACAATCATTTTCCCGGCATCAACTCTTTTTTCAACACCCGAAAAGTCGTAGCTCTGACAGCCTGCAACAATCATGTGAATTTCAAAACCTGTGTGATGGTGTTCTTTTTTCATTGTGAACCGACTGTCTGCATCGCATGAAATCTCTTTTATGAGGCAATTTTCTATTCCAAACATTTCACAAAGTCTGCTTTTTTCGTTTTCCTTATAAATTATCCTCATTGTCTACCCTCCACACTCAAACCAAGAGGCACAAGCTTTCCAACGCCTGTCCACCAGAAAAACTTAACCGTGGTCGCACCTTCGTCCTCTGCATCATAGGCAAAGGGTTCAATGTCAAATTTCTTGACGGAAAAAGGCGAAACCATTGAGCCGTATCCGTTTGCCGAGGAAATGCCAACAAGCTTGTCACCCTCATATACTGCCATAATAATCTGACCGGACTTTGTGTTAGCCGATGCAGTGAGCACCTCGGCATGTGCAAAAGCTTCGCCGTCTTTTGCGGTGTATGCAGTTATGTCAAAAAATGCAGTATCATAAAGACGGATGCTTTTGAGAGCTACCGCACTGTTTTCACGGCAATCACTTTCAAAGGATATTCCCTTCATCATGCCATTGATTAAAAACAGTTTTTCGCTAAAAAGGCTCTCCCCGGTTTCTACATCGGAAATTTCAAAGGTTGCATATCCTACTTCGGAAACACAAACTTTCATTCTGTACCATTTCTTCATTCCAAAATTAAAATCTTTTTCCGAAAATCCCTTGCCGAAAAGGTCAACGCCCCACGGTCCAAGGATAATTTTCCCCTCATAGGTACCGTTTCCGAAGAGTATGTTCACGTCACCGATGCCCTCTTCACGCATAAAATCAAAGCTCATGACAAAGTTTTCTGTCGTATCGGCAAAAAGGCGATAACGAAGACCATCATCAACACCTGCTTTCCATTTGAGGCGGACGGTGTTGCCCTCCTCTTTGGTGCTTTCGCCGCCAAGGGATACAAAGCTTTCAAAATTACCGTATGAAGACGAAAAGACGTTCTTTGCATCTTCACTCACTTTATTTGCATTTTCCGAAGCGGAAGCATATGCCTTTAAAACCTCCGATGCACTGCCATATTCTGTTTCGGTCATAAGCGAGAATGTTTTTTCATCTGTAACGGATGTGACATTTTCATCAAGGAAACCTGAATATACCTCAAACGCTTTAGCAATGCCGTCAGGCGAATTTGTTTTTGATGCTTCGTTCACATCGTCGGTAAAAGCACTCAAAAAAACTTTCTTGCAGTCCTCGCCGATTGCCATTGCTTCAAGCTGAGATATGAGCACTCCGGATAGTGGATTATGCGACACAATCACTGCATTGTCTGTGAGATGAATATGTTTTCCGAAAACTCTGACAAATGCTTTCGGATTTATATATCCGTTTTGGCAAAGAATTTCATTGGTCGAGTGGGTGTAACCGTTTAAGCCGTAATCACATGAGCCGTCAAAAAACTCTGCCTCGCTCGATGCAAGGGTAAACACGTGGCTGTCTTCTCTCTTTTCATAGCTCGCACCAATGCAGGCGGCAAAGGTTTTGGCATCTATGAATCCGTTTTCATCGGTAAGAGAGCTTTGATAATTGCCATAAACAAAAGCTTCGCCACTGCCAAGGGGAACAGCACAGTATTCATCCGTCAGGTCATTGGCACTGATGTAGCCGGGTAAACGGTAGTGAAGTCCCGTGAATCTCATGAGTGGTTTTGACTTGGAAATATCCTGACGGTACATTTTGTGAAGATTGGGCAAGTTGTAATAGGACATATACACCGCACCGTTTAGGACTCTCATTCCATGATTACAGTTGGATTTTGACGAATTTGGACCATAGCCGTCCTCTTCAATGTCTGCCACATATTGCCATGTTTTCATGCCGTCATGACTCACCGCAAGAGCACGTCTGTTTCGGGGCATGCCAATCCAGATGTGGTTTGAGGTTACGGTGTCATATTCCCAGTATGCATAGTAGGTGGAAGTGTCCCCCACCCTCTGAATGCTGTAGCAACAAAGTGGGCTTATGAGGTTTTCAACCCTGTAGTCTGTTACATCCCAAGTTGCACCGCCGTCATATGACACAATATAATACATTGAACCACGGTCGGTTCTCATGTAATAACGAAGGCTTCCGTCGGGCATGTCAACCATTTGAGATTCCTGAACATTTATACCCATGTTGTCATAGGAGGGTTGAATGTTCGGTTCGTGCCAGGTAGCCTTGCCCGTAAAATCGGGATCTATGTAATCATCGGTATAAAACATAAAGGTTTTGCCCTGGGTTTCGTCACTTCCTCCACGGCAAAAGAACACCCTGCCCTTGTAGGGACCGCTTTGAACCTGCATCAGTCTTGCAGGCATACAGCTGTAGGGAACCGTGTCAAAAGTTCCTGCCGGCTCAATGAGAGAGCCCTTAGAATTTGCAGGAGTTGTTTCTGTATTCGGATTTGTTTCTTGGTCATAGAGATGAGCATATGTATATTTCCCCGACATTATTACCCTGAGAAACTTACCCGAAAGAAGACGGATGTTGTTGCCCGAGCGTGCCCCAATGGATTTGGAACCGTCATAGGTTATTTTTTTCCATGTGACACCGTTGTCATCGGAGATGTGATATTGGGTGTTGCCGTAGTTACCTGCCATAACAATCTGACCGTTGAAATTTTCATAAAAGTCAAATTCTGCATCGGTCATAAATGAAAGTCCTGCATTTGCCTTGCCGCAACCGACATAATCAACATCATCAGCAAAAAGTGTTGCACCGCTTGTGCCAAAGCCGAGTCTGCCATAGCCGCCTCTCACGCCGCCAGCTTCGAGAATCTTTTTGCCGTCACACAAAAGAGTTACCGCATCAAAGTTTGTAACAAGCTCAAAATCGTGCCATGTGTCGTCAATTGAAAAAAGGACTTCCGAAACGGTTTGCTCATCGGGAGCATAGTAAGAACGAAGCTCCTCGGTGATGTTGCCGTCACCGTCAGAGTCTTCGGTGTCATATTCCGTCACCATGGTTTTGCTCGCATTTATAATGCTCCATTTTTCGCTTGAAAGATCATATGCTATTTTTCCGTAATCGCAAGTGTCGGAATATCTGAAAATGACCCACGCCTTGCCCTCATTGCCTTCAAAACGTCCTCTCCATTTGAAAGTGGCATTGTCAGAAATTGCATTCAAAAGATAATCTCCCTCGCCCGAAAGCGAAAGATAGTTTTCGTCATCTGTGCTTATAACCTCATGATAAAAAGGCGGCATATCGGAATTTGTAAGTGCATCGGACTCGGAATACCAATAGTCCTCCGCACTAAATCCGGGTTCATTGTTACCCTCAAAATCCTCGTGGTGGTAGTAGATGTCGTCGGCATACTTCAGGCATACATATTCACCTGCCTTACCCGATGACACAAACACAGATGGTCTCATGCTTTTCATGGGACAGCGGAATGTGCCAATTATAACATTGTCGCAAAAAAGCTGTGCCATGCCGTGACCAACGGTAACACGGTAGTAACCGGGAGTAAAGGAATCGGAAAGCTTAAATTTTTCAACAAGACTTCCGTTTGTGGGCTGGTGATTGGCATAAATGCCGTCCGATGTGAAGTTGAGCCCCACCTCAAAGGTGCCGTCATTTAAAAGAATATTTTGTGCTGATGAGTCTGTTTTTTCAAATTCAAAGGAATAATAAAGACCAAACTCGGGAAGATTTTTCGACACATTTCCCGCAGAATCGGTTTTTGCAGAGAAAATTTCTTTTTTCACTCCGCTCGGATTGATTATGAAATTTTCAACACCCGAATAAGCCAGTTCTTTTTCACCCTTTGACCGTGGCATCAAAAGAGAAAACGCAAACTGACCGTTATAGTAAACTTCGGCGTTGCCCGATGTGGCAACAATGCGATATGTACCGTCACCGAGCTTTCCGTTATATTGCTTTTGTGTTCCGTCACGGTCTGTGTAGAAAACAATTCCGTCACGGTGAATTATATTAAGGCAAAAAAAACCGTCATCAATGCAAACCGAACCCGAACCACCGCCGAGAGTGTAATCACAGCGGTATTCCATGCCGAAATCATAACTTTCCGATGTGCCCGGGGTGACATTAAGCTGACTTATTTCCGATTCATATATTTTGCCGTCGGAGGCATGGATTTTTGCCCAAACGCTGTGACTGCCCACCGACTCTGCCAAAAATCTGCTAAGGAAAACTCCTCCTTCCATGGAAGTTGCCACGAGGTTTCCGTCCATATAATATTCAACCTTTGAAGCGTCAATATTATCTATCCCATAGGTTCGAAGAGTCACACTGTCTCCCGAATTGTAATCACCGCCCACATCAACCGTGGGGTTTATCTCCTGCGAAACGCTAAAGGTAATGTCCGCAGACTCAACACCTTCAGACACTGCAGTGAGGGAATATGTTCCGGGTTTGAGACCCGACAAAACCGCAGTTGCATTTGACGAGGCTGTGTCGACACCGTTTGCAACTTTGATTCCATCAACAAAAAACTCCACTTCTTTTTCTTCATCACCTGTTGCTCCGGCATCGGCTGTGACCGTTATGTTGTCACCGTACGGCACTGCAAAACCGCTGTAAGGAGAGAGAATTTGTGTGGAAGTATGCTTATCTTCAATGCGACAATAGGCAACCTCTGCCATTGATGCAAAGCTATAGCTGTAGTCGGCATAGAACATCACGGAACGGTACGCGGCAGGATAATATTGCTCGGTGCAAAAACTGAGTATCTCTTTGCCGTCCATATATAATCTCACGTGAGCAAGACAGTGTTTCGGACGAATGCGACCGCAGTTTTGACCTCTAACGCTGACAGTGTAGTCATGCCACTTGCCGTCTGTCTGAAGTTCTGCCGTGTGATAGTTGCTTTTTCCGTCATCATAGCGAACACTGCCTTCATCTCTGAACCATAAACGAACGGCTGTGTGCAGGCATCTGACCATAAAAGTAACCTGATTTGTAAACTTCATGCGAAAATGTACGTCAAATTCTTTTTCGTCAAGATATTGAAGAATGTTATCGGGGTCAAAATCATTGGGAGAACCGTCAGCCTTTGCGGAATTCGGATATTTTGCCATGCCACGGGCATTTATGCCATCGATGGAACGCACCACAAGATTACCGTCTTCATTCACATATGAAGCCGACTCTGTTTGCCCGTCTGCACTTGTGCATATGTCTGCCATGAGCCAGTCCTTGCCGTCCCACTCGGCACTGTGATACTTAACCGAACCAACCGTTGCACCGTAGCTCACTTTGGGTAGGATGCCTATTAAAAGTGTTATCATCATAAATAAAGGAAATATTCTTTTTACCAAACAAATCACATCCAATTAATAATCAAAACTATCTTTTTATCAAACAAATAATAAAATATGGTTCGCTTTGTCAGTATATCACACAAAAATGAATATGGCAACAAAAATGTCCCAATTTTATAAAAATTGGTCTCTCAAATATATTGATATAAGACAAGGTTTCTGATAACATTAGAATTATAAATACAGTTATAATCATTTTTAATTGAGGAGATAATGATATGGATATTTTCACAACAATGATAACTCCCTACAAAAAAGACGGTACCATAGATTTTGAAACCGCCGAAAAATATGTTGACTGGTATTTTGAAAACGGTCTCACAGGGATTTTCTCGGTTTGCCAGTCCAGCGAAATCTTCTGGCTTTCTCTTGAAGAAAAAGCAGAGCTCAACAAAAGAGTGTATGAAAGAGCAAAGGCACTCGAAAAAGAACACGGCAAAAAGTTTACTGTTGTTTCCTCCGGTCACACAAGTGACTCAATCGAAGACCAGGCAAAAGAGCTTAATGCTGTGTGGCAATCGGGAACAGATGCCCTGATTCTCATTACAAACCGTCTTGATCCAAACAATGAAGGCGACGATGTTTTCATCAAAAATGCAGAAGAACTCATTTCAAAGCTTACTCCCGAAGCACCTCTTGGGCTTTATGAATGTCCTTATCCTTATAAAAGACTGGTTACACCCAAGATTTTTGAATGGTGCAAAAAGGTTGGCAGATTTGCCTACATGAAAGACACCTGCTGTGATGCCGAAATGATGAAAGAAAGATGTGCACAGCTAAAGGGAAGCGGCTTCAAGCTCCTTAATGCCAACTGTCAGACCCTTTTGGAATCTCTGAGAAACGGTGCGGACGGCTACTGCGGAATCATGTGCAACTATCACCCCGAGCTTTATTCATGGCTTGGCAAAAACTTTGAAAAAGAGCCCCAAAAAGCAGAGCTGATTCAATCACTCATCGGCACAATAGGCTTTACCGAGGTTGGTCTCCCCTATCCTCTCACCGCAAAATATCACATGAATCTTGTGGGTATTCCCACCGAAAACATTGCCCGCAACAGAGAAAGCAGTGAGCTTACAAAATATGCCAGAGACTGCATGGAACAGATGCATCTTCTTTGCAAAACGATTTACGAAAAAGAAATTTTGAATTAACAAAACAAAAACACCGAAGAACAAGAATAACAACAAGCCCATGACCTCAGGCGATACGCCTTTTTGTGTCGTGGGTTTGTTTGTTTTTGCAGAAACACTTGAATTTTAATCAATAATATATTATAATAGAAAAAAGCAAAAGGAAATAAAATTTTAAAATACAAGGAGTGTATTTCTATGAGCAAAACCGTTCAGGACATCCTGAAAATGATTGAAGAAAATGACATTAAAATGGTCGATTTTAAAATGGTTGACATCAACGGTCAGTTCCGTCATGTGACCATTCCCGCGCAGAACTTTTCGGAAAAAACAATGAAAAACGGCATCGGCTTTGACGCTTCCAACTATGGCTATGCCGTGGTTGAAAAAAGCGACATGGTGTTTATTCCCGATCCCGACACAGCCGCAATTGACCCCTTCTGTCAAATTCCCACATTATCAATGACAGGTAATGCAATGATAATCGACAGCCCCGAAAACAGACCTCTGGCTCAATATCCCAGAAACATTGTCCGTGCGGCAGAGCAATACATGAAAGACTCCGGAATTGCCGACAAAATGCTCATTCTTCCCGAATTTGAATTCTATCTTTTTGATCAGGTTGGCTGGGAAGTTAAGCCAAACTCCATCGGTATGACAGTAGATGCCGCTCAGGCACACTGGAACAGTGCAACCGAAGGTCTTGGCGTGATTGTTCCCAAGCAGAAAAACTATCACATTGCAAAGCCCTTTGATGTGTCCTATGAAGCAAGAAGTGAAATGTGCATGCTCATTGAAGAAGCAGGCATTGCTCTTAACTACCATCACCCCGAGGTTGGTGCAGGCGGTCAGTTCGAAATCGAACCCGAGCTTGGCGAGATGTCAAAAATGGCTGATGCCACAATGATGATTAAATATATCATCCACAACACCGCAGTTAAATATGGCATGAGTGCAACCTTTATGCCAAAACCCGTCATGGGCGAAGCAGGCAACGGTATGCATGTTCACATGCAACTCTTCAAAAACGGCGAGCCAATTTTCTCCGATGATGACGGTTATTCGCATTTGAGCAAAGAAGCTCACTGGTTCATGGGCGGTCTTTTGAAACACATTGCATCTCTTTGTGCAATTACCAACCCAAGCACGAACTCCTTCAAGCGTCTTGTTCCCGGCTTTGAAGCTCCCGTTACGGTTGGCTATGCAACATCTAACCGCAGTGCGGTTATCCGTATTCCGGCCTATGCAAAAGAACCCAATCTCAGACGTTTTGAACTCAGAAACCCCGATGCAACCTGCAACCCCTATTTCTGCTATGCGGCAATTCTCATGGCAGGTCTCGACGGCATCAAAAACAAAATTGATCCTCACGAAAACGGCTGGGGTCCCTATGACTTCAACCTCTTCCATCTTCCCGAAGAAGAAAAAGCAAAGCTCCAGGGTCTCCCCACATCTCTCGATCAGGCTCTTGATGCTCTTGAAGCAGACCATGACTACCTCACCGAAGGCGGAGTATTCCCCGAAGAGCTCATCAAAAACTTTGTTGCATCAAAAAGAGCAGAATGCCGTGAACTTGCGGCAATTCCGCATCCTGCAGAGTTTGATAAGTATTATAATCTTTAATGTAATTTCCAAAATCAAAAAGTGTATTCCAAACTGCGGAATACACTTTTTTGTTTTGTATACTTGTGTTTTATCACCATGTTCCCCATTCCCACGGTCTTATGACAACAGGAGGAACGCTTTCTCCGATTTCCATAATTTTACCAATAGTTTCAGTGGAAAGCGGAGGTGCATCAAACATTGAAGCACTGTCTTTAACCTGTTCGGGAGTTTCGGCACCGAGAACAAGTGACGAAATGCCCTTTTGTTGTCTCATGAAAGAAACAGCAAGCTGTGACATTGAAATACCAAGGTCGTCTGCCAATGCATGAAGCTTATCAAGAGACGGTTTTGCACATTTTATAACATCAATAAGATTGTTTGTGTCTCTGAAAAACAGCCCCTGAAGATATACACTTCTCACATAAACCGTGATACCCTTTTGGGCAATCTTTTCTATGAGTCCCGATGCAAAATCGCCGCAGTCAAGCATGTTGGACGCAATTTGAATGCAATCGTAGGTATCATTGTCCAAAAGATACTCTGCAAGGTGCTCTCTACGCGAAAAGGAAACACCCACACCATCGACGAGACCTTCTTTTTTGAGGTCTTCCAGGGCAGTTGTCAAAACCTTGCCGTAGCGGGGAATGTAGGCTTCGGAATGAAGCATAACAAAGGGGATTTTTTCAAGCCCGAGTTTTTTGGCGCATTCTTTTGTCTGCGTGAAAACGCTGTCATAGACCTCGTCTTCCTTTTCATCTTCAAAGCCTATTTTTGTTATTATTGTTTTTGAAGCATCGTTTTTTGAGAAAAATTTTCCCAAAACCGCTTCGCTTTCGCCATAATTATTGGCTGTGTCAAAGGTGTTGATGCCTTCATCAAGAGCTGTGTTTAAAACCGCACTTGATTCTTCAAAGCTGGGCATACCTTTGGAATTGTTAATTCCATATGCTCTGCCGAGCTGAACCGTTCCAAGTGTCATTTCGGATATTTTGTATCCTTTGCTTTCGATATATTTCATTTTTCCTCTCCTGTTATTTTGCACTGTAGCCGCCATCTAAGGGAATGATTGCACCGGTCATGTAGAGTGATGCATCACTTGCAAGATAAACAATGAGACCCTTAAGATCGGTTTCGTTTGCCATTCTGCCAAGCATTGTGTTTTTATTGTATCTTTCAACAAAAACAGGGTTCTGTCCGCTGTATAGTCCGCCAAGCTCTGCACAGTTTACTCTCACACCAAACTTGCCGTAGTGACCTGCAAGGAATTTGGTGTAGTTGGTCATACCACCCTTATGGAAGAAGTAGTCACCGGGAGCACCTTGCTGATTCATATCGGTTCCTTCATAGAGGAAATAATCGGGACCGAGAATACCCATGTAGGAGCCGATGTTAATGATTGACCCCGAGCCCGCCTTTGCCATGCGGTCACCAAATGCGCGGGAAATAACAAAAAGCCCGGTAGCGTTGGCGTGCATGCTTCTTTCAAAGTTTTCGGCAGTGTCTGTGTAACCTTTTGTGCATCTGAGCACAGCGTTATTCACAAGCACATCAACCTTTTCTTCGTTTTTGTACACTTCATCGCACATATCGAGAATACTTTTTTCGTCTTCCAGGTCAAATTCCAAAAAACGAAGCTTGTAGCCCTCATCTGTGAGAGGTTTGAGCTTTTCCATGTTGTTTGCTTTGTTGCGTGATGCAACATAAACCGTTGCACCGGCTTCGGCAAGAGCTGCCACAACCTGATAGCCGTAGAGACCTGCACCGCCTGTTACAACAGCGACTCTGCCCTCCAGGCTAAATGTGTCAAGTACTTTTCCCAATGACATAAAAATCACCTTTACTTTCATTTATAATAATGGTATAATGTTCTATGGTTATATAATAACATGACAAAACATTTACTGCAATACTGTGCAAGGACCTTTTTCAAAGAAAAATGTCTTCGGAGGAAATGTATGATAAATAAAGAGCTATGTTTAAATATATCGGGAGTTGAAGTGTCGGTTTTCATGCAGGACAACTTTTTCATTCACAAAAGCCTTGCCTCACCCATTCACCGACACACCTACCCCGAGTTGCACGTGTGCATAAAGGGAAGCTCCCTGTTTTTTGCAGGTGGTGACGAGGTTAGAATAAATGAGGGCGAAATGCTTGTTATTCCCGGCGGAATGTATCACAGAACGGAAACCGAACCGGGTGTTGAAAGAGTGTCATTTCAGATTTCGCAACCTCTGAATACTCTAAAAAAGCATACTCTGCCTGTAGGGATTTCCCATGAGCTTTACAATGAAATCGAATCCTATAACAGTACCCAAAAACACCTAAAGCTTTCGGCTGTTCTTACCATGATAATAAGCAATGTAATTGAAAAGTGCGAAAATCCCATTCACGACATCACCGACAGAAGTTTCCTAATCCATGAATTTCTGCTATACAACTACAACAAGCAGATTTCGCTCTTTGACCTTGCAAAGGAACTTAACCTGTCAGAAAAGCAAGCGGCACGAAGCGTAAAGGCTTGCTTTGGCACAACTTTTTCCGAGGAGCTGACCAAAAGACGAATGGAGGCTGCAAAGCATCTTTGTGAAACGACCGACATTTCCCTGCAAGACATCGCCTCCATGGTGGGATATTTGTCATACAGCGGATTCTGGAAAGCATATAATGCATATAAAAAAGACCGACAATAAACAGTTCCTTAAAAGCAAAAACGATTGACTCATGCCAACCGCTTCTGCATATACTCTCTATATTCTTGCATTATAACTGATTTGTTCATCGTTTTCCTCAGCAAGTTTAGCAATAAATTTATCCATTTCTTCGCCGATATTTTTAGAGCCTTTTAATGCAACCATATCATCGAAACTACCGCCTTGGGGAATTTCGATATCAGCATACATTTCGCCCTTGAACTTATCGGTAACATATTTAACGAATAACAAAGTCAGTATATAATCCTTATACTGAGAAGCATCCATTCCGCCTCTTAATTTATCACAACTAGCCCATAATGAGCTATATAATTCGTTTTTCTTAATTGTCATAACACAATCCTCGCTTTATGCTATTTCATTCATTTCTTTTTCCAACTTCTCAATACCATTCAAAATTGTATCAAACGGTATCTTTTCACCGAAAATCATATTCTGCATATGTTCGAAGTCGTCTTTTAGCACTTGCAGATTTCTTTCGGGTGGTATCAGTTTCATTGTGCCGATTTTTGCATTTTCATACTGTGCCCAAGGGCAACGGTAAAATTTCTCTTTAAAAAGTACAACCTTTTCAAGCAATTCTATATTTTCAAATGCCGCATCCTTAACGGGCGAATTTGCCATACAATATAAATCATAATAGTGTCTTGAATAACGAGCCGGGAAGGTTTTATCTTCCGGTCTGTTTGCCTCTCGGTGGAGGATAGTTACCTTTTCCCAAAATGTTCTTTCGGGAAGAACCGTTAAAATATCCGTTGTAGGTTGTTTGAAAAGATTTGGATATTGTGTAGCAGCATAAGGTGTAATCGGTTTAACCGCCGCAGGTGTCCACGCCGCAAGTGCACCGATTTCAAGCCGTATAACCGGAAGTATTGAACGGTCTTCAAAGCTTCTGCTGTATGCAAACACAACGGTCTGCAGATCGGTTTCTTCTATGTAGCATTCAATAGGAGAAGCAATGATGCTTTGCAAATTTGTTTTATATATTCATATATCCACGAAGTTGCCGCTTTTGCTTCAAGTAGGGCGGCGGCTTTTTCCTCGTCGGTCAAATCGTTTTTAAGTTTATTTATAATTGTATCATCTATATTATCTTTACCGAGAGCTTTGAGTGCCTGAACAACCAATGCAGTTTTATATGATAACTTTGAGATTTCCTTATTGGTGGTTCTTTTGAATTTTATCGTTGTGTTATCGTATGTGTATTCTTTATATGTTCCGTCACTTACATAAGACCATGCAGCAGGAACCTGCGTTGAAAGTCCTAAAATATTTAGAGCAGTATCTCCGCATGGAACAATCGTCCAGCCAAAGTTACGGGCAAGTGCGTGTGCAACCTTATCAGGATTTGGCACAACATATTCCTGCAAAAACTCATTATATTCGGCTTTGTAATACACACCACGCAATATTCTTTGAATGATGTTTTCGCTTTCCAAACGTGTCAAACAAACACTGACAGTAGTCTTATCTGTAAGGTCAACAAAGTCAACGGCAACAAATACAGTACCGTTTTCGGCGTTTAATATTTTTTGTTTTATTTCATTCAAAAAAATTGGTCTTTTCACGTCACTCACCTCGTTAAAAATATTATATACTTTTCTTAACGAAAAATCAAGAGTAAATTCCCATATGGTAAAACAGCGGTTAAAAATCTCAACAGATTTTTAACCGCTGTTTTAACTTTAAATATTATCCAGAAATTCTTTAAGCTTGCACAAAGCTCTGAACCTGTGGCTTATTTTGTTTTTTTCTTCATCGGATATTTCGGCAAAGGTTTTTTTGTAGTCTTCAACCCAGAACACGGGGTCAAAGCCAAAACCGCTGTCTCCTCTTTTTTCATCAATGATGAAGCCTTCACATTCACCTCGGAACGTGTGCTTTTCGCCGTTTGGCATGAGGAGCGCAATACAGCATATAAACCTTGCAGTCTTTTCTTCAAAGCTATAGCCTTTCAGGTTTTCCAAAAGTTTTGCCATTCCCTGATCGGGGGTTGTGCCGTCGCCGGCATAGCGCGCACTGTAAAGCCCCGGCTCTCCGTCGAGAACATCCGCTTCAAGTCCCGAATCATCGGCAATGATAATTTTATCGGTAAAAGCTCTGATTGCTTCTGCCTTCAAAAAGGCGTTTTCTTCATAGGTCACGCCGGTTTCTTCCACATCAATGTCTGCTCCCGCTTCATTTTGAGAAAGCACATTGTGAGGATAGAGAATTTTTTTGATTTCGGCAAGTTTGCCTTTGTTGTTTGTTGCTACAACTACATCCATTTTTATCACCCGTATTAAAGAATAATTTCTTTTCCGCCGTCACCGGTTTCTGTCACATAAAAGCTTGGTTTGATTCCGGTTTTAGCTTCATAGTTTTTGCCAACCTGCGAGATGAACTCATCCACACTGTCGGCTTCAACAATGCTCACGGTGCAACCTCCAAAGCCTGCACCAGTCATCCTTGAACCAAGCACACCATCTATCTTTCGTGCTTCTTCAACCATGGTATCAAGCTCAAAGCCCGTAACCTCATAGTCATCACGCAAGGAATCGTGAGAAGCATTCATAAGCTTGCCGAATTTTTCAATGTCACCGCATTTGAGAGCATCAACAGCACTCAAAACCCTGTCATCCTCACCGATAACATGGGTCACACGTTTTAAAACAACCGGATCTGTAATGAGGTGTTTGTGTGCTTCAAACTCTGCCATGCTGATTTCACCGAGGCAATTTTTTTCGGGCATGGCTTTTTTTAAGATTTCAAAGCCTGCCTCACACTCGGAGCGTCTTTCATTGTATTTCGAAGCCCCCAGAGAATGCTTTTTATTTGTGTTTGAAATGACGATTTTTCTGCCTCCAAGCTCAAGGGGAACAAGTTTATAATCAAGATTTTTGCAATCAAGAAAAATTGCATGGTTTTCTTTTCCCATGGCAGATGCAAACTGATCCATAATACCGCAGTTTACACCGGCATATTCATGCTCTGCCTTTTGAGATATTTTTGCCATTTCAATCATATCCACCGGCTCTGTAATTCCCTTTGCCTCGTTGGAAAGAGTGGCAAAGCAAAGTGCGGTTGAAACTTCAATTGCCGCAGATGATGAAAGACCGCCGCCGTGGGGAACTGTGTCGTCATAGAGCATATCCGCCCCGAAAATGTCATATCCCGCCTGCTTCAGGCAATGGGCAACGCCAATCTGATAGTCACCCCATTTGATGCCCTTGTAAGAATCGAGTTTGTTTATGTCCGCCTCAACAATACCGTCAAGGTCGGTTGCTTTAAGACGGATGAGATTATCATCTCTTTTTCTCATTACTATTGTTGTTCTCATTTTAAGCGCCGCCGGAAAAACATATCCGCCGTTATAGTCGGTATGCTCACCAATGAGGTTAACTCTTCCCGGTGATGCAAAAACTCTTATGCCCTCCTCGCTGCCGCCAAAAACTTTCAAAAACTCCTGAATCATATCTTTAATTTCCATATCACAGCCCCCAAAGCAGAACTTATTTTATTAATTTAATTAACATTATTCTACCATAAAATTCCCAATTAGTCAATCTTTTTAGTGTATATCCACTTTGCAAGTCCGCCGTCAACAACATAAAAATCCTGAGAAGTGCCGTTAATTGTGATTGTAATTATGTCATCATTTTTTTCATAGGTTCCGGCAACAAGCTGATTTTCATGTGCATCGGATGAAGCAGAGCTTAAAAGCTCCATAATCACCTTTCCGTCATTATAAATATTAAGGACTCTTGCCTCGCCATTTTGCGCATCTTTGCAAACAAAAACTGCCTGTTGCATATCTGCATCAAGATTAATATTTCCCACAAAATAAACCTGAGAATCTACTATATAGTCTCCGCATGCCCATAGCGACGATTGATATTCATCACTGCTGAACAGCTTTATTTCACCGTCGGCAAGCTTCCAGTTTCCCACAAGCATTTCACTGTTGCCTGTGCCTGAAGCGCTTCCTGTGAGTATATCCTCAAAAGCCGCATAAAACGTGCCGTCATAGCTTGCGTCGGGAGCAAAGTCAAATTTGTAGCTCCATCCATCCCGTTTATCCACATACAGCCCCGCCACTTCTTCGGCAGTAATCTCCGTTAAAACATCTCCGCTGTTCTCACCGGCAACAGCATCGGACGAGGCGAGATAATCTCTTGCTGCAGAATCGGAATTATTCATATTCTTTTTGTCAGACGTTCCTTTGTTTCCGGGAAGCAAACACGATAAACAAAGAATAAGCGCACAAACCACCATAGCCGAAATTACAGAAATCGTAATAACTGCAGATTTGGGAAGCTGCTTTCTTTCTTCTGTCTTTGAATTGTTTTCTTTTTTCAATATTACACCGCCATTCATTAAAATACAGGCAAAGGTGTTTTCATAAGCACTCTCGCCTGTATTTTTCCAAAGTTATTTATCTTTCTCGAAGACTGTCTGAGTTAAACCTATTTCCGTATGTTTAAATTCTATGGGATTACCGGTTAATGTAAGTACGATTGTACCGCCTTTTTTGATTTCATAGTCTCCTACCATTCTTTCGGCTCCGTCATCAAGAATGAACAATCCATCGTCATAAAGTCTTATTGATGATGTAGCATCGCCTTGAGAGAGAGAAAATACTGACTGATACTTTTTCTTGTTCTGAGTTTTTCCTCTGTACAAATACTCTTCGACAACAAGGCCTGCCGAGGTAACAGCTAAGGTTTCTATTTTTTCACCTGAATTACTGTACAATACTATTTTTTTGTTTTCATATTTCCAAAGCACATTGTCTGTGGACTGCTCTTTAATCATTTCGCTTGTTCCGCTTTCGGCGTCAAAAGCTTCAACCTCATCTGCAAGTCCTTTTTCTTCGACATATCCTTCAAAATCGTTTTCGTTGCTGCCTTTTTCGGTTATATATGTCACATAATCATCATAGATATTGTTTTCAACGAGATAAGATTCAATCACATAATCTCTGAGGAGCTTGGCTGAAATGCCCACTGAACAGGTACCGTCCATCTTGATTGTTTCGGTCTTTCCGCCCGATGAGCCGGCTGCAGAATCAGCTGCAGAATCAGCTGCGGAATCAACTGCAGAGTCTGCGGCAGAGTCTGCCGAGGCATCAGGTGCCGAAGGAACATCGATTTCGGTTTTTTCAACAACAAATGTGTAGGTTATTCCTAAAAGCTCATTGGTATATGAACCTGCAACATTCTTTTTCCCGAATTCCGACACATCAATGCTGTTTTTTGAAGTAAAGATATATTCAGCTTTGTCAGCTGCAAAATGTGAATAGGCAATCCAGCTCAATGCACCGATTATGCACAATGAAACAACAGCTATCATAATTCTCAGAATGAGTGATTTTGATGAATTGTTTTCATCGTCTTCGTCGTCACCATCATCGGGATAATTCGAAGAATTATAGTTAATATTTTCAAAAGAATCTTCATCATCCTCTTCATCGGTTTCTCCGCCGGACTCTTCATCAGATTCTTCCTTTGTACTTTCATCAAGCTTGTCTTCGCAAATTTCGTCGTCTTCAGCTTCAATATCAATTTCTATTTCTTCGACGCTTTCCTCGTTGTTATCCAAATCATTAACTTTCTTTTTTTCATCATTATTTTTCATACAGATGCACCTCTTATTTTTAAATATATAGTGAGATTATATCATAAAAACACAAATATTACAAGCATTTTAATAATAAGACATGTAAATTTTTTGTAAACGGTGCAGTGTATGTATAATTTGTATCTTCCCGTCTGCAATTTATACAAATATTATTAAATATCTGTTACAACAATTGACTATTTAAAAAAAGCGTATTATAATGATAATAACTGAAAATGGGGGTAATTTTGTTTTCAGTAAATAAGGAGGAAATCCATGAGTAAAAAAGACACTAAAAAATGCTGTCATATGACTTCCATCGGCGGTCAGGCCGTTATAGAGGGAGTTATGATGAGAGGTCCGGAAAAAATTGCGACTGCCGTACGCAAATCAAGCGGCGAAATTATTATAGATGAAAAACCCGTCAACTCTTTTGTTGCACGCCACAAGCTCAACAAAATACCTCTTCTCCGAGGTGTTGTATCCTTTGTTGAGTCAATGGTTACCGGTGTAAAATGTCTTATGTTTTCTGCAGATCAGATGGATCTTGAGGATGATGAATCCGAACAGATGTCAAAATTTGAAAAATGGCTGGACAACAAATTCGGTGACAAAATAAAAGACATAGCAATTTACTTTTCGGTTGTTGTTGCGCTTTGCTTCAGCATAGGTCTTTTTATGATTTTGCCCACCGTTATTGCCGGGCTGTTTGACAATCTTGTAAAAAACAGAATTCTTCTTAATCTTATCGAAGGAGCAATCAAGCTTGCTATCTTTCTTCTCTACCTTTGGGGAGTGGCTCATATGAGTGATATAAAAAGAGTATTCGAATATCACGGTGCTGAGCATAAAACTATTGCAACATATGAAGCAGGTGTCGAGCTGACCCCTGAGAATGCCAAAGAATATACCAGACTTCATCCCAGATGCGGTACAAGCTTCTTGCTTATTGTTATGGTAATCAGTATTCTCATGTTTTCACTGCTTTCGTGGAAAACGTGGTGGATAAGAATCTTATACAGATTGCTGCTTTTGCCTGTAGTTGCCGGGGTTTCATATGAAATAATCAAATTTGCCGGAAAGCATCCAAACGGTATTGTGGGATGGCTCACCAAGCCCGGACTGTGGCTTCAGAAAATCACCACAAGAGAACCCGACGAAAGTCAGCTTGAAGTTGCAATTGCGGCAATGAAGGCTGTTATTCCCGAAAACAACGAGGATGACAAATGGTGATTTTGCATACTCTTTTATCACAAGGGGTTGCCCTGCTTGAAAAAAACACCGAAAGTCCGCGCTTTGAAGCGGAAGTCCTCATGTGTGAAATATTAAAAAAAGACAGGCTGTATCTTTCTGTTCACAGAGATGATATAATTTGTGAATCAGCAGCAGACAAATTTATGGAATTTTGCAAAAGACGTTCTCTCGGAGAGCCGTCAGCATATATTACCGGACACAGAGAATTTATGTCCCTCGATTTTAAAGTGAACAAAAATGTTCTTATTCCCCGACCCGATACAGAAATTCTCACAGACAAAATAATCACCAAATACAAAAATTGCAACGTGTCAATACTTGACATATGCACCGGTTCGGGGGCAATTGCAATCGCTCTTGCTTTCTATATGCCCTCGTGTAAAGTATATGCAACGGACATCAGCGACAAAGCTCTTGAGGTAGCAAATGAAAATGCCGAAAATCTTCTCGGCAACAAAAAAATTTCATTTTTTAAAGCTGATGCTCTGAAAAAAATTCACACAGATGAAAAATGTGACATTGTTGTTTCAAATCCACCGTATATCGAATCGCACGTTATAGAAACTCTTGACTCCGACGTGAAAAACTTTGAGCCGAGACTTGCTCTTGACGGCGGAAAAGACGGGCTTATATTTTATGATAGAATTGTTAATAATATAGAAAGCGTTTTAGCACCGGGAGGAGAACTTTATTTTGAAATCGGTTTCAACCAGGCAAAGGCTGTCACAGACATTATGAAAACAAAATTTACAAACATTCAGGTGACACAAGACCTGGCAGGACTTGACCGTGTTGTAAGCGGTCAGCTTGCATAGGATTCAAAATACAGACATATTTCCTCAAAGCTGTCTGAATATATTCCTTCCTTCAGCTTTTTCATTTCATCATCAGACATAAGAAGCGGCTTTATTTCACATTCCCTCAGCAGGGTTATATCACCGTCATCATCTTTACAGATGCATAAACGGTCGCCGTCCATAATAAGCATATAACGTACTTGTCCTGCAATTGAAATATCTCTGCCTGCAGATGGTTTGTCGGAGATTTCTTCAATATCCTCAACCGGGGATTGGCTCGTATTATTTTGCTTATGCGCAATCTTATCGGATACATCGGAAATCAGAACGGCAGATATAACAAGAAACACCACCGTAAAAACCAAAGATATATATCTTTTTTTCATAATACTCATCCTGTTCATGGGAAACTGCATGCTTTAAAAGTAGTTTTTACCGCATTTTATTAATTATACACAAAATTTAACACAATTTTATTCCTGCCCGGGATTACAACAACAAACGGACTAGTGCGGTATTTGTACGCTTGTTATCAAAGGGAGATGATAGCCACATGAAAAAAATTGACGATATCCGTTCAAAGCAATCAACACGTATTGCAAAAAAAGAATCAAAAAAGGCACGTTCTAAAAAATCTATCAGACGTCGCTCCACCGCCTTCAGAGTATTTGTAATATCCATGAAGGTTTTTGTGTCGCTTATTTTTGTTGCAATACTGACCCTTGGGATTTACGCATTCAACTTCATAAAAGCAAATGAAGCCTTCGGTGATGAATTCCTTGAGTTCTACAATATGGTGTCCGGCGGCATGGCAATGTCTCCCGACGAACACAATAGCTCTGCAAACGGATTTGCAGAACCCGGCGGTTCAGGCATGGGTATGAATCTTTCATCAAAAATTTATTATACCGATGCAAGCGGCGAAATTATCGAATATGAAGTTCTTGAAGCCTCCGAAAACCGCACATGGGTAAGCTTTGATAAAGTTCCGCAAAATCTGAAAGATGCTTTTGTAGCCATTGAAGACCAGCGCTTTTATGAGCATAATGGTGTTGACTACAAGCGAACCCTTGGTGCAATCATCAATGTTTTTGCAAAAGGTGATTCTTCATACGGCGGCAGTACCATAACTCAACAGCTTGTAAAAAACATAACCAAAGACAACGAAAGAACCAACGAACGTAAAATCAGAGAAATTGCAAGAGCCTTGGTACTCGAAACCAAACTTTCAAAAGAGCAGATTCTCGAAATGTATATGAATGATATATATCTGAGTCAGGGGGCATACGGTGTACAGGCTGCGGCAATGACATATTTCGGAAAGGATGTCAGCCAGCTGTCACTTGCAGAGTGTGCATGTATAGCAGGTATTACACAGTATCCCACAACCTATGACCCGATTATAAACCCCAAAAACAATAAGGAAAAACAGCTTACGGTTCTTTCCAAAATGCTTGAACTCGGATATATTACTCAGTCAGAATATAATCAGGCAATAAACGAACCTCTTGTTTTTGTAACAAAGGAAGAAAAAGAAGAAGAAGATAAAACCCAGTCTTATTTTTCAGATTATGTAATAGAACAGGTTGTATCCGATCTGGCAACCGAATTCAACTGTTCCAAAGAAATGGCGGAGAACTTCCTCTATAACGGCGGTCTCAAAATATACACAACCATGGATCCCAATATTCAGACTGCAATGGAAGAATACTATGCAAACAACGCTAACTTCCCCAATCTCGGCACAACCGAAGAAGCTCAGTCTGCAATGGTTGTAATAGAGCCCTCCACAGGTCACATCAAAGGCATAGTAGGCGGTCGCGGCGACAAGGTTGACAGAGGTCTTAACCGTGCAAGTCACAGTTTGCGTCAGCCCGGTTCATCCATCAAGCCTATAGCAGTTTATGCGCCTGCTCTGGAAGAAAACGTATGTAATATTTCATCGGTAATTTCCAACTCACAACTTACCATAGGCTCATGGAAACCGAAAAACTCCAACGGAAAATATACCGCTCCCGTTAAAATAGAAACAGCGGTTGCTTATTCATACAATATTCCTGCCATCAATGTGCTCAGAGAGCTTGGTGTGGACAAGAGCTATGATTATCTCAAAAACAAGCTCCATATAGATTCTATTGTGGATTCGGTTGTACGAAACGGCAAGGAATATACCGACAAAAACCTGTCATCATTTGCTCTCGGCGGTCTGACAGACGGTATATCTCCTCTCGATATGACTGCCGCATATGCAGCTCTTGCAAACGGCGGTGTTTATATCGAACCCATAGCATACACGAAAATCCTTACTCAGAACGGCGAGCTTCTATATGAAAAGGTTCCCCTTAAGGAACGTGCTTTTTCGGAAGAAACAGCCTTCCTCATGCAGGAGCTTCTTAAAAATGTTGTAAAATACGGTACAGCTGCAGGATCAATTATTGGTTCAAATGACACCTGCGGGAAAACAGGAACAACCGACAACAATAAAGATAAATGGTTTGTCGGCTTCACCCCGAGCTACTGCTCTGCCGTTTGGTTTGGATATGATACTCCGCAGGCAATTGGCACCGGAACAAATCCGTCGGTAAAAATCTGGCGCGATATCATGACCGAAATTCATCAGGATATGCCCGCCAAAAAGTTCAGCGTTCCCGATGGCATTGAAAGAGCCTCCATCTGTCCTTATACAGGACTTTACGAATCGGGACATGCGGCAGTATATGCAAACCAAAAATTCCTTACAGGCAGATGCAACGGCAGGGATCACAAATGCATAGGTGCTAACAAGAACGATTATTCATATACCGAGACACCCAAGACGGATAAACCAAAAGACCCGTCCGACGAAGATACCCCTACGGATACCGGAACAGACGAAACCGGCAATACTTCACCGGATGATTCAAACACAGCACCTTCGACGCCAAACACTGTGCCCGAAGAGCCTGTGGCTCCGCCTCCGGATGTTGCGCCGGCTCCTTTACCATCAGAATAAATTTTCTATTCCGCAAAAACAGGGACTGTAAATTAATTTACTGAATTAATTTACAGTCCCTGTTGGGGAATAGGAAAAAAGATTCAGAATTGTCAAATCGAACTCAAAGCAAGGCAGAGCCTTGCTTTGAGTGGTAACCCGAAGCTGTACAAAGGTACTGCGAGTGGTGAGATTTGGCAAGAGCAAAAAGGCATATAATTGAA
>JAFQBA010000081.1 GCA_017416845.1 Clostridia bacterium
CGTGGGGACGGAGCTGCTTTGACACAAAATTTTTGAATTTATGTGCCAAAGGATTTCGCTTCGCTCATCTGTCAGCAACCGTCCCCCGATGGCATTTTGTGCATTAGCGAATTGCTTCAACCTCATTTGTACTTAGCCCTATAAACTCCAATTTATAAAAATAATTTGTAATTCTAATCAAATTAACACCAAGGCGTAATCCGCATATGTTTTTGGTTGGCTCCAAATCCTTGGTTTCAAGAGTCGGAAATGACGTCGGCATCGTTATTTCAGACACTTGAAATCAAGAGATTTGTCCAAGCTAAAACATCAGCGGCGGGCGGAGGTAAAGGAGGCTGCCTGCAGAAGCCTCCTTTGAAAAAAGTGTTTGAGAATCTTTTCTCAAAAAGTGTTTGAGATTTTTCTCATTTTAATTCAACCACTGTCACTCCGCTGTCACCTTCGCCGAAAACTCCAAGTCGATAGGATTTTACATAGGGCAGACGTTTGAGATAGGTGTGAATGCCCTGGCGAAGAAGGCCTGTCCCTTTGCCGTGGATGATGCGAACCTGACCGAGTGACGAAAGAACTGCATCATCGAGGAATTTGTCAATGAGAAGCACTGCACTGTCAACGGTTTCACCACGAACATCAATTTCGGGCGAAAGATTCATGGTTTTTGCAAAACCTCCCGAAGACGATGGGGCATTTTTCTTTTTGGTATCTTTGTTTTCTTGTTTTATGCGAACATCTTTCAGGTTGGTTGTGAGCTTCATAATTCCCACACGAACCTGAAAATCGCCCTTGGCATCGGGCAGAGTTATAACAGTTCCGGTCTGATGCATGGCAACAAGCTCCACATCCTGACCGAGGGTAACTTTTTTTGGAGAGTTGAAGTTTTCTTTAACTCCAAACATGGATTTGTTGAGCTTGGAAGAGTTGGATTTCACCTTTTCGCCAAGCTTTTGGCGTGCTTCTTCCATTTCGCGAATCATTTTTGCTTTGTCCGCTTCGGCTTTTAGAGAATGCATTTCTTTGAGAAGTGCATCGGCATCCTCTTTTGCCTTGTTTAAAATCTCTTGTGCTTCCATGCGGGCACGTTCTATGATTTTGTCGGTTTTTTCGGAAAGCTTTTTGTTTTTTTCGGCTGTGTCAATTTTCAGCTTTTCGGTTTCTTTTTTATAGGCATGAGCCTTTTCACGCTCTTCACGTGCCTTTTGACGGTTCTTTTCGAGGTCGGAAAGAATGTCTTCAAATTCAATGTTTTCGGCATCAATGAATTTTTTTGCATTTTCAATTATGTCATCATCAAGACCGAGACGCTTTGAAATTGCAAAGGCATTACTTTTGCCGGGAATGCCGATTAAGAGTCTGTAGGTCGGGCGAAGAGTGTCCACATTAAACTCACAGGATGCATTTTCCACTCTCTTGGTGGTCATGGCATAGGTTTTGAGCTCGCTGTAGTGAGTGGTGGCGGCAGTTTTTGCACCAACGAGGCGCACCCTCTCCAAAATGCTCATGGCAAGAGATGCACCCTCAATGGGGTCGGTGCCTGCACCAAGCTCATCAAAAAGACAGAGAGAATATTCGTCTGCCTCTTTTAGGATTTCAACAATGTTAACCATGTGAGCCGAAAAGGTTGAAAGGCTCTGTTCAATACTCTGTTCGTCACCAATGTCGGCAAAAACCTCTTTGAAAACGGCAATTTCACTGCCCTCGGAGGCAGGAATATGAAGCCCCGACTGTGCCATGAGAGTGAGAAGTCCTATGGTTTTAAGCACAACGGTTTTACCGCCGGTGTTGGGACCGGTGACTACGAGAGTGTCGAAGTCTTTGCCGAGACGGATATCGGTGGCAACAACGGTTTTGGGGTCGAGAAGCGGATGACGTGCTTTTTTCAGGTCAATTCTGCCCATGTCATTTAAAACCGGTCTGAAAGAATCGGTTTTAAGAGCATATTTTGCTCTTGCAAAGCAATAGTCAAGCTCAGAAACCGTGAGATATGACATTTCAATAAGCTTTGACACCGATGCAATTTCTTCGGTGAGAGCCATGAGAATTTTTTCGATTTCTTCTTTTTCTTTAACTTTGAGTTCCCTCAGCTTGTTGTTTTCTTCAACAACGCTCATGGGTTCGATAAAAAGTGTTGCTCCGCTGGAGGAGGTATCGTGCAAAATACCTTTAATTTCATTTCGGTATTCCGATTTCACCGGCACAACATAGCGGTCGCCCCTCATGGTGATGATTTGCTCCTGCAAATATTTCTGATAGGTTGAAGAAGATGTGATTTTGTGAAGAATTTCACGCACCTTGTTTGTGCCGGAGGCAATGGAGCGACGAATGTCACGAAGCTCACTGCTTGCGGTGTCGGCAACAGTTTCGGCATCTATGATGCTTTCAGTGATTTTTCGGCGAAGGGTTTTGTCGGTGAAAAGTGCATCAAAATGCTCACCGAGAACCTCGGTCTCCATGTCATCGGGATAGGTTTTTAAAAGCTCACCTGTTTCAAGCACCTTTCCCACAGATAGAATTTCGCCGGGAGAAAGCACACCACCCATATGGGCACGCTTCAGGGATGAACGCACATCGGAGGTGCAACGAATGGGAGGTGAACCTTTTTTTGTTACAAGTCCGATTGCCTCGGCAGTTTCGGACTGCATGATGTTAATTTTTTTTATGTTATCGGAAATTTGTGCACTCTGAATTCTTGATGCGGTGATATCCATCACTGCACAGCCTGCAACAGAGGCGCATATTTTGTCAAATTCCAAAGTTTTAATTACTTTTTTGTTCATAATAATATGTTCCTTTTATATAACTTTGCCGTTAAGATAACTCTCAATCAGAAAGTCACCACGGTACACAAGCTTAAGCGAGAAAAACGGTCTTGCTTCGTCTTCCATGAGCTTTAAGAAAATTTTGTCACCCTCCCAGAGGTTCAGAGATAAAACATCATCTTTATCAATCCATTCAAGCTCGCCCTCATCACAATTGTGATAGTGGGAAGATTTGGATTTTGCGGTGAAAAGATGCATGTGTTCGGTTTCCCAAAGGTCGGACACAAAGGTAACAATACCGCGATAGCACCAGTCGGAAACCTCAATGCCGGTTTCTTCAAAAACCTCACGTTTCATGCATTCCTCAGGGCTTTCGCCCTCAAGAAATTTTCCGCCAACTCCAATCCATTTGCCGCTGTTTTCGTCATTATTCTTTTTTGTGCGGTGCATCATGAGATAGCGACCGCAATTCTCTATATAACATAGACTGGTCTGTTTCATAATTTATTTTCCGTTTTCATAATTTCATCATATATGGCTCTACAGGATTTCGCAATTGCATCACGAGCTACCGAGGAAACACCTCCGTTTGTAAGACAAACAAAAGCATAATCACCCTTTTCGGTAAATATAATGCCTACATCGTTATCTGTATCAGAGAGTTCACCGGTTTTATTGGCAATTTCAACTCCGGCAGGCATATCACGTCTGATTTTTGTTGAAATCTGCTGTCTTTTCATAACCGAAAGCATCTCGTTATACGGATATTTATCCTGATTCTCATAAAGCTTGTCAAGAAACTTCATTACATCAGCTGCAGAAGTATAGTTTTCCTCTCCTCTTGCTGCAGCAGCGGTATCAAGCATTCTGCGTGCAACAACAGTATCATTATAACCCTGAGATACGAAAAAGGCATTGAGTTTATCCATTGTAAAAAAGTCAATGAGTATATTGGTGGAATCGTTGTCGCTGTATGTTATCATTGATTCAATAAGCGACGAAAGCTTTCTTGAACCTATGACAGTATCGACATCGAGCTTTTCATTCATGACCTGATTGTATGCGTATTCCATAATAAAAATTTTGATTACACTGGCTGATTTCATTGACTCAGACTTATTTGCTGCACGATAGTCAGAATCATACAAATGCAGGGCATATGACATATTCCCCGAAAAGCCATCAAATGAATCTGTCACCAATCCGGCATATTTCATGTTGGAAACATCACCTGCGCTGTCGGCTGTGTATTCGTCAGACGCACTGCTTTGCTGTGCTTCAAATCCCGTGATTGCACTGTTTGCAGATACAGTCTCACTTTTTGCAGGTTCTTTTTTGTTTGAATCTTTACCTTTTTTTTCGGTGCAACCGGAAAAACATGTTAATGCTATTATGCAAAAAAATGCTGATAAAACTTGCAGATATCTTTTCATACGGCTTAACCTTCCATCAATAAATGAACAAGATCTATAATCTCATTTACAATTCCACCGGATGAAGCACCATTTTGGGTAAGTATTGCAATGCAATAATCGGAGTTCAGACCTTTTACTATTGCAAAAACATTAAGATTATTCATTACACTTCGGTTTTCGCTTCCGAACTGAGCATACATACTTGCATAGTCAGGCACTTTTATACCGAAAGATGACGGCGAATGACACATTTTTGCATATTCATTATTCTTGTTTAACTCACGCATAAACATTGCCGCTTCATAGGCACTGGTAGTATTATCCCTTGTGGAATTCACGTCGCCGAAGCGTCTTGCAAATATGGTCGAAGAGCAGTTGAACTCACGGCGAAGATATTCGGTTAACTGATCGGGACCGCCAAAGCAATCGAACGCAAAGTTTCCTGCAGAATTACATCTTGAAATATCACTGCTCATTATATCTTCTTTATATGAATCATAACTGTCGGGATATTGCTCACCAAACGCCATGTATACAGGCAGATAAAACCCCCATGCAGTGTAGGATTTATCATAACCGTTACACAGGTATACGTTTCTGCTTGTGTTGTCTACAACAACTACGGCAACATCATTCTCAAGGTCTCGCATTTCAATAAGCTTATTAACAGCCCCTGCAACATCAACACCTTCCGCCTCTTCCTCTTTTGGCTTTTCGTCCTCTTTTTCGTCGGCCTTTTCTTCTTCGTGGGGTAAGCGAACAGCCTCCGATGTAACAACCGCCTCCGATGTGACTACCACTCTTTCTTCAAACACAGTTGCCGAAGGAGAAAAAATCAGCATCCATGCAGCAAAAACAGCCATACCCAAAACAAGAACCGAAAGGATTATTATAAGAGCAATCATCCCGGATTTTTTCTTGGGCGGAGGTGTAACGGGAAATGTAGGAGGCGTTGCACCTCCATAATTTGCACCGGTATCTGCCTGGTTAAAGACACGGGTGTTTGAATTATTGCCGTCAACGTATTCGTTTTGTGCATAATCCGGGCTGTTGGGTGTCTGTACATACTGATTATTTGACATAGTATAATCCGCCGCATCGAATTGGTCCCCAAACGCCGGATTATTATCACCGTTCTGATTGTTAAACTCATTCAGATTAAATCCGCACTCATTACAAAAATCCGCATCATCATTAAGAGCTTTACCGCAATTTGGACAAAACATATTATCAAACCCTCTCTATATTAGAAATTACATATATCATACTAATATCATATTTTATCATAAGATAATGTTAATGTCAAATGTTCTAACATCATCATTTTTTTCATAATATTACTAAAGCCTATATTTATTATGACATGTTCAGCTATTTTCACCAAACTAATATACCCCTTAAAGACATCAAAACAAAGAACAGGACATGAAATGATTAGCTGACTAAAGGAGAAGTGACCTTTGAAGCATAAAAAGAAAGTCAAACATCACATATATACAATTGTAATCGAAAAAAAGCTCATAGGGTTAAGCCTGATAGTTTTTATATCTCTTATTATTGGATGGTTATGTTCACTGGCAATCGATCATACAATCAATTCCAATGCCGGAATAGTTAAATCATGCATCACTTATACAACACACTTTGACAAAAATGCCGATTCACATATACCAGGCATGAAATTGTCTCTTTCTGATATTCTCGGTCATGCATCTCCGATATTTACTGTCAGTAATGACACGGTTCCTGCGGTTAATTTAAAAAGACCAAAAACCGAAAACTACGACGACAAAAGAACAGATAACACACCCTATACAAAAAACGGTATAGAAGAAAAGAAAATCATATCGCAAAATCTAATGCTTACAAATGCAACCGACTACACAGTGGACATACAAAAAATGGCACTAAGTGATGTAAATTATGATGCAACCGGAGACAACCCGAAGGTATTAATAATTCACACTCATGGTTGTGAAACTTACAGCAATGAAGTGGGGACAGGTCTTGGAATCAACGGAAGCTACCGCACGACTGACACCTCTGCGAATATGATAGCAATAGGAGAAATATTGGCAGCAAAGCTCAGCGAAAGAGGAATAAACGTTATTCATGACAAAACCATGTGTGACTATCCATCCTACAATGAGTCATACCGGAACAGCCTTGCTCTTATTGACGGATATCTGAACAAATACCCAGACATAGAATTTGTGTTTGATATTCACAGAGATGCCATTGAATCGAACACGGGAGTTCCGATAAAACTTACTTATGAATATGACAATGAAGTCAGTGCGCAGGTTATGATTGTATGCGGTACTGATGCTTTAGGTCTCGAACATGCAAACTGGAGAGATAATCTGACTCTCGCTTCTAAGATACAGCTGTACATGGAAAAAAACTATCCGGGAATAATGCGCCCCATTAACCTGAGAGAGGAGCGTTTCAACATGCACAAAACCAAAGGCTCTTTAATTTTTGAAATAGGTACCCATGCCAATACACTTGACGAAGCCAAAAAGAGTGCTGTGTATATTGCCGACGGAATTGCAAAAGTACTTAACTCCAAATAAGAAAAGCACATTTCAATAAAAAGTATTCTTTATTGAAACATGCCTTTAAACTATCGAAGATATTTTTTTTGGTATAATTTTGACAATACAAGCGCCATAGCCGATGTGAATGTAGCTATTCCCATCCAGTAGGTCGGGAAAATTGTCAAAAGATCATTTACCCTTATGGACATCACTGTAATGTCAAAAAAATTAAATGCTATGACAACAATGTAAATCAAGCCCTGAATAACAAGGTTTATAATCTGGGATACAGCTAACATTTTCGTGCGTTTATTTAATATTAAACTTTTTACAATTCCACACAAAGCAAGCCCTACCGACAGAATAAGCGCATATTCAACAAAACCGCACGAAAAAAGAATAACAATTGCAACTGTTCTGTCCATTGTCAATTCGACCACAGCATCAATAAGAGATGAGTTGGTAATGTCATCCGTTTCGGTAAATAATTCATGCAATCCCGTAACAGAAATCGAATCTGCCTTTGAAAAACCACTGTCTATCATGAACCACTCAAAAAATATGAATACAATAGCAGCAAGTGTAAAAATAATTGCGCCAAAACGCAATGCATAGTATTTTCCGTCCATTGTTAAGCCTCCATAAATACTCAAAAGCAATATGTGTATTATACCTCAAATATACTTATTTGTCAATTATTTGTATATAAGTATAATTAAATACACAAAATATAACCGATTTAAACTATTTATTTACAGGAGGCATTTATGAAATATACAATCCATACCGATCTTGCCATTGAAGCAACTGCACTTCTCAATCCCGAAGAAAGCCGTGATATGAACGGAATTAAAACCGAAAACTACAAAGAATCCTATGTTTCGGTCACCAGGGTAGAAATTCTCAACGCAGAAGGTGAAAAGAAAATCGGCAAGCCCATCGGGAACTATGTTACCCTTGAAGTGCCGAAGCTACGCGAAAATATCATTAATGCTTTTGATTCGGCAAAATCGGTACTTACAAAGGAACTGAAGGATATTCTCGGACTAAAAAAAAGCGACACCGTGCTTGTGGTGGGGCTGGGAAACCGCTTCGTCACACCCGATGCACTCGGCCCGAAAGTTGTAGACAAGCTTCTTGTCACCAGACACCTCTACGGAGTTTTGCCTGATGAAATAACAAAGGATATGAATTCGCTTTGCGCCATAGCTCCCGGAGTTCTCGGAATAACGGGAATAGAAACAGGCGAGATAATAAAAGGAATATGTGACAAAATAAAGCCCAATCTCATTATTGCAATAGATGCACTTGCTTCACGTAAAACCTCAAGAATCAGCACCACATTCCAAATCACGGATACGGGCATTGTGCCGGGATCCGGAATAGGTAACAAGAGAAAAGGCCTTACAAAGGACACTTTGGGTATACCGGTGGTGGCTATTGGTGTGCCGACGGTTATTGAAGCAGCGGCAGTTGCAAGTGATGCCATTGAACTTCTGATTGAAGCAGTAAAATCCCATACACAAAAAGACTCACCGCTTTTTGAAGCGGTGAGTGCATTTGACAATGATAATCGATATGATCTGATAAGTGAGGTGCTTTCACCCGAAGCGGGAGACCTTATTGTAACTCCCAAGGAGGTGGACAGTATCATCGATGAAATTTCAAAAATAATTGCCGAAAGTATAAATGAAGCCGTAAACGGCAGAACCTCGGCATTACTTGGCGAAATTCTGTAATCATTGATATGCCGGCTCACATGTGAGGTTTATACCAAGTCTGCGGAACACCTTTTCATCTACAGACGAAAGGATAACACTTGAGTGCAGTTCACAGCCACGCAGCTTGTTCAGCTGTTCCATAGCAAGAGACGCTGTTTCATCGGTTGCCGCACTGATTGAAAGAGCAATGAGAGCTTCATCGGTGTGAAGTCTGGGATTGCGATTGCCAAGATGTTCGGTTTTAAGATGCTGAATAGGCTCTATGATTGTTGGTGATATGAGATGAATCTTATCATCAATACCGGCAAGAGCTTTCAGGGCATTGAGCAAAAGTGCAGCCGATGCGCCCAAAAGTTCGGAGGTTCGTCCCGTCACTATGGTTTTGTCAGGTAGCTCCAACGCAACAGCCGGACTACCCGTGAGAGCCGCTTTTTGAAGAGCAGGAGCAATAACACTGCGATTTTCGGGTGTTATCCCTGCTTTTTTCATGAGAAGCTCCAGCTTGAGCACAACATCGTCAGATACCTTTCCGTTACGTTGGTCACAAAGAGCTGTATAATATCTGCGCAGAATTTCCTGGCGTGATGCCAAAACTGTAGTTTCGTTATCTATAATGCAGTTTCCAACCATGTTTACACCCATATCTGTGGGTGATTTGTATGGACATGTGCCGAGAATTTTTTCGAGCATTGCCTTTACAACGGGATAGATTTCAACATCACGGTTATAGTTTACTGCAGTTTCACCGTAGGCATCGAGATGGAACGGATCTATCATATTAACATCTTTGAGATCGGCAGTGGCAGCTTCGTAAGCAAGATTAACAGGATGTGTGAGGGGAAGATTCCACACGGGGAATGTTTCGAATTTTGCATATCCTGCCTGAACACCGCGCTTATGCTCGTGATAAAGCTGTGACAAACATGTTGCCATTTTTCCGCTTCCCGGCCCCGGAGCTGTGATTACTACAAGCTCACGGCTTGTTTCGATATATTCATTCTTGCCGTAACCCTCGTCACTTACGATTTTGACAATATCAGACGGATAACCGTCAATACTATAGTGACGGTAAACCTTTACACCAAGGGATTCAAGTCTCTTTTGATAAGCAACAACCGTTGTCTGCCCGCTAAAACGGGTCATTACAACACTGCCGACATAAAGACCTATGGAGCGGAAGCAATCTATGAGACGAATGACATCAAGGTCATAGGTTATGCCGAGGTCGCCTCGGAGTTTGTTTTTTTCGATGTCTGATGAGTTAATAGCTATAACTATTTCCACACGGTCTTTGAGTTGAAGAAGCATTTTGAGCTTACTGTCGGGTTCAAACCCCGGAAGAACACGAGACGCATGATAGTCATCAAAAAGCTTTCCGCCAAATTCAAGATAGAGTTTTCCGCCAAACTTTGCAATGCGTTCGTTTATATGTTGTGATTGAATGTGAAGATACTTTTCATTATCAAATCCTATTGCAGCCATATGAGCCCCTTCTTTCAAAAAAATAACATATATATTATATAATATATTATACAATTTTTCAATACTAATATTTTACAGAATTTCAATCTGTTTTTCTGTTTTTTAGAATATTAAAATCAAATTTTGTTTATCCGCTTAAGGCACAGCACATTTTTGGCACGGAGTAAGACCGGAGCTTATCGCCTCTTCATAGGTTGTTTCATAACTGTTTTTGCCGCCGCAATCAGGGTCGAGATGATATCTTTTACCGGTGGGTGTCCTGAAAAATCTTTGTGTGATTACATTATCGGGAAATGGAGGTAACTCCGGCATAACATCTTCTTTGATAACCGGTTGCTGAGTAAGCAGACCTTGTATATACGGCGAGCTCGTATCCAGACTATTGTCGCCGGTTGTATAATCTATACATATAAATGGCTGAACATTATAACAGTAAACACAAAAAGAAATACCCAGACCATCATCCTCAACAGAATATGCTTCCATCAGAACCCCGTCCGCCAAAAGATTGTTTCCTATAAACACGGGAGTTACACGGTACATTACGTGGTTGCCTGTATATTCAATATAATAATCAATCCTGTTTTCAAGAGGGAGCATTCCGCTGATATTCATGTAACCGGTACCGGTTATAAGATTTTTTGCGTTATCGTTTTCTCCTGTCAACTGATACCCTATCAAATGACATCTGTTATATAAATATCCTCCCGACACAATATCATATTTTGTGTTTTTCCAACCCGTGGGAGTTATGGAACTGATGTCTCCTCTTTCATCTGTCGGCATTGTTTCCTTTGATACAGATGCCATAGCCACATCGCATCTTCCAAGCTCGTCAAGGCAGCTGTAATATTCAAAGGATGCATCAATAATTTCATAATCCTTAAACAGCGGTATTCCGTTGTTTATTATTGCATATGGCGAGCCGGAATAAGCAGGAACAACGCTCATCAGATAATCGTATTCCCGGGAATCAAAAGAATTGCGGATTATGGTGATGGTTTGCGTATCACTTTCCCACGCAACTGCGAGATTGAAGCTTTCTGCAATAAACCGGACAGGCAACATGGTGCGTCCGTTTATTATGGCAGGGGCAACATCAAGGATATGTGCAGTGTTATTAAAGTAAGCTGTAGTGCTGTTAATCACAAGCTTAATAACATCACCGTTCATGGTAAGCTGAACTGTTTTGGTTGTCTCATCCCAGCTAACACTACCGTCGAAGGCTTCAATAATTGCCCGTATGGGGACAAGAGTTCTGCCGTTTGTTATCATTGGCACAGTGCCGCGATCGGCATCTATTTTGACTTCCGTACCGTTTACTTCCATTATCGGGTCATCAATCTGCAAGCTTACGACAACATCGCTGTCTTTGGCAGCCGACACTGAAAAAGAAACACATATGCTGCATATAAATAACAAAACAATTGCCGGAAGAAATCTATACTTTTGCATTATTAATCATTCCAATCTGCTAAGGCTGAGTGTAACACATTATACAAAAAGCGGCTTAGCCGCACCGCCTGCGGGCGGAAGTGCGGAGCCGCTTTTCTTAAAAACCATGTGCATTTTTGCACGGCAATATAATCAATTTATACTTGATTTTAATACCTTTACTTTGATTCGATAATAACTGTTTTTGTGTATCCGTCCCAATCCACATTCATTCCCAATGCTTCACCGAAAAATCTTACGGGAACAAAGGTTCTTCCGTTTGTAATTTCTGCAGGAACATCCAGCATTTTCTGTTCGCCGTTTACAATTGCAATGTTTGAATTGATTGTAATGCTTATGGATACATCCGCTTTGACTGCTGTTGCAGTCTGCGTAGTTCCGTCCCAGTTAACTGTCATTCCGAGTGCCTCCAGAATCGCTCTGATGGGAGCAAGAGTTCTGCCGTCTTTGACATAGGGAGCAACGTCGGAATCTATTTTTTCTCCGTTGTATGTAATGTTGGTGGTCAAAATCCAATCGTCCGATGTGAATGCATAAGCATCAGACCAAATCCGTCCGTTCTCGTCCCATGCATAGTAGTCGAATTTATCCAGAGCAAATCCTACTATGTTTTCTTGTAATTTTTCCAGTTTCCACGGCTTGAATGAATTTGAATAATCTGTCAATGAGTAAAAATCGCCAAACTCATCAATGAAATAATATGCTGAACCGCCGGCGACTTTGAAGGATGTTATTTTATTTGTATATCCAAGCAGCTTAAGTAAAGCGGTTATATCAATTTCTGTATATTCTCCTCCAAGTCCAACCACTTCACCATCTTTTACTTTGGCAAAATTTGTGGCACTTATTGTACCGTCATTTCTTAACACTTCGAAGTTTTGAACATCTGCAAGATTCCGATAGTCGCAAAAAACATCCTTTATGTTCTTTTCTTTGGCAAGCTTTGAATAATTACCAATCTCACCGGATACCAATGCAGTGCCGTCTTTTCTGATTGCAATGGTTGTGTCATCATAAGCATAAATCTTAGAAACATTGCTCCAACCCAAAACATTGCACTGCCCCTTATCGTTTGTTCCTGCACTAACAACTGTTCCGTCTGCCTTCAATCCTACCAAATGTTCACGACCGCAATCTATTGCAACAATATCGGTCCATGAACCGGCATCCTCAAAAAGCTCTTTCCCGATTCTGAAGCTGTCTTCACTTGTAAAGACAGTTCCATCATCTTTCAGTACTGCAATATACTCATCGGAACATGCAATATCTACGATATTAGACAATCCGAAAAGCACAGCTTTTGAATTTTCTTTAACTGTAGAGCCATAGGTCAAATCCTCAAGATAGTTTATTGTTCCGTTTGTGCGAAGTGCGACGATTGAAATTCCATCAGAGAAATTAGGCTCACCCACCACAACCTTCATATTACCCACTGACGGTCTTTGAGGCGGAAAAACATTAACATCTTCCGCAAAAGAAGTTATGCATGCAAACTGCATGAGCAAAAAAGCAATTAATAACACACTTAAAATTTTCTTCATATTCTTTTTTCTCCTTTTTAAAACTTATATATTAACTGCAAAAGCAGAAAATATCAAGCTTATTCTTCTATCTAATTCATTATTTTTTATGTACTTTACTCACAGTATACATCTCACTTTTTTATTATACACCAATATCTGCTACAAATCAATAACTTTGCCTATGAATATGGTGATTTTTAAAAACTTGCTGTTTTCTCGGTCATCGGAAAATATTGGTGACCGATTAGCTCAATGCGAAATTATCTGAAAATAACCGAATATCAGCCAAAAGCGAAACAGGGATTGCGGTTGAATACGCTATGAAAATGAAAAAGAAATTATGCAAACTGCTGATTTTTGATTCATTGAAATAGTCAAAAAGCCCCTTTGCAAATCCGCAAAAGGGCTTATTATTTGTCTTCTACGCTCGCTAACAACTCATTGCGCTTGCTTTGCAAGCTTATTTGTCGGAGAGTGTCTTCATTGTGGGGAACAGAGTCTCAATGTTAACATAACCCATTATACGCTAGTTTTTTGACCACGTCAATAACCACAGTAAAATTTTTTTGTTGTTTTATCAAGCAAATAAAGGTCGTGTTTAACTTTTGGTTGAGAATTCAACTAAAACGTTGATTTGAAAAAATAAAAAATTTTAAAGTTTTTTCATAATAAATTACTTCAAATTAACTTTTTTGTCTATGTGTAAAGCCGTTTTGACAAATTATATTAATCCTTTTGAAGCTGCTCTCCAAAGGAATGTAACAATTTCAGCGCGAGTGCATGATTTTCCCGGACCAAATGTCGTTTCACTCGTTCCGTATGTAATACCATTTTCTACTGCCCATGCAATAGCTTCGTAATATTTTTCATATTTCTGCTCTTGTGTGTCTGCGAATTTGAGCGGTGTTTTGCACTCAGGCCTTCCTGCCGCACACCAAATATAATACACCGACATCATACGATTGCAGGAATAGTTCGGATAAAGGGCATAATGCTCTACCATATCCTTTTTCTTTGCCCACTGAGCAGCCATATAGAAATAATCAGTTTCCTTTACATCCGCATAATTAAACATTTCATTCTCTTTTAGTATCGGACTTCCTGCTGCACGCCAAAGAAATGTAAGAATTTGTGCAATATTGCATGTATCATCGGGCGAAAAAGTCACATCACTCGTTCCGGATGTTATGCCATTTTCAAGTGCCCATTTTACAGGCTCAAGGAAATATGAATCGGGAGCAACATCCATAAACTGAGTAGGCATAGACGTATTTCTGTTGATTACCGCACTTGGTTCTACAGCGATGTCAATATACTCCTCAGATGTAGAAAGGTTTCCGGTGATTTCTCCTTCACCCTCAAAATTAAGTATACCTTTTACATACGCACCGCCACCGGGACCGTAGCAATAATTAAGAACAATACCTGCTTCTCCTGAAATAGTGAATTTACCGGGAACAGACGTTTCATCTGACTTTTGAATATATATACCGCCGCCTGCCTGATATGCTTCGTTTTCGGCAATAACACCGCCGGACATACGGAAGTCACTTCCGTTAGTACACCAAACACCTCCGCCTGCTGCGGCTTTATTGAATGTGATTTCTCCGCCTGTCATATTGATAATACCATTATCATTATTCCATATACCGCCGCCTCGTCCGTCAGGGTCATTATACGGGTCAGTAGAAGCCGTGTTTTTTGAAATATTACCGCTTTTGATTTCGAGCAATCCTTCGCCGTTATTCCATATTCCGCCACCGCATTCTGCATTATTTTCAATAATCTGACATCCGTCAAATACCACA
>JAFQBA010000082.1 GCA_017416845.1 Clostridia bacterium
AAAAATATCTTGCAGGGATATTTTTCAACCTATTTGAAATCATTTCAAATTATGATGTATATTATCACTATTTTTAAAATTATTTTATTGCCTTTTTGCGGTCTGGACTTTTTTTACGTCACCGATAAACTCCAATTTATCTGTAAACTACTAACAATCCCGGATTTGCATCATCGGTAAATGTAACCACTTTCGAAAAATCGCCGCCTGCTGATTTATAATCAAGAACATCGGAAAGAGTTCCGACTCTTACCTCAGGCTTTCCTCTGTCTTCGGAATACACATAGATTTTGTAAAGCCCGGCATTGATTGACTCGATATCGTCTATAGAAAGCTCTGTTCCCGATTCATCAAGGGGATTTTGAGTAAGCCACAAATTGCTTCCGTCGGCAGAATATACATTTGCCTTAAGGGTACGGTTATCCGAATCGAGTTTATCTCCAATTGCAACCTCACCCCGCGCATAAGCGGAATCAACGTCATAATAAAGGTAGATTGCAGTTATATTGCCTGTGGTTGCATTTACCCCTGCCTCAATTACATCACCGCATTTAAGGGTGTGATGTTTATCGGTTTTTCCGGGAACAATTGATTTGAGATCATCTATAATGGAGTTTTCCAAAACGGGATACTCAACATATTTGCCGCCGCGAAGTCCAGAGATTTTGTAGACCTCATCGCCTTCCTCATTGAGAGTTCGGCTGATTGTGTCTACAAGCATAAAGTCGTTGGAGCTTCCCACCCTTTTTGCCGTGCCGTAATACACAATAACCTTGGCAAACTGAGAATCGGGGCTGTCGGTGAATGCGTTTATGTAATATGAAGTCTGATTTGTAAACATTGAACGGGTTTTTGCACTAAAATCTTCCTCATTTGAAGAATACTGCGCCGATGCCACAAAAACTTTTGTTGCATCATTTACCGCAACCTTTCCGCCGAAAATCATCTGCTTTGAGTTATATTCAAGACTTTTCAGTTTGCCGTTTGAATCGTTGTAGCCTTTGTAGAAAACCTTGAAACAATCATCATCGGGATGATTTGTACCCTCGGAAAGAGTGTCGAGAGATCTTAGAATACCGGAAACCTCAAGGTATCTGAGTGGCTGTTGAACTGTCATTTCGCCGTCGGACAAAGCTGACAAAACAGCCTCTTTTGTAACCTTTTTGCCGTCGAGCATGGGTTTATCCGAAATTTCGAAAATTTCGTATTCTCCGTTTGAATTTAAAATCTTTATTTTTACACTTGAATCCAGGGTGTTCGTTTTGTTTATTCCCACCACATAGCCAAAACAGTAGGATTTTGCAAAGCTTTTAAAGGATGCTATACTGCCGTTTATGTCAAGAACAAAAATACCTTCGGAATGGGGAGGAATGTTTAAAATTTCATTTTTGAAATTTTCTGCAACAACATAGCGTTTTTCGCCAACGGTTGCATATTTTCCGCTGACATTTGAAAGCATGCCCTCGGTTTCGGTGTTTGAGTAGGTTATGCTCGTAACAAGCTTATCCTTGCTCTGACAAACGGAGAGAACATCATATTCAAAAAGCTCGTCAAGATTCATTGTCTCACCAAATTCATCGGCGAACACCACATTGTCAAGGTCACCAAGATAAAGACTGCCGTTTCCGTACATATCATACACGGTTTCGGTTGCAGAGCTTGCGGAGCTGACAACGTAGTTAACATTTTTCATAAGGTCGATAATGTCATACTTTCTGTCACCGTTATTGTCTATAAGAACAATTTTTCCGTCACCCTCGGTAAAGTCGGATTTCAAATAGTCAACACAGCGTCTGCCGTTGTAGACAACTGTGGCAGAACCTGAAATCGAAAGAGTTTTTTCTTTGTTTGAAGCTTCATCATAGTATGTAAGTTTTGTGTCGGTAAATTCTTCCACATCTGACACAAGAAGTTCAACAGATGAATTTTCACCGTGTCTGTCTGTTATGGCAACAACATCTTCGGACTCTGTGTCAACATAAAAATCAACCTTGTGACCAAAAAGAGAAGCATAGTTTTTGCCAGCGGAAACCTTGTAAAGCCTGTCACCAAGCATTACCTGATTTTTTTCGGCTACGTCACCATCTACAGTCTGTTTGCCGTATACTGCATTTAAAATGTCGGTGTAGCCTCTTATGCCGTGATAGAGAGAAAGAAGTGTTTTGTTTTCGTCCACTCCCATCACAACACTGTCACCGCTTACGGATTCGATATCAAAAATGTTGGTGTTTAAAGCATTGGCAAAAATAATGATAATGTCGGCACTTGTGATATATTCACCCTCCAAAACGGCTCCGTCAAGGATTTTGCACTCGTTGGCAACCTTGCGGTAACCGTAAGGATAGCCACCGTAGGAAGATGCCATTTTATCATAACCCAAAGCAGAGCTTACAACCTTTATAACAGCATCAGCTGTAATCTTTTCATCGGGGTTGAATTTGCCAGTGCCATCGCCCGACATAAGCCCGAAGGAATATACCTCCAGAATATCGCCATAGTAACGGTATGAATCGAGCACATCAGCAAAGGGATTCGGAATGTCGGCTGCGCCGTCAAAGTCTTTGAGGTTTAAAACACTTGTGCAAAGAGAAGCAAACTCCCCTCTTGACATGGTTTTTGACGGTTTGAAGCTTTCGGCAAAATCGGAAGAAATAAGATTGAGACTTTGAAGAAGCTCAAATTCCTTTTGGCAGTCTGCCACCTGTGTTTTTGCAAGGGTAACAGAGGGAACAGATGCAATGACAAAGGAAAGAGTCAGAATAAAAACAAAAGTCTTTTTTAATATTGCTTTCATATCACTGCACTCCTTCCGTCTTTTGCATTAATTTGTATACAAGAGTTGCACATTGTGCTCTTGTGGCATTGCCCTTGGGAGCAAATGTGCCGTCGGGATATCCGGAAATAATTGAATTTACATAAAGCTTGTAAACCGGAATTTTGGCATAATCGGAAATTTCACCGTCATCTGCAAAAAGTGCAGGATTGGCAGACGGAAGATCAATTGATGCCGCCTTTGCACTGTTGGCAACCATAACAGCCATATCCTGACGGGTTATGGGAAGATCGGGACTAAAAATGGTTTGGGATGTTCCCTTTACAATGCCAAGCTTTAGTGCGGTTGCAACATAGGGTTTGAACCAGTGGGAGTCCGAAACGTCATCAAAGCCCTCATCGGCACTCGAATCCACATCAAAGAAAGCCTCCACAAGAATTTTTACAAATTCTGCTCTTGTTATGTTTCTTGAGGGTTCAAAGCTTCCGTTGCCTGTTCCGTTTATGATGCCTTTAGCAAAAAGTGCTTCAATGGCATCCTTTGCCCAAAGTGCATCCGAAAGGTCATTGAAAGAAGCTTCGACCTGAGGCAAATCTACAGGCGGAGTCACAACCGGAGCTGAAGGAAGAGAAACCGAAGAACCCTTGCCTCCTCCCGAAATCGGTGTTGAAGTACCGCCCGATGAACCTTTATCAGAATCGGAATCTGCCTTGGCAACAGCCTTGTTAATTGCTTTGCAAAGCTCTTCGGTTGTGTCGAAGCTTTTGCCGGCAACGGCTAAGTTGACCGATGATTTTTTCTTAAGCTTGAAATAGTCGGAAAAATCTGCATCAAGCCAAGCTTCGGATTCTTTTAACACGGTTTCAAGTCTTGAGGAATTGCCGAGACCGGAAACTGCTTCAAGGACGATTTTGTCGCCAAGGTCTTTAAGCATATCCTCTGTGTCATCATAATCTTTGGCAGTCAAATCTTTAACAATTTTTTCTTTTGCCTCGTCGTCAATGTACTCATCATAAAGGGTCATAACCTCACAGGCTACCTTTAAGGTGTCTTTGTATTCATCAAGAATTACTGCACTTACATTTTCTTTGTCTGATTTGTTCAGAGTGTGAGTAAGGAGTGAAAGCTCATATTTACAAACAAAGTCATCAAGGGAATCAAAGCTTTCGCCCATAAGTGTCACAACTTTTTCTTTTTCGTTATTTTCCTCTGTTTCTTCAAGTGCTTCAAAAACAGATATATCGATGCCTGCAATCTCCGCATTGGACTTTAAGACTTCAATTTTGCCCTCCGGATCTGCATCGGCAAAGCTCTTTAGAAAATCTGCCTCAAAGGTTTCGGTCACATATTTAACGCATTTTTCAAGATAAATAATGTCACCGCCCGAGGGACGCAGACGCACACTGTAGAAGCCCGACTTATCGCCAAGCTCAAAGGAATATGAAAAGCTTCCGTTTTCATCTGCGGTTGTTTCTCCCACGTTTGCAAAAACATCAAAGAAGCTTTCAAGGTCTGCACCGACTACATCATCCTCTGTTTTGCCGGGGTTTAGCACCTGAACGGTTATTTGTTTGCCCTGTGTACCGTCAATTTTTCCCGAAACGGTTAATTTTGAGGTTTCAAAATCAATTGCGGTGTTCACATCTGCCCCGAAACATGGGACAGATGCGAAACAAAGCACACATAAAAGTATTGCAATTAATAGTCTGTTTTTCATAATTACTCTCCGTTATTACTGAAGCGGAAGAGGCTGACAAAGAGGAGCTATTGAAGTTGTAAGCCCTTTCCAGATAAATGAAACAACTTTAACATCAGAGGTGTTCTCGGGAAGTTTGATATTTGTTGAAAGTGTTGCCGCTGTGCCAACGGTAAGGTCTGCATCATCACTGGTGAGTGTGATGAGTTCATTTGATGTGGCATCATAAATGGCGGTGATTAAAACAGCTGTGGTGCAATCGTCACAATTTGAAAGAACCTTTGCAGTTGCACCAACTGTGCCGTCGGATGCTTCGGTGTCATATGCAAAATCGGAAATAACAATTTCATCTACAACATTTAAAAGTTTCACTGCATAAACCGAATTGCCGTCTGCATCCACGCAAGATGCTTCAACAAAGCAAAAATCACCTGCACCGACAGTTTCCGGAAGTGTTACGGTTGCAACGTTACCAAAAATAACAGGGGTAACTTCTGTTGCGTTGATTTTAAAGCAATAATCTGTTATTGAAGTTGCAAATGCAGTGTTAAGAGAAAATGTTACTTTATTATCATTTTTTACAATAGCACTTTTTTCAAGTGTACTGTCACAAAAGGCAACGGGGGTATCACAGGATCTGAAAATAACATTATCAAGATAATCGGAGTGTACAGGTGCGCCGTAGCTGAAAATCTCAAAAGTTTTTATGCTGTAAACTGTTGATTCATTCATTTTACCGCTATAGGTAATTGTATTTTTACCGGGAGCAGATATGGTTACGCTCAATGTCTTATCATCTGTATTCATTTTCACCACATAGTGATACCATGTATCAGCAACAAGTGTCTCTGACATTTCAATCGATTCATTAGCGGTGTCATCGGCATTTCTGCTGTTTACTTTAACCTTTCCGCCTGCAAGAAGCTGAACAAGACGCAAACTGGAACTAACAGTCTTCCCTGCAGAATCGCTACCTCTTACGCTGAAATAGGCTCTGCTTCCCGAAGAAGCTTTGTAGTCAAATTCGAGAACAGATTCACCGGAAATACCGCTGCTATCAACAGCCATTCTTAACTCGGGATACTTGCTTGCTGTGATAATGTCAAATTTCAGGCAATTGCCGGCTTCTTCATCATATACTTTTGAAACTTCTGTATGCTGAGAATTACTCATTGTCATGCCCGACGCAGGAGACGCAGCATTACCGCTATGTACGAAGTTTTCAAAATCTAAACATTTCCCGGTATAGGCAGGAGTGGTAGTTTTGGAAATTGAATACGCAAAAAAATCATCCATATATATTTTTGTCATACCTGTATCGGTTGCAGCCGCTTTATCGATAATAAAGGTATATCTTGTTTCTGTCGAAGAAGAAACAGTGGCTTCCCCCGTAAAGAGACCGTCAGTGCTCCCACCTTTGACATATGCTTTTATGTCACCGGTTTCCATATCTATTTCTTCAACAATGTCGTACCATGTATCTTTTTCAAATTTGACACCGGTTGATGTTGTTCCGAGTACAAGATTTGATTCGGCACTTAACTTGAATGTATCACTGACAACAATGCCGTTTGTTCTTATATTGGCATATGCCGCATCTATCTGTTCATCCACGTAAATTGAAAATCCGGTAACAATCGTTTTGGTTGTTGCAAGGTTATCGAGAGTAATTTTTGTTTCTGTTCTGCTTGCATTCGACGATGACATTTCAATCCTTTTACTACCGTCAAACAAAACAACATCAGCCTTATCCACGGTAGTTGTTGCATTTGAACCGCCGTATTTATAGCCGTCTGCATTACCCATTTCATATCCGATTTCATAATCCTCAAAATCGTTGTATGCAATAAGTGCTGATGAATTAGTGTCGGCACTTACATTTGCAGTTTCCTCTGCAAACGCAGTGGTCGATGCAAGCATACAAAGTGATGATGCAAGTGCAATTATTTTTTTCATTTTCATAATAAATCTCTCCTTTGATTATTATATTTGAAATTTATTCCAAAATTATTGGTTTACAAAGAGTGTTCATATCACCGATGCCGTCCCAAAGATAGGTTATTACCCTGTAGTTTTCGCTACTTTCGGGAACAGTTACCGAAGATGCGAAATCTGTTTTCACGCCGCACAAAAGCTCCTTTTCGTCAATGGAAACACTGACCATCTTGCCGCTAGCTTTTTCGTATACAATGGTCATAAGCATTGCCTTTGAGTATTCCGAAGAATTCGAAATGACCGATGCACCTGCGTTTATCTCTCCGCTTTGAATTGTGCTTTGTTCGTACCGCATCCCTTGAATATCAAGCTTTTTAGCGGTGCGAAGTGCCGTTGACATATAAAATTCATTGCCCGATTTTCCGATGCCGCACACCTCAAGGAGATAGTGGGTGTCGAATTCGGGAGGAGTGTCAAAAACAATTGAAACAGTGTTTCCCGAAACAGCAGTTGTAAAACCTTCTGTACTTCCGTTAATCTTGTACATTGCATCCGATACGATATCTTCAACATTTCCCGTAAACACCACATCAACGGTGTTTGTATCAGGTGTAATTTCGCAGTTGGATGGAGTTATTTTAACCACACCGTCAACGGTGTTGGCATCGCGAAAAACAATGTTATCGATGTAGTCTACCGATGTTTCACCAAAATAGAACATATCAAGCTGTTTGATTATGTAGGTGTTTTCATAGGTTGACTTCACGGGGATGGAATCTGAAAGAGTTAGAGGGTTTTCAAGAGAATCGCCTGTTACGGTGAGGTCAAAGGTGTAGGCATCGGTGTCAAAATTGAATTTGAAATGATGCCACTCATTTGGAGTGAGAACACCGATTAAAACATCATCGTTGTTCTCTTTTTCTTTGAACGCTCCTCCCGGTCCGCAAAATATCAGCTCTCCCCCATCATACATTGCAAACATACTCACTGTTGCACCCACACCTTTGTTTGCCTTGGTGTTTCCTCGTATTCCAAACCTCGGACGTGACTCTTCGGTGGGTTTGTAGTCAAATTCCAGAACGGATTTACCCGAAAATGAACCGATGTTGGTTCGAAGCGTGGGATATTTCTTTGGTGTGTTTGAAACAATCTTTAAGCTCTTTTCAGAATTGCACCCTTCATCGGCATATACATTGATATATTCGGTGTTTGCGTTGTCGTCGGCAATGCCCTCGGGGAAAGTAAGGCCGTCCTCCGATGAAACGAAGTCTTCAAAGTCATAGCCTTTAGCATCGGGTGCGGGAGCATATGAGGTTGGTGTTTTGTCGGAGCCATAGACAAACAGATTATCAAAATAAACCTTTGTAACACCACCTGCCGTTTTTACCTTATCGGCAATAAACGAAAGTCTTGCACCCTCCTTGGTGCTTTCGGACACCGTGTAATTTGTTTCGAGAATTTCATCAGTATCTGCACTCTTAATGTGTGCTCTGATATACCCCGTTGAGGGAACCTGCTCAATTATGACCTCATACCATTCATCGGTATCAAAAACAAAATCCATTGTTTTGTCGCCCAGAATAAGTTTTTTGGTTGTCGACAATTTAAAACACGTGCCGCTATGCTTTCCGGTTCTGAATGTTATGTAGGCACTGCTTGCAAGCTCATCAATACAAAACGAAAAACCCAAAATCATTGTTGTCATTTTTGACGGGTCATAGTCTGCCGAAAGGTATGTTTCGTGCCTAAGCGATGTGTCTGCATATACTTCATATGCCTTAGTGCCGCCTGCTGTTATAACACTTGGTGCATCCACGTCGGCATTTGATGCACAGCTCCATTTGCCGTTCAAGGTATCGCTGTAGCCTTCAAAATTTTCAAATCCGCTTAGTTCATACAGCGTCGATGGTGTAAAATCCTCCGCCAATGCTACCGTTGAACCAACAGATGCCAAAACAAAGGTCAAAGCCATGAGCAGTGCTTGTAATCTTAATTTCATATGTGTTATTCCTCCTTTCTTCCATCATCAAGGTCCGAATACCGAAACTTCGGTAATGGAGTTCCATTCGCCAATATTTGTACCGTTACATTCTATTTTTACATATCTGCAATCGGAAGGTGTTATGGGGAATATTTCTTTTTCGATTGTTGTGCCGCTTGACTCACCGCTATACACTCTTGTGTAGTTTTCGCCGTCCTTTGAAACGTGAATTTCAAAGAACTGCTTTCTGCCGTCGAGTCTGTCCTGATACACTGCAATGCCAAGGTGAGAAACCTTTTGAATTTCGCCAAGGTCAAAGACGATGTCGGAATTGCCCTTTGCCGACCAACGTGTGTCGAGATTGCCGTCGATGGAATTTTCGGCACTGTTTTCAGGCTGTGGAACGGAGCTTGCAACAACCGAGGCTATGCTCATTGTGCGAAGTCCGGGAGGTGCCTCGGAGAGAACCTCCTGAATAACCTTGATTGCATATGTTTCATAAACCTGCTCATCATCAGCGGATTTTATTTTTACAAATACAAATCCCGGGAAGTCTTCGGGATTGATGACTTCAATTTTTCCGTCACCTTCAGCCGTTATAACGGGATCGGGATCGTCATACTTCATTCTGTAGGTATAATTTAAAGTTTCGGGGTCAAAGTTTTCGATTGATTCGCCGTTAACCTTAAGGTCTGTAAGACTCGGTTTAGCGGTTGCTTTTGATTCATCAAGCTTCCAGCTTTCCAGAGGAACCACAGTGGGTCTGTAGACATTTTTGGTGTCTTCACCCGGGAAGATAAATTCCATTCCTATGGCAAGAGTCATATCCGTAACATTTTCGGCATGGAAGGTAAGCTTTTTGAAGGTGAGGTTTTTGTTCTGACTTGGAACAACCGGTGATGCTTCAAAAGGCTGAGCCTCCATAAGGGAAAATGTTCCGGGAACATCCTGCAGCAGATACACATAAAGATCTTTGAATTTACCTTTGATAAGTGCGCTCTTTCCGTCCTCTGCAACAGATATGTCACATTCGGAATGGAGGAACCAGTAAAAATCGGAAGGCGCTTTTGTTTTTATTTCGTCCTGAATTATTATGTTGGAACGGTTATTGGTAAGCTTCATACCGCGCACTACCCTGTCTGCCATATTGTCGTAGGCACTTGTCATATCGGTAATTGCCATAACCGAGCCCGGGTTTGATTCGAATTTTTCAAACACTCCTGCTCCGGAGGTTTTTTGACCGCCGTCATCGGAGGGGTTAAGCACGATGGTGTTGTGACCTTCGGCTCTGTTTCGGTAAAGATCCCAGGTGCTTACACCAAGGTTGTAGCTTTCGGCACCGAGGGCTGTTGCATAGCGGGTGTCATAGCCGTCTATGACAAACTCACCCATATCCATCTGACCATGAGTTACACCAATCTTACCGGAATGAAAACCCACATATATGGAGCTGTTTTCGGTCCAGTTGCTTCTCATTGTCACAACCTCTGTGTCACGGTAGTAATAATCGAGGGGCATATTAAGCTTTGCACCCGCGAAATCGGGATTGTAGAAGATGAGGTCTCTCACAGTACCGTTGAGCTTTCCTTCGTTCATCTGATTAATTCTGAGCTCGGCAAGTCCTCCGTCATTTGAATTCTCCGCAAGGAAGAACTGTTCGGGAGCGTTGACACGGCTCACCGATGAATCGTGGAAGTTAAACACTCCGCTTTTGCTTGAAAGGGCGTTAATGTAATAGCCTGTGTCGGCAACGCCGGGGGTGTCCATGTAGCCAAAGGTGTGTCCGTAGACAGATTTGAGACACGCCATAAGATTAACATAATAGCTTGTGGCATACTGCCAGTAGCCGGGTCCTTCAAACCACGCACCGTCAGGACCGTACATAAGTATTGCATCTTGGATATCCTTCATACCGGCATCAATCACCGCTGTTGCCAGCACTTCCTCTTCATCTGCAATGGCAAAGGCTGCGATTATTGCGCTGCCGTTACAAACAAGATTCCAGTTGTCGGGAGTTGCAATGAGTGTCCACTTGTTACCCCTGTCTCTTGCAGGGTCATTGGTGTAGTCTTTCATTATTTCTTCAAGACCGAATTTTACAAGAGCATTTCTGATTGTTGCTTTTTGCTCGGGGGTTAGAACATCATAGAGCCAGTCATAACCAACAGCCACAGCCTGCATCATTTCGGCTGTGTCGAGGAAATGACGTGGATGCCAGTCGGGGAAGGAACAAAGATTCATAAGCTCCTTGATTGCCCTGTCGGCATATTTTGAATCCTCTGAAATAAGATAGGCAAAGGAAAGCGTCTCAATGTATGATTTTGCATCACGTGAAACAGCAAGAAGTCTTGTGCCGTCACGGAGTTCATATTTTAGGACATCCTTTTTGCAAAGGTTGTCTGCCGAAGCGCAGACACTTGATGCCCATTGTTTCATGTATTCATTTGTACCAATGTCGGATTTGATTTTTTCAAGGCTTGTCTTTGTTATATAGAGTCTTGGATGCTCATTGCCCTCAAAATTTTCTTTGAGAGTCTGAACCATTTCGCTTCCCTTAACATCTTCAAAGGCAAGCTTGCCCGAAAGACTTCTGAAAATGCCGATGTCATCTCTGAAGTTAAAGAAATTTTCACGGTCTGCTATAACAATGAGTCCGCATTTGTCATATGTAAGCTTTTTGCCGAAGGCTTCGCACACTGCTCTCACGGGAATAAACATTCTGCCGTCTCTTAAAAGAGGTGCAGAGTCCATTTTGGAATTTTCACCGTTGACATTTATATCATAGCTTCCGTCAACAAGTGTCACTGTTGTTGCGCCGTCGGAAATTGTGGCTGTGCGTGATGAATCGTCCCACTTGACACTGTAGCCGAGAGCTTCACTTACAAACCTTATGGGAACATATGAACGTCCCGATTCAATAAACACCGAAACATCTTTATTTGAGGGGTCAAGATACTGCGGTGTGCCATCTATGGCAATTTTGTTTTTCCCTGCATAAAGCGCCACGGTATCAGCCATATATTTTTCAACATCTTCATCAAGGGCAATTGCAGATGCTGAAATCTGATCTGAACCGTCATCTGCTTTAAGCCCGGTACGTTTTTCATATTTGAAAATTGGTTCTTCGGCACCGTAGGCTCTGATGTTGTCAAAATAGAAATTGGGGTACTCCCCTTCTTTGAGCATAAACAGGTGATAGCGAATTATTTTAACGCCTTTAAACCCTTGAGAAAGAGCTGCATTCGAAGCTCTTTTTCGCTGATTTATGTAGATGTCGGCAGTGTAACTCTCCATATCGATGTCTATGCAAAAGCTATAGAACTTTCCCGGTGTGAGATTTGCCACCGCTTCGCCCGAAGGAAGAACCAGCTCACGGTTTGGGTTGATGTTGGCAATGAGGATTTCGGTGTTAACCGAATCCTTGAAACAAAGTCTCATTGTTCCGTTGCCAAAGCCCACATCCTCATACATCATGTCAAATTCCATTATGATGTGACCGTTTTTTGGGGAAACAGAATGCTGATAGTAATATCCGCTTGCCCCGGTTGTTTCATATTTGAGGACTCTGCCTTCGCGAGAATCAAGCTCTGTGACATAAAGCTTGTTCCCAGAAGAATTGCAGGTTCCCTTTTCAGGTTCTCCGCCAAGGGGAGAAGTGTCAAAGTCTTCGTCAAAAAAATATTCAACTGCCATGACTTTTGTATCTTCAGCCGCAAGCACGGGAAATGATTGAACCAACAGCAAAAGAGCCAGAAGCACGAGACATAATTTTTTCACAAAACCACCTCTTATCTCAGTTTATACTTATATTATATACAAAATATTTTTTTCAGCAATGGGTAGATTTTACCTTTAAGATATTCCAATTTGACTAATAGAGCCAAAGGCAATGTTTTTTCTTGACTTTTAAAAATTGCTAAGGTATAATTATCACATATAAACAGCTAAAAATTATCCGCATAATTTTTATAATATTTTTTGAACAAAGGAGGAAAAGCTATGGATCCCGCCATATACAGCAAGGGTATGACCTACACCATGTCAAAAGGCACCCTTGATATTCCGCTTCAGTTCGGATATATCAGGCTCTATCAGATCGGCGAAAACATCATGGAGCAGGGTGGCGAAATCATTGAGCACGACAACATCTGCAACGAAATAAGCTACATTTCCTCCGGAGAAGCAACCATTTATGTTGACGGTGAAAAATTAAACGTGAAACAAGGTGACATTCACATTTGCTCCAAAGGCTACAATCACCGCATTGTTGTCAAGGGAAATGAAAGACTCAGATACACATATTTTGGTTTTGACATTATAACCACCAAGGAAGACAGCGAAGAATTAAAAGAGCTTGAAAGCTTTTATTCCAAAACAAAATCGGAAGTTTTCAAAGACAACGGTGTTATTTTCACATTTCTCAATCATTTTGTTAACGAGCTTTATTCCGAAAGCAATTTCAGCGACGAAATTTACGGTTCATATGCAAAAATTGTGCTGATTAACACCTACCGCATTGCAAAAGCCACCTCGGAATATCTCATTTCGCCAAAGCTTTCGGATTCCGAGATCCCAAGCGGCACAGTATTTAACATTGTAAAATATATTGATGCAAATGCAGTTTCAATAACAAAGGTTTCGGAAATTGCAAGAAATCTCAATTACTCGGCATCATACATTTCAAGAATTTTTACCGAGAATATGGGAATGACCATAAGAGAATATATAAGTAGAAAAAAGATTGATGCAAGCATTGAACTCATCAAATCGGGAAAGCTTAAAATGCATGAAATTGCATATCATCTGAGGTTTGATTCCTATTCAAGCTTTAATAAAAATTTCAAAAAAATAATGGGAATATCCCCCACAAAATACGCGGAAGATATTCACCACCATTAAAACATCAGTTATAAACCGTCTTGCGAGGCGGTTTATTTTCTTTTATCCAAATTTTTTTCCATATGAGACAAATCATAAAACCCACATTTGTGTGCTGTTTCGGTTTTTGAAAAGCGACCTTCCGACAGCATTTCAACGGCTTTCTTGCATCTGTAATCCGAAAGATAGCTCATTGGTGTACAATTGCACACCTCAGAAAAAGCCCTCAGAAAGGTGGAGCGGGACAAATGGGACAATTCACAAAGCTTTTGAACCGTTATTTTTTCGCCGTAGTTTTGGTGAATATATTCAAGAGTTTCCATAATCTGCGATTCATGATAACCATATTTGGTCGTTTTCTTACTTTTTGTCTGAGTGCAGAACATATCTGACATAAGATAAAGTATTTTCCACAGGGTGTGGTTCTTCAAAGGATAAAAATTCTCCCCTATGAAATTTGCATCATCAATAAAAAATATATCCTGTTTGAGCTGAAGAAGCTGAGATTTTGAAAGATTGAGATACATCCCGCCCGAAAAGTTCTGACGAAGAAAAGGTTCGACCTCCATAAGCTGCAAAAAACCGGGAACAGTCATTGCTTCATCCTTGTTCAAAATGATATACTCTTTTTTGAAAAGGATGTGGTAAACATCAAGGTTTTTGGTGTCATAATAGGCATGAACAGTACCGGGAGGAATTATAAAAACATCGCCATATTTAACAATAAAGCTTTCTTTTCCTATGCAGTGAATACCACTTCCGCCAAAGATTATGTTCATTTCGTAGAAATCGTGATTGTGGGGTTCGATGGAGTAATCGGAATAAAGAAATGCTCTGACCATCTGATTGTCATTTATAAAATTAGAATTTTGATTACAGTGGAATTTTATGTCCATAAGCCCTCCGTTTGAAACTATTTTACATAAAATCAGAACCATTATACTATTATTGTATCACATGTTGTGTTATAATGCAAGTATACTTATATAAAAATACATTTGACTTAGTGACAAACAGCAATAAACATGAGGTGATACTATTGAACAGAATTGAAATGCTTCGAAACGAAGCTTTGAACAACGACATTTGTTATGACGAATTCTTTTACGGTTTTTATAAATTTCTCGGTGAAACAAATGATTTACCAAGCTTTGAAGAATACGGCAATGCATTTTTTCACGCATTATCTAATATAACCCCATCAATTTCAAACGGAGAGCTTATCGTGGGTAAATGCAATCGAAAGATAGCAGATAGCGAAACCGTGTGGCACAACACCTACTCAAAGCTTGCCCGGGATATGTTTAAAAAAGCCGGAGGCGGTCAGGATTCACATATGGCAATAGACTATGAACTTTTGCTTGAATACGGAATCAACGGAATAATAAATAAAATTGACGCCTTTCTTGCAGACTGCGATGAAAGTAAGAAACCTTTTTACAAATCCTGCAAAAGATGTCTTGAAGGGGTTATAGTTTTTTCGGAAAATTATTCTTTGTGTGCAAAAAAAATGGCGGAAGAAGAAAAAGACCCCCAAAGAAAAAATGAGCTTGAAAAAATAAGTGAAATATGCAAAAAAGTTCCGGCATATCCTGCTGAAAGCTTTTATGAGGCGGTGCAGTCGGTTCATTTTGTTACACTTTGCCTCTCGATGAATCCATTCCGATTTGGCTGTGCTCAGCAATTTCAGCTTGGTCATCCCGACCGCTATCTGATGCCCTTTTATGAAAAAGACTTAAGTCTCGGAGCAATAACAAAAGATGAAGCTCAGGATTTGCTCGACTGTCTCGGTATTCAGATTAACAACCGTGTACCAAACGGTCTATCATCGGGTTATATGGTTGGCGGAAGATATGAAAACGATAGAGTTGTGGCAAACGACCTTACCAAAATGCTTATGCAGGTTGTGGATGATATACGTCTTGTGTATCCTGCTGTGGGGCTGTGCTACACCGAGGATATGGGCGATGAGTATGTTGAAAAGGCGTGCGAGATATTATCTCACGGTTGTTCTCATCCCGCAATTTTCGGTGACGACACAATCACAAAAGGGCTTATTGATTATGGAGTCGACGTATCGGAGGCAAGAAACTACATCCATTCAACCTGCGTCGAAATAACCCCCGTGGGTGCTTCAAACGTGTGGGTTGCATCACCCTACACAAATATGGCACTTCTGCTTTTGGAGATTCTCGACCGTGAATACGAAACCTTTGAGTCGCTCCTTGAAAAACTTTTTGAAAGCCTCGACGAAAAGATAAGGAATAATTATAACACACAATCAGACCTGCGCAGACACAGAGTCGAAAATTCGATGAATCCCCTGCTCTCCTGCTTTGTAAATGATTGCCTCAAAAAAGGTACCGACATAGAAAAAGGCGGAGCAAAATACAACTGGATTTTGCCAAGCTTTGTAGGGGTTGCAAATCTTGTGGATTCGCTAATTGCAATTAAAGAAGTTGTTTTTAACAGCAAAGAATTGACAATTGCCGAGTTTAAAAGGATACTCGATATTGACTTTGAAAACAACGAAGCATTCAGGTTAAGACTTTTAAACAAGCTGCCCAAATACGGAAACGACATCGATGAGGTTGATTCCTATTTTGAAATGATAACCTCTCACATTGTGGGCGAATGCAAAAAACATAGCGGATTTTTGCCAAACAGTCAGCTTATACCGAGTGTTTTTTGTTGGGTAATGCACGAGCGTTTCGGAAAAGAAACCGGTGCAACACCTGACGGAAGAAAAGCGGGATTTCCTCTTGGCGACGGCTCGGGTCCTTGTCAGGGAAGAGAGATGAAAGGCCCCACTGCATCCATTTTGTCATCTACAAAATGGGATCATCACGAACTCATCGGCGGTGTTGCAGTGAATATGAAATTCTCCAAAAAAACTCTTGGAGAAAACAGCATAAGCACAATGAAAAACCTCGTTAAAACATACATTAAACGAGGCGGATTTGAAATACAAATTAATGTTACCGACAAGGAAACCCTTGAAGATGCCGTGAAGCATCCCGACAGGCACCGTGATCTTGTTGTGAGAATCGGCGGTTACAGCGACTACTTTGTGAAGCTTTCTTGCGAAATGCAACAGGAAGTGATGCTTCGAACCGAACACGGGATTTGACAATTCCGGATTATTTCGTCCCCTATTTTATAAGCAAAACCGAACACACTCCAAAGACAATACCAAGCATTTGTACTTTTGAAAAATCATCTTTGAAAAATAGCTTTGAGACACTCACACTAAAAATCATCGAAAAAATTGTAAGCATTGGAAAAAGCACTGCCGAATCAAGCTTTGATGCAAGAGTGAGTGTCAGAAAATTATTAAGTCCCATAAGCATTCCTGCAGGGAGTGCACACCAAAGCCCGACGCCGCAAGTGTCGGGTTTTTCTTTGCGTACAATTTTCAGACACAAAAACAAAGCTGTGCACACGCCGAAAGACACAACCGTAAATTCACCGCAAAAAAGCCCGGGGAACTCTGTCTGATGCATTTTTTGACATACAGAAGCCAAGCCGTTTGAGAAAAATGTAAGAATCACAAACAAAAACCACATTTTATTAAAAGATTTGCCCTCGGATTTTTTTCTTAAAAGAAAGAGGGAAATCACAAGCAGTGCAAAGCCTGCAACGCGTTTCACACTCACCACTTCTCCAAGGAATACCACGCCGTAAACACAGGGTATTACAAGAGAATATGACACAATAAGCGATGTGAGTGCCATGGGACCCGATTTTAATGCAAAATAGCCACACATTGTACTGACAAACAGAAGAATTCCATACACCAAACCGTAGATGTATGTCGGAGCATGACTTGACAAATTCATAATATTCAAAATTAAAAACAAGATAAATGCTCCGCTTACCTTTATTGCATTAAAGTTAAGATTGCCCGATGCTTTTATTTTTGAAGCTCCATACTTTGTGATAGCATTCTGACTCACATTGCTCAGTGCCGAAATCAATGCAAACAAAAAATTAATCATACCAATCCCGGACCCATCATCTTTTCTGACCAGCCGCTTTTTTCATAATCACCCGCAGAGGGCATCGCCTTTCTTGCAACGTGCGCACTGTAGGCAAAATTGATTTCACAAACCGATTTATATTCCGAATTATAAGACATCATACCGGCATACACTAAACGTGAGTACCCCTTAAACAAGGTGTGCCATGTTGTGTGAATTATTCCAAAAAGCTTGTTTTCGTTCACAGTATCAATTGCGTCATTAATATTGTTATGATTATCCCATGGACAGCACACAACATCAAACCCTTCATTTTTAAACACAGGTGATGATTTCCAGGGCTCATTATGTACCCCATATTGCCAGTCGGCGATAATAATTTCTCTTGTGAGATTGTCACGGAAGGTTTTTGCAAAGTCCGTTGAAGCATTTGCCACATAGCCTTCTGCTTCGTCCCGAGAAAGCATCATATCGTGCCATATTATTCCTTTCCTTCCGCATTTTTGCAGTTCTTCGGACACAAAATTCAAATAACCGACGGTTTCTATTGCTTTTTGAGGATCATCGGCAGGATAATAAGCTTCGTCACAACCAAGGTGGAAATATTTACCTTCTCCGCATAATTCAATCAGTTCATTTCTGATTTTCCTGTGAAGTTCTCTCACATCTTCTCTTTCAATATTCCACACCCATCCGTATGAAGTAAACATATATTCAAGGGACGGTTTCTGATCGAGTACAACATGCTTACCGTTCATGGCACGGCACGAAGATGCGTGTCCGAGATGATTGAACATCGGTATAACTTCAAGCCCGAGAGCATTTGCCTCAAATACTATTTCTTTTATTTCATCCTTTGTGAAAGCAAAGGGCCACGAAAGCTCTTTCAAACAATCAAATTGTAACATTCCCCAAAATTCAAAAATCACATGAGAAAAGCCCACAAGTGCCGCAGAGCGAACGCATTTTTTGAAAAAGTCAAGACTCGTTTCAGGGAAAATGCAAATATGAACTGCACGGAAATCCATTGTGGGTCTGTGAGTTTTGCACTCATTTTCCAGAAAGAATACTTCTTTTGAATCATCAAATTTTGTTTTCATAAAGAGCATCAAAGCACCTCGGATTGCGGATGCATAATCTCTGCCTTTTACATATACACCGAAATCCGTAACATTTGTTACACATTCGCCATCCGAAAGCTCTGCACTCTCGGCGCTGCCCATTGTAATGACAGTATCGTCAGGAGAATATCCTATGTTCCATTCAAGTCCGCAGGTGATGTTTGACAAAATTTCTTCAACCACCGTATTTTTTGCTCTCGCAGGGAGAGTTACGGAAAGTTTTTTATCAGCAAAGTAACTCATTTTTCAAAATCCTTTCAAATTTATTTGCAAATTACTTTTTGTAAATCCTCAATAGCGTTTGCCACCTTCGAAATTATTTCGAAAAGAGCAGGTGTTTTTTCAGGTTTCATATCTTTAAGAGGAGTCTTCATAAATGTTTCATCAACCATGGTCATCGGGTCTGTAAAATCCGGTTTGGTTCCGTCTGAAGGACCATAACATAACCAGTCAAAAGCAATATCTCCCTCTTCTTTGAAAATGCAGCTCACCATTTCATATGCAGGTTGAGTACAATAATTATTATATATATTTCTTTTTAATGTTGTTTCAAAATTCGGATTTGTCTCAGAAACGCTTTGTATGTGCAAAAGTGTTTCATATATTGAAAAATCATCATTTACACTCAGCAAATCACCCATCATATCCATTAAATACATATACCATTTTTTAAGTTCTTCTATGCGTATAATCTTATCTGCTTCTTCTTTTCCTTCGCTGTATTTTTCACTAATTGCCAAAACTATCAGGTAATTCATGAAACGTCCCAAAATTGTCCGAGTCATGTCTACACTGTCTCTCATCAAGAATTGATCGTTTAAATCATTACCAAGCATAGACAGATTTTTCAATACACTGACAATATCCTGCATAAGTGGTTTTGTCAAAGAAAGTTTATACAGAAGATGATCAACCACATTGCCATATTCACGATTCGCCAGAAAATATGTCAAATTAGTCCAAATATCCTTATGTGCATACCACCCACCGCCTAATTTCACATAATCACCGTTATCTTCCTTCTTATAGCAAGAACCGCTCCAATCACCAAGCTTTATAAACGGCAAAAGCTTTTGCCAACATTCGTTCATATGTTTGTATTTATTGCCATATCTGTTTTTACAAAATTCGGCAGTAATTTCTTCAACTGTCTTTTTGAGCGGCGACCATGAATTTTCTGCAAGGTACTCCAGAACAATCGGATCACTGTGTGATAATTCAGGCCAGAAAATCATACCTTTACAGAATTCATCAGTTGCAGCAATCTTTAATCTTTTGTCCGAGTGGTCATATGGTCCTCTTAGTTCGCTTTCTGATTCGAATGCATGAAACAAGCCAAATATCCACGGAAATTTACCCACAACTCCCCAGTTTTCAAAGCATGGGTTTGGCTCGTTGATTTCGGATGTATAATCCAGAATAATTGTTCTTTCGGGGTCGAGCTCTTTAACCAATTTTTGGACATCTTCCGGCTTCCACCAGGATATAAAATCCCAGCTTGCAAGCATCAGCTTTGATGAGGGATATCTTTTTCGGATATTTTCGGCAATTCTGCGATATGCAATAAGCTTTACAGCAGTATTCTTTTGAGAATCATGATACATCGTACGTTCGCCAAGTCCTATGGTATGAAACAATTCTGTGCTTTTTTCATATTCCTCAACCATTGTGTCTGTGAGATGCATATAATTATCCATATTTTCTTTTTTCATATAATCCCACACACGACCTGTGTCAGACTCGCAGTATCGCTTGCCATCCTGATGAGCAAATTCGGGTTTTTTCTTATCAAGAAATTCAATTGGAGTTCTGCTATACCAGTGGGTCATCGTTCCGCAATCCGTCGGATACATCAAATCAAGTCTGCGTGCATATGCCAGAACTCTTTCTCTCAACTGACCGCGATATTTGAGCGTCCAAAAATCTGAACGGTCATTAAATCCGTTTGCATCAACACCTTCAATGGTACGAAATTTTTCGGGATAAGGTACTATATCGGGGAATGCACGTTGCCACACATCATCCATTCCTATACGAAGCATGAAAAAATTCAATCTTTTCTTTACCATCCAATCCAGTTCCTGCTTCCAATCTTCAAAAGACCAATGCTCTGCCTGAAAACGTTTGAGTCCGCGATGTGCAAAATATCGAAGACCTCTGTAATCAAAGCGAGGTGTCTCTTTTAGCAAAATGTTATCCATAGGTATGGTATCACTATGACAAATCACATCTCCATCCCAAAAATAATGACAGTTCAGATATTTTTCAAAATAGTGGTATAATGCATAAAGTGTAGAACGCCCTCTTCCTCCTGCAAAAATAAGAGCTTTTCTGTCTCCCGCGTTATAAGAGCGTACACAATAATCATCTGTACCGTATCTTATACCCAAGCTATCTATTCTCAGATTCACAACTTCATTCATAACAAAGTCATTTACAGAATCCGAACCAATAATGATAAGATCGGATTTGCCATCATCGTCTCCGATTTCTATGGTGTTTCCGGTTACCGATTCATACATATTTTTAAAGGCATTTGCAGCCTCTTCGTATGTTACAATATCTGTATTTGCCTTTAATATAAGTATTGACACAAAAACATCTCCCTGTATAAAAAGTGTAGTAGTTTTTAAAATTCCCGTTCAAGAACTATGTTGTGATTGTATCATATTTAAAAGCCATATTCCATACAGAAATCGAAAGATTATTTATAATTTTCGAAACTTTATGTTGAATTATTTTACGAGATAATATATAATTGGTACAGGGTGATTTTATGTTTTTTAATACCAATGATTTTGATGTAAAAATAATCTCTTTGTTAGAACTTAATTGGGAGAAAACCAACAAAAGTTCCGGCGTTCGTCCATTTCATGCTCTATCTTTTCGTTTAAATGGCGATGCTGTATTTTATCATCATACAACAAAAACAATTGTCAAATCAGGCGATATTGTTTTTGTTCCTGCACATTATCCATATACTCTCACTTCCGGCAAGGAGCATCTTTTTGTTATACATTTCATTACCGATGCACCTTTACCAAACACAATTACATCATTTTCGCCTCAAAATTCTCCTTATTTCGCAAGAAAATTTGAAGAATTATATTTGGCATGGCACAAAAAAGAATTGAGCTACGAATATGAATGTAAATCCATTTTTTATAAGCTCATAACAAATATAGAACGCAATTATGCGCAAAAACATTTAACATCTCATAACGATGACAGAATCAGTGAAATCATTGATTATATTCACGAAAATTACACATCCGAAAACTTATCCGTAGAAAAGCTTGCCGCTATGTCAAATATCTCATGTACATATTTAAGAAAACTTTTTCACAAACATTTTAATGTCAGTCCTCAAAAATATATAAACAATCTAAAAGTTAAATATGCGATTGAACTGTTACAATCAGGCTATTATTCTGTATGTGAAGTCTCGGACATATGTAATTTTCAAAATGTCCACTACTTCAGTGCGTTTATCAAAAAGGAGACCGGTGTGTCTCCATCAAAAATTAAACATATCAATAATGAAAACATCAACACGACGTTTATTGGTTAATAAAAAATTTGTCTATGCAGAAAAACAGCTTGTGCATGGAGTAGCCTTAACGACCGACACTAAAGGCGAAATTTATATTTTAAAACTCCAAAGGACCTCAAACGGATGAATTTTTGAGTAGCTTTTGGTGCGAAGGACGCAGGAAGGCTACTCGCCTTTCAAGGACGACAAGCCAAAAGATACCGAAAATTCACCGTTTGAGGCGTCTTCAGTGT
>JAFQBA010000083.1 GCA_017416845.1 Clostridia bacterium
AATCGTTGCCACAGTTATCGTGAAGGTGGGTACACTCAATGAGAGAGCCAAGCTTCAGCACTTCGTCAGCCTGAGTGTTCTTAAATGAAACATGAGCATGACCAAAATCCCAACAACAAACAGCACTTTTTGAGTCAAAGGCTTTTATGAGACCGAGAAGCTCGTCAGCTTTTGATGTGTAGCGACGTCGATTTTTAAAGCCGTCTTCGAAAACAGTTTCAAAAGCAAGCTTATATCCGTTTTTTTCAGCCTGCTCAACATAGGGCTTAAACAAATTATAATTATATTCAAGTGCCGCATCTTCTGAAAAAGTCATGTTTTCAAAATCAAATTCATCTCCGTGAACCGCAATGTATTCGGCACCAAAATAGGATGTCACTTCCACGCATCTGTCCATACAAAGCTTAAACCTATCACCATATTTGCCATAACGGTTAAAGGGAGCATGGGTCTGATGAACGGTAAGTCCGTAGGAATCAAAAACATTTTTAGCTTCTTTCATAATATTTTCCCAGTTGTCGTCACGAAGTGGTGGTGTATAGTCAAGATGGGTAAAGCCTGCCTTCGAAATGTACTCGGCTGCCTTTTTAATGTCAAGGTATCTTGTGTAAAAACCCATATTTATTGCTGTTTTTATCATCATTCATTCTCCTTTTTTACCAAATTGTAAGACGAACTATTTCACCCATAACTTTCGGGCGGTTGTCTTTTACATAAAAACAAATGGTTCCGTCAGTCATCAGTTTTTTGGTTGGGTTGCATCACCGGGTGATCGTGCAACAATTGTATCACCGCCCGAAGTGAAAGACGAATTTGTTAAAATGCTCAACTCGGTAATTGAAAATCATAATTAAAACATAAAAAGTCTTCCTCGTTAAAATGAAGACTTTTTGTATGTATAAATTTTTTAAACGGCAGTTTCGCTCTTTTGAGCATCTTCAATCATTTTTCTGTCACGATGAGCAGAAGAGAGAACATATTGCATAGCTACAGCCACAAAAATGAGCATTGCTCCAAATATATAAAATGCAAGGTTATAGCTTCCCAAAAGGTCGTGGCAAACGTTACCGAAAGGTGAACCGATTGCAAATCCTGCGGTGCTTGCAGCGGCAAATATTCCAACAAATTTTTCGTATTCTTTGCTCCCGAAAAGCTCCATTGCAAAAAGCGGAAGCATAACAGTTTCAAGTGGCAGAGCAAAAGATGAAAAAATCCCTCTTACAAGTGCAATAATATGACCTATCGGCGTGTTGCTGACCAGCACAAGACCGATTATGGAAAAAAATGCACAAACAAAACATATGTTCATAGAAATTCTCATGCCCAGTCTGTCGTACATAACCCCCGTTGTAAATTTGGACACTGTGAGCAAAATACTGCTTATGCTTGAAATTGTTGCAACAAAAGCCACATCAAGCTTCATATCATACATGTGAGGATAACTGATGCCGCCAAGTCCCTGGAGTGCCATGCCTGTGAAAAACATACACAAAATTGCAAAGTAGAAATATGGCTTTTTGACGGCAACCGAATATTCCATTCCAATCCATCCGCTACCTCGTGCTTTTTTCTTTTTTCCAGAGATTGTGACTTTTTCCGTTTCGCCTTTTGGTGTTTCGCGGTAAAGCAAAAAAATCAATGCAAGAACAACAGCTAAAACGCAGGCAACCAGTTTGTAGGAGGTTCTGTATCCAAAGGGATTTCCCTCCTGAAAAATAATTGGGGAGATAATCTGTACGGCAATTGCACCACCAATACCGTTAGCAGCAAGAACTGCACCGGTTATTGTGCCTTTGTTGGTTTTGCACCATCTGTTTACAATGGCACTTGCCATGGTTGTTCCGGTGAACGAAAGACCGATACCCAAAAACAGACTTCCGATATAGAAAACATAAAGAGTATTTGCAAAAGCGTTTATTAATGCAAAGCAAATGAGACACACAAAGCCTAAGCAAATCAACTTTTTTGTTCCCAAATGGCTGACGAGCTTTCCAAAAAACAAATTTACTATCGTGGTTGTGAAAAACCTTATTGTATTTGTTAGCGAAAAAGCACCACGAGGAATGCTCAGTGCATCGGTAATAGCTGTCAAATACAGATTTCTCCCGCTACTGCATAGTCCGAGACTTGTGGCAATCATTAAAAAGCTTAGGGAAATAATTACCCAACTGTAATCAAAATTAAATCTTTTTTTAATTTGATTTCCCATTTTATGGTTCCTTCTTTCATTGTTAATTCTTCATGGATTATATCAAAGCATGATATGCTTGTAAATGGAAATAAAGAAATAGTATGGAATTTTCGAAACAAATTATATTTTAGATTATTGTAATTTTTTTTGACCTGTGATAGAATATATAAAATAAATATACACGGAGAGTAGCCATGTTTGAGAATATTGAAAATTTGAAAATCATGTCGGTAATTCATAAAACCGGAAAACCCTACACTGTGGTTGAATCACGAAAATTTAACGGCTTCAGCATTCGTGTTAAGGGCTCTGTTAAATATCGCTTTCAAGACAGAACCATTCAGGTTAATGAGGGTGAAATGATATTTTTACCCAAAGGAAGCCGATATGAATACATAAGAACATCCGATGAAGACACAATCGGCACAATAATAAATCTGGAGGGTGATTTTGGCAATGCCGCCCCTGCACACTTTTCAATTCGAGAATTTTATGATGTCGAATATATAATGCACCATTTTTCAGACCTTTGGAAATTTGGCAATCAAAGCCAAAAATATCAGTGTCTTTCCATTGTGTATGCTCTCCTTGCCTACATTTCAAATCTTGAGCTGTTGGAATATCAGGATAAAAAGCATTTCAATCTCATTGAACCTGCGGTAAAATATCTTAAATATCACATTTTCGACTGCAATCTTAAGATTGATAATCTTCACAATATGTGCGGTATTTCTCACACCTATTTCAGAAAGATATTCATTGCAAGATTTTCAACCTCTCCAAAAAACTATGTTCTCGGCAAAAGGCTTTCCTACGCAAAATCAATCATCGACAGTGGCGAAATGGGAACAGTCAAAGAGCTTGCAATGCTTGTGGGCTACAAGGATCCCTTGTATTTTGGAAAAGTTTTCAAAAAGCACTACGGTGTTTCGCCTCAGAACATGAACAAATAATTTAAAAAGGAGTTTTTAAAATGGATATTGTGCAAACTTTTTATGATAATCTTGCATCTGACTATGATAAGCTTTTCGCGGATTGGGATGCAACAACCAAGGAGCATGCTTTAATTCTTGATAAAATCTTTGTTGCAAATGGTTTTGACAAAAGCAGAAAAATTCTTGATTGTGCCTGCGGCATCGGAACTCAGGCAATAGGGCTTGCAAAGCTCGGATACAATGTTACAGCCTCCGACATTAGCGAAGCAGAGCTCGATGAAGCAAAACGCCGTGCAAAAGAACGGGATGCAAAAATTGATTTTAAAAAGGCAGATTTCAGAAATCTTTCAAATGCTCATTCTAAAAAATTTGACATTATCATTGCTATGGACAATGCACTGCCTCACATGTTGACATATCATGACCTTAAAAGTGCAATAGACAGCATAATAAATCAGCTCGAAAGCGGAGGAGTTTTTGTTGCAAGCATCAGGGACTATGACTCACTCATTGAAACAAAACCGCCATATTCTCCGCCATATATTCATAAAACCCAAAATGGCAAAAGGGTGTCTTTTCAAACGTGGGACTGGAGAGATAATCACTACAAGCTAACGCAATATATCATTGATGATGAATCTGATTTGAATGTGAACAAATTTGAATGTGAATACAGAGCTTTCAAAAGAGAGGAACTAACCGAAATGCTTTTATCAACAGGATGCGAAGTTAAATGGATATTTCCCGATAAAACACTCTTTTATCAACCTATTGTGGTTGCCAAATACTATTAAATTTTTATCTTAAATGATATTTATATCGAAATAGATACTAAAATGCAGGAGGCGATTTTATGATGTATGTGTTTATGTTTATTGGGGCATTTTTTATTAATAACGGACTTCTTGTTCTATCACGTGCCAACATCACCCTTGGTAGCTTTCTCACACTTGGATTGGGAATAGTCTTTTTATGTGTTGGAATATTATGGAATAAGATTAAAGAACTTACACGAAACGGTGTTTGGAAAACGGTTAAAATTATTGTCATTTGCCTTTGCTGTGCTGAGCTTTTGCTTGTTGGGTTTATCGCCATATACGGTGAAACTGATACTGTATGCTACAATGAAGATGCTGTTATTGTTCTTGGTGCAGGTGTGAAAGGCGATAAGGTTACTCTGCCCCTGAAAATGCGTCTTGATAAAGCCGTTGAGATACACAAAAAAAATCCCGATGCACTTATTGTTGTAACCGGAGGCAAAGGACATCAGGAAGACGTTACAGAAGCTTATGCCATGGAAAAATATCTTCTTGAACAGGGCGTCGATAAAGATGTTATTATCAAAGAAGAAAAAGCAACATCCACCAACGAAAATTTGAAATATTCCAAACAATTGCTTGACTCGCGCCTTGAAGGTGATTACAATATAACAATTGTAACAAACGGATTTCACATCTATCGCAGTGTTTCCATTGCAAAGGATGAAGGATTTAAAAACATTACTCATATGCAGGCAGGGCTAAAATGGTACAATTATTCACCGTGTTATCTGCGCGAAAGTCTTGCGGTTCTCAAAATGTGGGTTTTTGGATGAAAAATTAAATATTAACTGTATCCGAAATGCATGGTATACAGATATATGATAAAAATTAAAATTTTTGTAAAGGATTGAAGCCAGATAGGGACGTACATTTTTTGACACATGAAATTACAAACCAAAAACATGCCAAAAAATGTACGTCCCCAAATGGCATACGTCCCCAAATGGCAAAAAATGTACGTCCCCAAATGGCATCCCAAATGGCATAAATTGTAGTTGGGGATTTTTTGAATTTATTCGGCGTGCCGAGGTCGTCACGCCCTACGATGTTCTTGTGTTAAACAGCTCGACAAATTCCAATTTGAAATTATGAATATATGCCCATTAGACATTAAAGCCTCGGAGAACGATTTCGAAAACGATCTCCGAGGCTTTATTTAAATACTTATATCACATATCACATCATTTCACAAAGATGCTGTGTGATGTCATATGTAAGCTTAAGATAATCGGGAACAAAGATTTCGGGAACGGTGCCGTGGGCATACTCAACGCTCATCACGCCACTGTAGCCAATTTTACCGAAGGAACCCATCACAGCTTTCCAGTCGATGTCGCCGGTCATGGGCATTTGGTGAGAATCGTTGCCACAGTTATCGTGAAGGTGGGTACACTCAATGAGAGAGCCAAGCTTCAGCACTTCGTCAGCCTGAGTGTTCTTAAATGAAACATGAGCATGACCAAAATCCCAACAACAAACAGCACTTTTTGAGTCAAAGG
>JAFQBA010000084.1 GCA_017416845.1 Clostridia bacterium
AGGACCTCAAACGGATGAATTTTTGAGTAGCTTTTGGTGCGAAGGACGCAGGAAGGCTACTCGCCTTTCAAGGACGACAAGCCAAAAGATACCGAAAATTCACCGTTTGAGGCGTCTTCAGTGTTGGTTGTTAAGGCTAATTAATAATTGAAGTTCTTATAAAAAGTAACAGATAATATTAACTGTTTAAGCCGTCACTTTCGTGGCGGTTTTCTTTTCGTGGATTTTAATGTTGAATTTCAAATAAATTTACCGTTTTATTTCAAAAAACATTAAATATTGCAAAAACATTCATATGATGATACAATTATTATGGCAGTATTATTGTTGTGTTTTATAATGAGGTGGTTATCAATGTTAATTTCAGGTTGTATTATATTATTCCTCGGAATTCTTACTATGACTTTCAGTTCGCTAATCGGCGGAGAAAAAATATTTTTACATATCATTTATTCCGAAATCTTAAATAAACCGGTTATGCTCTCTGATATGTGGTTTATTGCAGGAATAATTATTTCCGGTTTGGGGGTGACTCTGATTATTGCAGGAGTAATTCGCAAAAAGAACGGATTTGCATCTATACAAAGCCAAAAAATCAACTGCCCATCATGCTTTAGTGTTTTGGATAAATCTGATTTGTTTTGCAAAAAATGTGGTTTGAGGCAAGCGGAATATACACCCGAAAATTCACACTTATTATGCACAAAATGTGCCTGTCCGTTTGAAGCATCGTACTTATACTGCCCGCGGTGCGGAACAAAAAATGTAAATATCTGCAAACAGAATACCGGACATAGATATTCGGCAGCGTTCATACTCATGCTTCTGTCCATTTGTATTGCTCCTGTTATGGCGGATGTGTTTGGATTGATATGGACCTTCATGGATGTTGATTATCCGATGTTTGACGTAAATTCTTTACCGACAAGTATAGAGTGGACATATACAAACGGAATTTTAACTTCTGTAACCGATATGATTTATGAAAATATTCTTTTTGCATGCATAAGCTGTGTAATTGTATTGTTTATGGAAAAATACGGAATTATAAATCATAAGGTATTCAAAAAAAGAAACATGATTATACCGTTTTGTATTTACGCATTAAGTTATTTTGGGTCGCCGGGGATAATCTTTCAATTTTTTGGAAACACCATAACTTATGCATATTCAAACTCTTCCGCTATGGCTTCTATAACGGATATATCACACATATTTTACTGGATGAGCATGATTTTATACATGATGATAAAAAGCGGAAAATTACGGATGACCATGCAGAAAACTCTGATTTTTGCAGGATTTTCGATATTATATTATATTGTAACCGCATTAATCATGCAGAGTTATTGTGTTGAAATATTCGGATATGACGATGAAATCGCAGAATTGATTGATATCTTTATGCCATTGCATTTTGCATCTAATTTTATGTTTTGCATGTATATTTTTACAATTGCAATTTTAAACGGAAAAAATTTAATGGGATGCATCGGTAATATAATTTCCGTAGCTGTGTTCATTACAGTGCATATTTTCGTGAGTGTTTTTTCAATTGCATTTGGACATAGCGCTATTAAAATGGTGGGGGCTATTAGACTATTGCCATTCATAATCACCATATGCTCAATGATTATAATTGCTTTGATAAACAACAGAAAAAACAACGAATTTATCAAGTGATTTAAAAAACGTTGCAAAAAATCTATATTCGGTGAGAGATGGACTCGCAAGCTTCAGCCTTGACGGTGATATAATACTTTTTGTCCTCGGCTTCAATAATGATGCCTATGGCACAGCTGTCCGAAAGATACGGGTCAAATATTGCAAGGGATTTTTGACGTGTGTACAAATAAGACATTGTACTTTATATCTGTCCTGAATTGCTGTTGGCAAAGAAACGGTTATGATATATAATTAATATAAACTGTATAAAGGAATGATTTTTATGTCATTTAAATTATTGTCAATGCTTACATCACTGTTTATACTTGTGTTCCCGGTAAGTGCCTCTGCAAATGCTCATGCAGGGGAAGGCGTTGGGATTTTCAGGGTTTCAACCCAAACAGAAGATGACATCTTTGGAGCTGCAGGCGATACAATTGAATACAAGGTTTTTACAGAAGCAAATACTATCGGTCAAGGTGAGTTTGTTGCCGGAGCATATGTGTATAATGATTCTCTGACAAACGGCGATTGTGTTGAAATGAATATTATCATAGTCGAATATTCCCAATCAGAAGGCAACAAAATTCCTGAAGTAATTCATCTGAAAACCATTCATGCCTGTCCCGGTGATAACGGAAAATTTGTCTGCACCGACCCCTTTGAGCTTGATTCTTCAACTACTGCCGTCAAAGCAATGATTTGGGGAAAAGAAAAAATAATTCCCTATGCACCGTCTGCAGATTACACAAAATAAAAAATCCCTGTTCGAGGTGAATTTATGAAAAAAAGAGTTTTGTCAATAATAATGATTTTGGCGGTGATGATTTCTGTTATGCCATTTAACGGAAGAGTTTCAATGGCGGCATCGCCTACGTCAAGATATTATATTTCCTTTTGCGACACAATTTTAAATTTTGAAGAAGAAACTCTGATGACAAACGGTACAATTCTTGCCGAGTCGGGCGTTTTGTGCTCTGCTATGGGACTCGGACATAGCTTAAATGATGAAACCGGTGTTTTGACTGTTACAAAAGATAATACCACAGTCCTCTTTACGGCAGACAGCGAAGCGGCTTTGGTGAATGGTGAAGAAAAAGCTCTTTCTGCCGCTCCTGTGGTTAAAAACGGAAAATTTATGATTCCTGCAGTGTTTTTGGCAGAAAGCTTTGGATACAAAACCTACTATACCACAAACTTGCAAAAAAGACTTGCCATTTTTCCGGATTATTCACCGGAGGCTTATGCAGTTTTACAAAGCATTGAAGAAAATTGCTATTCCGAAAAGCTCATTGACTGGATTGTTAATCTTTATGACCCCGAATCAGGCGGATTTTATTTTAAAAAGAGCTCAAAGGACACCATTGGCTTTTTGCCCGACAGAGAATCAACGGCAAACTGCATCGGAATGCTGGGCACCCTTGGAGTTATCAACAAAAACAACCCCTCCGAATTTCTCACCGATGAAATGAAAGAGAAAATGATTGCCTTTGCACGTCAGCATTACAATCCCGAAGACGGGTTCTGGTATGAGCTTCCCTGGGGAAAATATATCAACGAAAGCAAACGTGCCTACGAGTCCTCCGGCGCATCTCAGGTTTTAAAAATCCTTGGTGCAACGGCAGTTCCAAAAACAGCATCTCTTGCATCGATTGAGCCCATAGTTGCAAATGACAACAATCTTTGCGATGAATGCCTTGAAGAAGAAAACGCAATTGCAGCCCTTAATGCCGAGGATATATCCGAGCGTTATGCATCGCTTGAAAATTTTCAGGCTTGGCTTGATTCGCTCTCGTTTTCCAGTGTATATTCAACCGGTTCGCTTCTTCTCACCAATCTTGGAAGTATAAGAAGTGCAGGAAATGAATATTATGACTGTGTTATTGACTTTATCAACGCTCACATGAATCCGAGAACGGGATTTTTCAGTGCCATAGATCCCGAAACCGGCGACTGGATCGATCAGGTGAATTACGATTCCATGAGCGGAACCTACAAGGTTTCGGCAGTTTACGGAGAAAGCTACTACGCAAGCCTTGGCGGAAGATATGTAACAATTCCGTATTTTGACAAACTCATGGACAGCACCATGGCGGTTATGCTCTCCGATGAAACAGGCTGGCATGCCTGTGACCTTGCAAATCCATGGGTTCTCATAAAAAATGCCAAATATTCTCAAAAGGATGTTTTGGGAAATCCTGCCTACAAAGCGGCACTTGACAGATTCTACGAAAAGCTTCCCGAACTTTTGAAGGATACCGAAGAAAAAATTCTGGCTCTGCTTTGTGAAGATGGTTCATATTCATATTATGCAGATTGCGGAGCAGGCGGAAACAAAGGTGTGCTTCAGGGTCTCAACCTGAGAGAGGGCGAAATGAGCGGTGCATCGATGGTGGTTTCCCTGCGAAACGGCATGTACGGTGCTCTCGGACTTCCTGTTCCCACTCTTTTTGACGGAAAAATCGGACCCGGAGACATAAAACAAAAACTCATGGAAGTTCCGCCCACAAAGAAGATTATCCCTGCCGCAAAATATAACCGTAGTTTTGATGACCAACCTATTGGCGACCTGCCAAAAGACATCGGCATAAGATACTCTGGTGATGTTGATATTTGTGACGATCCCATAGACGGACACGGCAGATCCATAAAAATCACATCAGACGGAACTCTCTCTCCCGTACTGTATTTTGATGTGGGTTCCACAGGCTCAAAAGGTTTCACCGTTCAATATGACATTCGTTTTGAACCGGTTTCGGGCAACAATTCATACATGATAAGCACCATAGGCAGTTGGGATACAGCTGTGTGGGTGGCTTTCAGAAAATACGATTCTCGAAACCGTTTTATCCGCACAACAGACACAAGCAAATGGCTTTGCAATAATTTGGGTGACTGGTGGGGAACCTATCACACCATAAAAATTGTCTATAAGCCTGATTGCAACACGGCAACCACCGAGTATTATCTTGACGGTGTGCTCAAGGACACAAGCACCTATTATCACAACGGATATTCCGAAATGCGCCCCACAAAGGATGTTTCCTATGTGGAATTTCGTGCAGACCATAAAACTCCTTTTGTGGGATATATAGACAATTTTAAATTCAGAGAAAATCCTGTCAAATAAAATACAGCAGTACAGGCAATTTTAAAAATCAAGCCGGAGCAACCGAATTACCATCGGATGCTTCGGCTTTTTAAGCGGTACAGAAGCCTTAGTTGAAAAGAGTTTTGAGATATTTCACAAAAGAAACATCTTTTTATTGTATGAATTATCCAATTATTTTTTATATATATTTTTTTTGCAACCTTTCCGCCTTCCAAAAAGTGTTAATATCAGACAGGAACAAAAAGCTTTTAATTTCCCGAAAATGTGACATGATAAACTTTCTGAAAGGGTGGTTTGTGTATGAAAAAATTTAGAAATTCAATAGCGATAGTCTGCATATTGACGATTTCGGCATTGTGCTTTGTAAATGTATTGAACAGCACTGATGACTCCAATACAGCCAAAGCTGAAAAAACAGACTTTCACATCTATAACGGTGAGATGTCTGCACTTGAATATCTGTGTGAAACGGATATTATTAACGGATATGAAGACGGTTCGCTTCATCCCGAGTACAGTGTTTCCCGTGCCGAATTTGCAAAAATTATAAGCAAGGCATTTGAGCTTGACACATCGCTTGGAGAAACAGTTGTTTTTTCTGATGTTAATGAGAATCACTGGGCTTATGAATATATAAATGAGGCAGTGTGTGCAGGGGTTATCAACGGCTTTCCCGACAAAACCTTCAGACCTGATGACAGTATTACCTATGAACAGGCGGCGGCAATCATATGCAGAGTTTTTGGATTATACGGTGATTACGACTACCCTGCCGGTTGTATAAAGGTTGCCATGAAATACTCTCTGACCGACGGTGTAAATTCGCTCATAGGTGAGGTTATATGCCGTGAGCAGGCGGCAATTATGGTTGCCAATGGTTTAAATTTTGCAAATGCTCAGGTACACGAATTGGCAGTCGGCTCGGGAAACAGAGCAAGCTACGGCTATTCGCAGTATTCCTCCGGCGGTGGTGCCGCATATGCACCCACGGGTGTTGATATGACGGCAGATGGTGTGACTTTTGATGTGCCTGATAACGTCGGTGACGGAGGTTTTTATCCCTATAACTACAACACAGAGGAATATGTTTCGGAAAGTGAAAACGTATTCAAGAACCCATACACCTCGCCGCTTTCCACCTTTTCAATAGACACAGACACAGCCTCCTACAGCAATATGCGCAGGTTTATCCTGAACGGAGAGAATATTCCCCGGGGAGCAATAAGAAGCGAAGAGCTTATAAACTATTTTGATTATGCAAAAGCAACCATAGATTCAGAGCATCCTTTCGGCGTCAAATATACGGTTGCACAGTGTCCGTGGAACAGCGATAATCTCCTTGCCATGGTCACGGTGTCGGGTGAAGAGCTTACCGAACCTATGCCCTCAAACATTGTATTTCTTATAGATGTATCGGGATCTATGTATTCCTTCAACAAGCTTCCTCTCGTAAAACAGTCGCTTTCCATGTTGCTCGATAAGCTTGGTGAAAATGACACAGTTTCCATTGTTACATACGCCTCCGACACGAGAGTTGCTCTCGAAGCTACTCCGGCGACAGAAAAAGAGAAAATACTTTCTGTTTTAGATTCTCTCAGGGCAGGTGGTTCAACAGCCGGAGCAAGTGGCATAAACCTTGCCTATGCCGAGGCAGAAAAAGCGAGAGTAGACGGAAACAACCGTGTGATTCTTTGCACCGACGGTGACTTCAACGTGGGTATTTCGTCCGATGCCGAGCTTGAGTCTCTCATAAGTAAAAAAAGAGACGGCGGAGTTTATCTCAGTGTTCTCGGCTTTGGCATGGGCAACTATAAGGATAACAAAATGGAAACACTGGCTGACTGCGGCAACGGAAACTATGCATATATAGACAATCTCAAGGAAGCAAAAAAGGTTCTTGTTGACGATATGTCCAAAACTATATATACAATTGCAAAGGATGTTAAAATACAGGTTGAGTTCAATCCCGAAACCGTTGGTTCATACCGCCTGATAGGTTATGAAAACAGAATTCTTAATGACGAGGATTTTGAAAACGACCAAAAGGATGCAGGCGAGCTCGGTGCAGGTGCAACGGTTACTGTTCTTTATGAAATTATTCCTCAGAACGGAGAAGCTCATTCGGAGCTTAAATATCAATCCTCCGAAACTTCGGGTAGTGGTGAGCTTATGACGGTGTCTGTCCGTTATAAGCTCCCCGAAGCACAAGAGAGCATTTTAACCGAGTATCCCGTATCGGCAGAAAAAACTGAAGAGCCGGGAGAAGATTTCCGGTTTGCATCGGCTGTTGCCGAGCTTGGTATGATTTTAAACAATTCAGAATATGCGGGCTCTGCTACATATGATTCGGTAATTGAACTTGCAAGAAAGGGAATCGGTGACGACCCTTACGGAATAAGATGTGAATTTATTCAGCTTGCAGACCTTCTCAGATTAAGACAGTCCTGACAACCAAGCCGATACAGTGTTGGTTGTTAAGCCCGGTGATTAAGACAATACATCTGTGAAAACACCGCTGTGTCTTTTTGACACGGCGGTGTTTTTGCAAATTGAGCTTTAATTAATTTATACAAAAATAAAATTGTGTTTTTATGAATTTTTGTATGCTAAAATGTGGCAAATATTAAATTTATCTCTTTATTTTTAATATCAGTTATGATATAATCAAATCAAACAGGCAATAATATAAAGACACATCGGTGCAGACTTTGATACTGTAAGTCTGTGCGGATATTACATAGATAGCATGAGCCTTTTTTAAGTGATGACAGGCTTGAGCTACACGCGACGACATAATTACAAGGAGATAAGGAGAATAATTATGAATCTATTCGACGTATTGAGCCTTATCGGCGGTCTTTGCCTTTTCCTGTTTGGTATGAACATCATGGGAGATGCGTTAGAACGTCGTGCAGGTGACAAACTCAAATCACTTCTCGGAAAAATGACGACTAAAAAGTCGGCGGGATTGCTTACCGGTATGGGAGTTACTGCCATAATCCAAAGCTCGTCTGCCACAACGGTAATGGTGGTTGGTTTTGTAAACTCTGGTATAATGACCCTTAAACAGGCAATCAATGTTATTATGGGAGCCAATGTGGGTACTACGGTTACTGCTTGGATACTCAGCCTTGGCGGCATAGACGGCGACAGCACCTTTATACAGCTTTTGAAGCCGATGTCATTTACACCGATTCTTGCACTCATAGGTATAATTTTTATGTTGTTTTGCAAGTCAAACAAGAAAAAAGACACAGGAATGATTCTTCTTGGCTTTGCCACACTTATGTTCGGTATGGACACTATGTCTGCCGCAGTGGAGAAGCTGAAGGATGTGCATGAATTCAAGTCTATTTTCACAATGTTCCAAAATCCTGTTCTTGGTGTTCTTGCAGGTGCATTGCTCACTGCGATTATTCAGTCCAGTTCGGCATCTGTTGGTATTTTGCAGTCGCTCACATCAACCGGTCAGGTAACCTTTGGTGCGGCTGTTCCCATTATCATGGGTCAGAACATCGGTACTTGTGTAACAGCACTTCTTTCGTCAATCGGTACTACGAAAAATGCGAAGCGTGCCGCATTTGTTCATCTTATGTTTAACGTTATCGGCACTGTTGTATGGCTTGTGGTGTTCAGCATTGCAAAAATATTTATCAGTCAGAATCTTCTTGACGCAAGTCTCGGTGAGTTTGAAATAGCTATAGTTCACACATTATTTAATATACTTTGTACACTGTTGCTTCTTCCTATGTCGGGAATTTTAGAAAGACTTGCTCAAAAGTTTGTTCCCGACAATCAGAAGCCCGAAATTCAGTCAGAGCTTGATGAACGTCTTCTCACAACTCCGCCGGTTGCGCTTGAAAGATGCCGCGTTGTTGCAACAGAAATGGCTGAATGTGCCGTCTCTGCCATGAGAGATGCTATTTCATGTCTTGATAACTATACCCCTGAACTTGCCGAAAGCATCAGGGAGAGAGAAGAAAAAACCGACCATTATGAGGATATAATCGGCACATATCTTGTTAAGCTCAGTTCTTATCAGACAAGTGATGCCAACAGTGCAAGATCAGCCGAGCTCTTAAAGCTTATCGGTGATTTCGAACGTATTTCCGACCACAGTGTTGACCTTCTTGAGGCAGTGGAAGAGCTTCGTGAGAAAGAGCTTTCATTCTCTAAATCCGGTCAGCATGAAATCAAGGTTCTTGCTTCTGCTGTAGGTGAAATTATCGATCTTGCATATGATTGCTTTTTAAACAGCGACGTACAAAAAGCCTATACCATTGAGCCTCTTGAACAGATTATTGACAGGCTCAAAGAACAGCTTCGTACACGTCACATATTCAGACTTCAGCAGGGTGAGTGCAGCATTGAAACGGGTTTTGTGTGGTCAGACCTCCTTACATGTTTTGAAAGAACCTCAGACCATTGCTCAAATATTGCGGCATGTGTAATCGACTCGGCAGAAGGCAATATGAGCATGCATCAGTCCATCAGAGCCTTCAAATCCGACAGTCCTGAATTCAAGGAAAAATATAATGAATATAAGGAAAAATATGTGTTGGCATAAAACCTGCTGACAACTTTACAGATTCAACGGAATATAATAACCTATGCAGCCATTGCATTATATGGTGGTTGCATAGGTTATTATATTTCCGAGTATTTTAACGACGAGTGAGGCGAAATTTATATTTTAAAACCGCCTTTAGTGTCGGTCGTTAAGGCTATTTTTTAATTAATTGTTGACATTGGATATAAATATTAGTATAATTATCAATAGTTGTATTAAATACATAAAGGAGGCTATTACATGGTATGTAAAACTTGTTCCATAACATTCAAAGACGATATGAGATCGTGCCCGAATTGCGGTACACCTGTAACCGCATCGGCAAATATTGCAGTGCCGGCTCAAAATGCACAAATGGATTTTGAGTCAAGCAAGACCGTTGTTGATTATCCCGAATCCTATGCTAAAAATGCAAGAGAGGCAAAGAAAGTTGCCGTAGCAGATAATACACCGGACCAACAACCCATACATGAAACACAGCAGACTGCAGATGAGCAACCGCTTATAGATCAGCAGTATTATGAAACAGAACAGAACTTTGCTTCGCAGCAGGATGCATACGCTCAGCAGGATGCATACGCTCAGCAGGATGCATACGCTCAGCAGGACGCTTATGCTCAGCAGGATGCTTACGCTCAGCAGGATGCATACGCTCAGCAGGACACTTACGCTCAGCAGGATGCTTACGCTCAGCAGGATGCTTATGCTCAGCAGGATGCTTATGCTCAGCAGGATGCTTACGCTCAGCAGGACGCTTATGCTCAGCAGGATGCTTACGCTCAGCAGAGCCCTTACGCACAGCAGAGCCCTTACGCACAGCAGAGCCCTTATGCACAGCAGAGCCCTTACGCACAGCAGAGCCCTTACGCACAGCAGAGTCCTTATGCTCAGCAAAGTCCTTATGCTCAGCAAAGTCCTTATGCTCAGCAAAGTCCTTACGCACAGCAAAGTCCTTATGCACAGCAAAGCCCTTATGCACAGCAAAAATTCGCGCCTGCTAAAAAGCCGTATGAGTTAGACACATCACCGGTCAAAAAATTCAGTATTATTGCTATTGGTTTTGCTGCGATAATTTCGTTTATATTCCTTCCTTATGTTTCAATTGAAGCATACGGAGACTCCGTAAGCTTTAGTATTTTTGAAATATTCATGGAAAGCACCGGAGACTTTAGTCTGGGATTTTTGGAAATTCTTCCTATTATTTGTGCAATCACATTGATTATATCCGGATTTAAAACCAGCTATAAGCAGTCGTTTATTTACTCTATTGTCGGTCTTGTTTCTTCGGTTGCATTAATCGGTGCTTTAAGCGGAATTGCTTCAATGTATGATTTGCCCACACTTGATGTTGCCGGATTCGGACTCTATATTACCATAGCGTTATTTGCTGTAGGCATTGTTATAAGCAGATTGGTTATAAGTAATAACAACAATAATAATTAAATTACGAAGAGGTGAAGAAATTCATGTGAATTTTTTCGCCTCCTTCTTGTTTTTAGGGCATTGACAAATAACGAAATAATGAATATAATGTAATCTGTAAGGGAAAAATGTTAACTTTTGGAGATAAGTTATGGATATTAATTATTACAAACGTTATGAGCCTATAGGAAATAAATGGCATATTACACGTGAGCTGGGGCGCGGTTCATACGGAGTTGTGTATGAGGTTGAGAGAAAAGACTTCAGCGATGCAAAATCTGCCATGAAGATTTTGTCTGTTCCCGCACACCCTTGCGAGGTGGAAGCTTTCAGGAACGAAAATTATGAGCTTGACGAAGCCTCTGTCAGAAATCATTTCTACAGTTATGTAGAAGAGTTTGTCAAAGAGTTTCAACTTATGTCCAAGCTTCGCGGTCACAGCAATATTGTCAGCTATGAGGATCACGATGTTATAGAAAAAACCGATTCTCTCGGTTGGGATATATTCATTCGTATGGAGCTTCTTACACCGCTTATGACATATTTTGGCGGAAGAACACCCACTGAGGAAGATGTCATAAGGCTTGCTGTTGACATGTGTGAAGCTCTTGAGGTGTGCAATAAAAACAAAATCATTCACAGGGATATTAAGCCTACAAATATATTTGTGTCACCATCGGGCAGTTTTAAGCTGGGAGATTTTGGCGTGGCACGGACATTCGAAAAGGCATCGGCAGAGATGTCCAAAAAAGGTACATATACATATATGGCTCCCGAGGTTTTCAAGGGAGAAGAGTATGATGTGACGGTCGATATATATTCTCTTGGCATAGTTATGTACAAGCTTCTCAATGACAATATGGAGCCTTTCCGAACCGATAAGGTAAATACCAATGACGAAAGTGCCCTTGTGAGACGTATGAAGGGAGATGTTCTCCCGCCTCCCGCAAAATGCAGTAAGGCTCTTGCCTCCATTATTCTCAAGGCTTGTGCATATAATGCGTCTGAACGTTATCCCGATGCGGCATCCATGAAGAAGGATCTTATGGCTCTTAAAAACGGTGAGTTTGTATGCGGCGAAAATGACGGTGAAAGCGGACTGATAAATGCAAATCCTTATGACATATGGCTTTCAAATACAAATGTTGCATTCAAATCGGTTGACAGCGGATACCGCTGGAGATGTCCGCGCTGTGACATGGCGAATCAGGACAGCGACATGAATTGCTTTGTATGCGGATGCAGTAAGAGCGTGTATATTCCTCCTGTAAATACAAGGGATTCTTTTGTGAACAATCTCAATGATCACCATACGGGTGCATCGGTCAGAGACAAAAACGGAACCATGGGTATGAGTGATATCAACAGGAGATTCCGCGAGAGCGAAAGAGAATCGGGATATGCGGATGATAAGGACAATACGGGTCTTATAATAGCTCTTGCTATTCTCGGAATAATATTTTTGTTTGTACTGTTGCCCATACTTTTTTCGTGATTTCATATAAGAAAAGCGGCTCCGCCGCACCGCCTGTGGCGGTGCGACGAAGTCGCTTTTTCTGTTTATGCTCTGGGATGGGTTTTATTGTAAATTTCTCTTATTCCCGTGTGAACAAGTCTTGCATATACCTGAGTTGATGCTATATCCTTGTGACCGAGCATCTCACATACCGAAGCCAGGTCTGCTCCGTTTTCCAGGAGATGGGTTGCAAATGAGTGTCTGAAGGTGTGGGGGGTAATGTCCTTATTTATATCCGCCTTTGCGGCATAATGCTTGATTATTTTCCAAAAGCCCTGTCTTGACATGGCAACTCCCGAACGGTTGACAAAGAGAGAATTGTCATCGTTTGCCGCAAGCTTGGGACGTGCCTCTTTAAGATATTTTTTCAAAAAGCTCAGTGATGTTTTCCCCAGAGGGATAACACGTATATTTTTGTTCTGACAGCATTTGAGATAGCCTATGTCGGGATCTATGTCCGACAGTCTCAGTGAAATAAGCTCCGAAACCTTAATGCCGCTGGCATATATTATTTCGAGCATGGCTTTGTCCCGAAGCCCCAGCGGGGTAGTTTCATCCGGGGCAGACAAAAGCCTGTCCATTTCCTCGAGAGTGAGAGCGGTCGGGAGCTTTTGTGTCTGTTTGGGAAGTTTTATTCCCAGTGCCGGGTTTTTTGAAACAATTCCGTTGGATATTAAAAAGGTGTACAGTGCTCTTAGTGATGCTACACATCTTTGAATTGACGAGTCGGCTTTTCCTTGTTTTTGCATATCTATTACATATGAGGTGATGAGACTTTTGTTTGTGCTCAAAAGGTCAAAGCCTTTTTTTTCGGCATATGCCGAAAACTGTTTTATGTCACGGCAGTAGGAATTGAGGGTATTGTCGGAAACCCCTTTGCCGCTATGCAGATAATCGGAAAATTCCGATATTACAGCTTTATCCATTAAAATCATGTCCTTTGTATGGTTTTCGTTGGTATATTGACGTGTTATAAGGAGCGTATTACAGTATATAGCCCATTGTCAGTGATAAAAGAGCTTCGGCAAATGAAAGCACGCACAGACAGACAAACAGGATTGCCAGCTCCGAAAGATGAGAGATAAATCCTGCGCGGGAGGGTGCTATGCCGCGCTTTATACTGTTTTTGCGTTCGATGGGATAACGTATGGCGCATATTAGCATTGCAAAATATACCGGTAATATCAGAGTCTGCGGTATGACAATTGCAACGGCTGATGCACATACACCGCGCCAGGTGTATATGCGTATTATAAGTGTTGATGTGAGACCTGTGGCAAAGCCCTTGAATGCTGAAAGAAGAAGTGTCAGAGGAAGAAAAACCGATGAAGCCGAAAACAATGCTGCAGCCACGGTGAATTTCAGGTTTTGTGACAATCCGTTTTTTATAACAGTCCACACCGGGACATTTCCCGAAAACGATGAGGATATGTAACGACAGATTTCTTCATAATTCTTACCGCTAAGGGTTGCACCGCAAAATGCGGAACATATTACGCCTGCCATCCATGCAATCAGAATCTGAATAAAAAGTTTCCGGTTACGGCAAAAAAAGGATTTTAATGCAGTCATTTGTATCACCCCAAAATATAATTATGATATTTTGGGACAAATTATGCAGATTATTTTCCCATTTTGCTTGCTTTCATGGCACATGCATCAACTGCTTCCATAACTGCAGCTCTCATGCCGCAATCCTCCAGTGCCTGAACTGCTTCGATGGTTGTTCCGCCGGGGGAGCATACCATGTCTTTAAGCACTGCCGGATGAAGATTGGTTTCAAGCACCATTGCCGCACTTCCGAGCACGGTCTGGGCGCTGAGCATATATGCTGTTTGGCGGTCGATACCGTGTTTTACTGCGGCATCTGCCATGGCTTCGATAAACATAAATACATATGCGGGACCACTGCCGTTGATGGCTGTGCATGCATCAATGAGCTCTTCCTTCACCACTGCAGTCTTACCCGAACACGAAAAGATTTTTAAAGCCGTTTCCATTTCGCTGTCGTCTATGCCCTCTGCCATTGCAAGAACACACATTCCCTGCTTTGCTTTAAGACAGATGTTCGGCATCACTCTTATAACCTTGTCGGTGGAAAGTGCCGCCTTAAGCTTTTCGAGACTAACCCCTGCAGCAATGGAGATAAACACCTTTGATGAAATATCACCGGTTTTTCTTATGTCTTTTATAACATCAAAAATATTTGCGGGCTTTACTGCAAGAACAATAAAGTCACAGCTTTCGGTGACGTTTTTTATATCTGAATATACCACATGGCATTTTTTGATTTCTTCATTTATAATCTTATCACATACAAGAATATTGCCGGGCTCAAAGCTTTTGCTTTCAATCATTCCCGAAATAATGGCACCGCCCATGTTCCCGGCGCCTATAAATCCGATTTTACACATATATTTTCATCTCCGTCATTTTTTGTGCGTAAGACCGATTATAGCATAACAGTGACGGCAAGTAAAGAAAAATTTTCAAATAACCCGGTATTATGTAAACTTTGTATAAAAAAGAAAGCGGATTTTCTGAAAAGTTGCATAGTAAACAGGGGCATATTATAAACAGGACACAAAAATATTCATGCCGTTTGACATGAATATTTTTGCGCCCCGTTGAGAGTATATGCTGTAAGAGCTTTATTTTATAACTGTAATATATTTCGATTTTGAATAGTTGTCTTCGAAGGCTGTAAGGTTTCCGTTTTCGTCATAGGTCCATGTACACACCTCGCCGTTACTGGTTTCCGTTTTCAATATATTTCCGTTTTCGTCATAGGTGTTCACTGATGTGTAGGAATTTCCGTCAGAGTCTTTGAATGATGTCTCATAGCCGTTTTCGTCATACTCATAAATCCACCACATGCCGTTGTTTGTCTTGTAGGATACAAGGTTGCCGTATTTGTCATATCCGTAGTCTATGGTGAGACCGTAAGAATACTCCTGGCGGGTGCAATTTCCGTTTGCATCATATGTATAGGCGGCTGTAAAAGTTTCTCCCTCGGAGTCTGCATAGCTTGTTATGTTGTTATACATGTCAAAGGTCTGAGTGTACCAGTATCCGTCGGAGCTTCTGTAATTTGTAGTGTTGCCTCTTTCGTCGTATTCGTAAACGAACCATGTATCATCGCCGTATTTTTGTCTTATGAGTCTGTTTTCTGAATCATAGATAAATCGGGATTCAAACATTTCTTCATCACGGGTAAAAATAACGTTGTCATTTTCATCATAGGCATATATTGTTCTTCCGTTGCAGTTGAATACCTTAACGGGATTTGAGTGTTCATCGTATTCTGTTATTGTTTTATAACCGTCGGAGCTTTCGTAGTATGTCTGATTGCCGTTTTCGTCATATTCTGCTTTGCTCCAATATCCGCTTGAATTCTGAGACATAATCATGTTGCCGTTTTCGTCATACTCATATTTTTCGATGAACCCGTCGGAATCCTCGTAATATATCACGTTGCTTAGGGAATCATATTCAGTCTTTGCCCAGTAGCCGTCAGAGTTTAACATGTAGATTTGGTTTCCGTTTGCATCATATTGTGCGGTGTAGCCGCTGCCATCATGATATTCGACAGACAACTCGTTGCCGTTGTTGTCATATACCGTCTTGTTCCATGTTCCGTCAGAGTATATTGCAGAGCGTATTTTCCCTGTTTCATTATACGAATAATCGCATTTTGTGCCGTTGGAATATTCGGCGTTGATTATATTGCCTTTTTGGTCATATTCCATCTTACCCCAGGTGCCGTCGGAGTATTCGTAATAGGTGTTATTGTTGTTTTCGTCATATTCATATTTTGCCCACTGACCGCCTGAGAGTTCATAATATATTTCATTGCCGTTGTCGTCATATTGTGTTTTGCTCCAGAAATCATCCGACTCATAATATGTCCGATTACCGTTCTTGTCATATTCACTTTTGTTATACCATGAGCCGTCTTCGCTTCCGGAAAATGTTTCGTTGCCGTTTTCGTCGTATGTAAACAGTGTAACAGAACCGTCTTGGTCGGTTATGCTTGTATATTTGCCGTTTTCATCATAGGTGTATTTGTAGGTTTCGACAGAGATTTCTTCGTGGGCGGTGATTCTGCCGCGGGCGTCATATTCTGATTTGGATGATGAACCGTCGCTGTATTCGACAAGAGTTATATTCTCGTTTTCGTCATAGGAATATTTTATCCATGTGCCGTCGGAATACTGAGACATAATCAGGTTGCCTTTTTCGTCATAGCTTCTGGTTTCCTTGTAATCGTCCGTTTCATATTCAGTCATAAGGTTAACAGGAACTCTTACGTTTACGGTATAGGTATCTTCATTCCAGTCAACATTAAGGTCAAAGGCTTCGGCACATGCACGAAGAGGTACCAGGGTTCGGTTGTTTTTGATTGCAGGTGCAACATCAATTTCTTTATTTTCACCGTTTACGGTCATTATATTTGAATCGATAACAAATTCAACCGTGGTGTCGTCGTTTGTGGCGGTAACCTTTCTGCTTGAAGCATCATAGCTTACATCTGCACCCAATGCCTCAAATACTGCACGTACGGGAAGCAGAGTTCTGCCGTTTGATATTTCGGCAGGCGCCTCACTGAAAATTTCCTCTCCGCCCACCTCTACTGTTACGGGTCTGTGAGCGTGTGCCGCATGGGGGATGGTGAGTATTGCCGCAAGCGTAATTGCAAGAATTGAAAGCTTCTTTTTCATAATCATTCCTCCGGGATTTTAATATATATATTAGCCTTAACGACCGACACTAAAGGCGGTTTTAAAATATAAATTTCGCCTCACTCGTCGTTAAAATACTCGGAAATATAACCATATTTCCTGCGTTTTTGCCTTGACTGAGACAAAATTTATTATTTTAAAACTCCA
>JAFQBA010000085.1 GCA_017416845.1 Clostridia bacterium
TACCCATCCGTTTATTTTCTCTAACGCATTTTGGTTTGTAACCACATCCGAGGTGGCATTAAAAATATCTACAAGGTTACTTTTGTATTCTTCCGAAAATCTTTGAGTAGTAGTGTCGGAGTTTATCCATATGGAATTTGATACGTCAAGCTTTAATAAATCTGACTGTGAATAATTTTTAATCATCTTTTTGACAGATTAGTTATAGCTGTTAATATCCGAAGCTCCCAAAACCTCAAGAATTTCACTTTGTGTTTCTCCGCTTGCACCATTTGCCGCCATCATTAATGCCATCTTTATTGAAAGCGGTGAGAACATATAGTTTTTGTCTTCGGGCATATTTACATATAATTTGTCGGCAAAAAGCATATTGTCCGAATTTTCATTTAGTTTCAACAGCCTTCCAAACCCCGAACTTTCAACGCATTGCTGACCTTCCTCGGTGAGCATGAACTCTGCCATTTTTCGTTCGGGACTATCTTTGGGCGAATCCTTTCTCAAAACAACATAGGTGTTGTTGGAAAGAGGATATGTGCCGTTTGCAATGGTTTCGTCTGTTGGCATAATTCCGTCAATGGCAAGAAGTTTGAGGTTGTTGTGCACATCGTAGAACATATCCATGTTGTGATAGTAATAATATATGCTGTAGCCGAGGGCATACCCTGTGGGACTTTCGGTTTTGGCATCCATAACATCGGTGAGAATGTTCGACATGGTAAACGAGGTTTCTTTTTGCACTTCGGGGTGAATTTCATTCCCGTTTAAAAAGTGCCTTTCCATTTGTGCATGACTGCCCGAATCGTTGTTTCTGCAATATGGATAAAGCAGTGCATCGCCTCCGCCAAGCTCAGACCAATTGTCATAGGCATCATTCACATAGATGTTGCTTATTTGCTCTGTGGTTAGCCCTGTGGCAGGGTTATCCTTGTTTGTGAAAAATATCATGGCATCATAGGCAATGGGAATCAGCTCAAGCTCCACCCCCTTTTCTTTTGCAAGCTCCAAAATGTCACTTGCCGGGTAAACCGAAGCAAAAATCATGTCAACCTCACCGTTTATGAGGCGTTGATATGAAACATGGCTCTTTGAGTGCTTTTCGGGATATTGGGGGTGTGCCATACCGTTGTAGAAAAGTGAGGAATACACATTTTGAGTGAACGGATATGTTGAGGTTGAACCGTCCATTATCGGCATTGCTTTGTCAAAGCCGTACTTCACTGCCAAATCCGAGGCGTAAAGCTGACAGTCACCAATGAGGGAATTTAACATGTAGGCAACATCTTCTCTTGTGGCGTTTTGCCCGGGATATAAAAATTGCTCGGGATTATCCCAGTCGATGTTATCGCTGTCGGCGGAATAATCATAAATATAATTTCCTCTGATATATTCATATGAATCTTTTGCCCAATCGGAAATTTTATCCTTATCCGCAATGTTTCCGACCCCTCTTTTAACACATGTAAGACCTGCATATTTCAAAGCCCCGGCAACCATGGTTGTCACTTCTTCTCTGGTGACATTTCTAAGTGGTGAAAATGTAACATCACTGTCTCCGCGGACAATGCCGCAGTGTTGAGCCTGCATAACCGAATTGTAGAACCAGTCATTTCGGGAAACATCTTCAAAAATTTCTTCACTGCTTTCGAAATGAATGTTGTCAAGCCCCATAAAACGCATTATCATGGCAATAGCTTCTGCCCTTGTCACATTGTCAAAGGGTTTTGCTTCGCCTTTTTCATTTCCGAGTATAACTCCCGTGCGTGAAAGCCAACTCATGTCAAAAAATTCCATAACCGTTTCGTCATAGTCGGTAAAAGGAATTGAATCGGCAATGAACACATCTAATTCTTTTTCGGCAAGCTCCAAGGGCACGGTGGCATGGATATAGCCGTCATAATATTCGGAAAGGGTTATGGCTTTGCCCGAATCTTTGTATCGGGCAACCGCTCTCCAATAATCATTTTTCGCAATGCTTTCCGGGATAGGAATTTTTATTTTGACAAATGTTGATTCTTCAAAAGAGTAATATTTTGGCGGTGTTTCTTCGTTCTTTGGTTCTTCGGCAAAAATAACAGTTGTCGAAAGAATCATGGCAAATGATAAAACAATTGCTAAAACTTTTTTCATGTCGCTTCCACTCCTTTTTCGTTTTCTTTATTTTTCAATTTCATATAAGTGGTGTATCAATTTGCAAAAGCATATTCACCCATGAAAAGAATCTCTCCGTTTATATTATCTTTTATAACGAAAGTAAACGGTTTGTTATATTTGATTTCCAACGGCTCCGGCGGAAGTGACGTTGCACCCATTCCGGCGCCTGTTACAGCAGCGGCTTCGGTGCCTTCTTCATCAACCTTAATGTATGTCTTATGTATGGTCGAATCAAGCCACATATTTCCGCCATCAAACATACCTCTGAATTCTGCATCTGTCTCAAAGGCTTTTTTGATTCCCACTGTTTTCAAAATGTCATTCAGTTCAACACTGTATTCTATATCAAATTTCGGAACAGACAGAGCAATGTATTTTGATTTGAGCTCCGGCTCGTAGAGAGCTTCTTCGGGACTGAAATTTCTATCGGACATCATAAGATACATGCTGATATTAACGCCTTGAAGTTTCTTGGTTTCAACATATTCACCGTTTTCGTCAAATATTTCTTCACGGGTTAAATACGGAAGTTCAACTATGGTTATACCGTCTTTTTTCGAATAATTCATCCATGATGTCTTATTCATGAAATCTATGCTTGTTGTTTTTCCGTCTCTTGAATAGAAATCGTCTTTTTTGGTTGCACTTTTGTTAAACTCGTTTTGCCATCTGCCTTTAAAATATACCGCATTTACAAGCATAGCCCAAAAATTAGCATTGTCCCGGGTGATTATTGACGGAATTTTGCCTTGGGTTTTTTCATTTACCCATCCGTTAATTTCTTTTTCGGCAGTTTTGTTATTCACAACGCCGGATTCGGCATTAAACACTTCCGCAAGCTTTTTATTGTACTCTTCACCGAATCTTTGAGATGTATTGTCGGAATTTATCCAGATTGAATTTGAAATGTTCATTTTCAAGAGTTCGGACTGCGAGTATTCTTCAATCATAAGTCTGATGCATTCGTTATAATGGTCGATATCCGCTACATTTATTGTGTCAAGTATTTCGGTCTTTGTTTTGCCCGATGCACCGTTTGCAGCCATCATAAGTGCCATCTTTATTGAAAGCGGCGAGAACATATAATTCTTGTCTACAGGCATATTTACATACATTTTGTCGGCAAATGACATATATGCAAATTTATCATCGGATATAACATCGAACATTCTCACAAGTGTTGTTATGGCTTGTTCAACCGTGTATCCGCCTTTTGGATCAAACTTGTTGTTTCCAACGCCTTGCATAACGCCGAGATTGCACACTCTTTGAACCGAATCCGATGCCCACTCGGAAATTTGATTGCCGTCATCGAATTCAAAATACATTTCTGTATATCCAAGCTTCGTGTATTCTGCAATTCTTTTTAGAATTGTTGCGGCTTCTTCTCTGGTTATTTCGTCATGTGGTGCAAAAATTTTGTCGCCCTTGCCTTCTATGATTCCTTCGAGATACAGTGAAATAACCATTGCATTATCTGTGTCATCAAATATTTCTTCTGATGTGTGTTTCCATTCAATGTCGGTTGCTCTGTCAAGCATATTGTATGCAAGGTGACAGAACTGTGTACGAGTTATAATTTGTGTCCAAGGCACCTTAAAATAATCTGTCATTCCGATTCTGTCGGCTTTCGAAACATATTCTCTTGCCCATTCGCTCGGAGCCGCCAAATCACCGTGAGCAATTGGTTCTGTTTTTTCAATTATTTCGTCATCTGTTGATGCTGCAAATGAGCTTACACAAGATAACACAAGAGTAATGCAGAGTATGATTGATAATACTTTTTTCATTTCGGTTCCTCCTTTTACTATTCTTTGCTTGCTTTCTTTTTTCTTTTAAGCACAAATCCCAATGCAATGGCAACGGCAACAACAGTTGTTGCACCGACTGCAATGAGAAGCTTGTTTGAATTTCCCTCGGTGGCATCGTCTGATGCCTGACCGTCGGACGCCATGGCTTTTTCGGGTAAGGTTATTTCTTGTTGAACATCCTGCGGAAGAAGCGAATACAGCTTTTTAAGGTCATCCGGTTCCATTTCGTAGTCTTTATTCATTAGTCTGCTCATGAACTCGCCGTATTTATCAACTTCGCCATGCCTTGATACTGCTGCAAAAGATACCAACTGTTCATTTTCGTCCACTAATTCTATATATAAATTGGTTTCATAAGAATCCGGTTGTTTGGGTTTTGCATTTTCATCATGAAGTCCTTCGTTTTTTACATTGGTTATCATTATTTCATTTGCAATTTCAAAGAATTTCTCTTTTTCTATTTCATATAAACCGCCATTATACCTGAAAATTACCTTGTGGACGGGAATTTGCGTCAGTGAACTTTCTTTGATGTAATCTGCAAAGCATATTTGCTCGCCAATTGAGCTTCGTTCTTCTTCAAGTCTTTCATAAAGACCTTCGTCTAAATAATCTTGTATTCTTTCGGAAAATTCATCGGTATTTTTAAGTTTAATTCCGTTTTCGTCGTTGCTTTCAATTTCATAAACCCAAACCGAACTGTCGCTGAGCCATCCGAAAAGGTAGTCTTTTCCTTTTTGAACTGTGGCGCTTCCAAAATAACACAAATCGTAGGTTTGAGATTTTCCCGGCTCAACATCGCCTTTTATTTTTAAAACAGGCATAACCTTTGCATTCAAAATCTCCGATTCTGACTCTGCAGAGGCACTGTAATCTATGAGAGTGCCGACAAAAACCATGGCATCATCTTCATAACCCAAAGCCTCCGGCACATCGCCTGCAAAAGCGGTCACGGTCATTGAGAGCATTAACAGAACAATGGATAATAAACATATAATTTTTTTCAATTCAAATTCCTCCCCATAGTCAGTCCGCAATCGGCAGGACGTAAATATCTTTCATCTTATTTAAGTCAGAGCCGAGAAGTTGATAGGATGCATCTTCAAAGGTTATTCCCAATACATCTGCAAGCACCAGATATGTACTGTCATCCGCTGCATTTGGCAATGTTCCATTAACGGTGTAGCAGTATTTGTATTTCAAAACATCACGGTTGCTGTCAATCTTTTTAAATATCATCCATGTTTCGCCAATGGGGATTTCAATTGTGTTTTCTTCTGTCCCAAGCTGATAGGAGGAACTCTCGGAAAAATTTGCCTCTCCGTTATTTTGGGGTATTTCAAACTCGGTTACTTTTTTCTCAAAGCTTCCGTCCGACACACCGCATCTTGCGTCAAGCTTGCTTTCTGCATTGGTTTCATAATATAATTCGCCGTCAACATTAACCATTTTAATCGCTTTTCTTGCCTCATTCGGAGTGGTATCGCCCTTGTTTTGCAATATTTCAACCGAATCAAAATGTCTTTCGGCTTCTTTTTTTGGTGCATCGGAGCATGCCGATGTGAGTATGAGACACGAAAAAACCATGATTGATGCTAATACCCGTTTCATAAAATACCTCCTTAAGCAGCTGCGTTAGTATCCGAACCCGTTTTGGGTGCGTGTTTTTACGCCACTGCATCGTTAAAATACTCGCAAATGCGTCAGCATTAGCTGTGTTTTTGCCTCGCATTGACGCAAAAACACTGCACCGAAAATTCACAGAACCTAAA
>JAFQBA010000086.1 GCA_017416845.1 Clostridia bacterium
AGGACCTCAAACGGATGAATTTTTGAGTAGCTTTTGGTGCGAAGGACGCAGGAAGGCTACTCGCCTTTCAAGGACGACAAGCCAAAAGATACCGAAAATTCACCGTTTGAGGCGTCTTCAGTGTTGGTTGTTAAGGCTAAGCTTATTTCCGTTTTTTCATGCACTTTTAGAAGAAAGGCTCAGTTTAAAACCGTCTTTTCCCTATAGGTGTCGCCTTTCGGGAGGCTTTTTCTGAATAGTCACTCTTTAACCGGGAAAGATGTATAGAGATGGACGATGTTAAGATCCTCGGGCATATCAAGTCCGTGAGAGCCGCATTCACCATCTATTTCGTGACACCCGTGATCCATGGCAAAGCCTGCAATTGTATTGTGATTTTGCCAGTGTTCCTTTATCATTTCACAAAACATTGCATATGTACGGCAATTTGCTCTGATTTCCGAAAGAGCCGTCACGCTTTCGGGTCCGGTTTTGTGCATTTTCGAATCATAGTTTCCGTTGTATACAACATAAAAATCGTGCTCATCTTTTAAAATAAGCTCTGCCGCCTTGGCGTTAACCTCATCAAGGGTATCAAAATAATAATAGTCCATATCACGTTCAAGGTATATTTTTGAAAGGCTTGAATTCCCGTACGCTACAATAACACCCTTCTTACCCGAACGAATTAAAACATCAAAAATTGTATCAATCGTGATAACAGGTTTCTCATATTTTTGAATTCCGTGAACTGAAGGCTGTGCTCCTGTATACATTGTACCAAAGCACACGGGAGTAACAGACGGCATAACCGTACACATTGGAAGTTTAAGCTCTGAAAAACGTTCTGCGCTGTCAAAAAGCTCGGGATATTTTTCATATATCCACTGTCCGATAGCGTCGGGGTTATACATAAATATTCTGTCAGCTTTTTTTCCGCCGAAAGCGTTATCTGCATAATCACAAAAATCCTTATTTGCCGATGCGCTTTGCATCGGTGCATCTATGCCCATTGCATAGCATAAAGCAGCACATAGTGTGTCAAGTGACGTAGTGTTAAGTTCCATTTTTACCATCCCTTTTCATAATAGTTTAATTAATCACGCATCAGTTCTCCTGCATCCTCATTTTCGAAAAAGCTTTCTTTCTTATAATAAAGTAACACACAAGATGCATAAATATTACCACACACCAGGAAATGGGCCAGCAAAGGAAAAGCATCTGCGTTGAATGATAATTCGGAACAACAAAGCTAACCCACAAGATTCTGAGTCCGCACGCACCCACAAGCGAGTTTACCGCAGACAATGTTGAATAACCAAGTCCTCTGAGAGTTCCTGCCATAACATCCATAATACCGCAAAGGAAATACGGCAGTCCGGTATAGAGAATACGGATTACACCGAATTCAATTGCCTTGGGAGAGTCACTTATGTATATTCCGAGGAGCTGTTCATCAAATATAACAGTGAGAAGTCCGAGTATAAAACCTACAACCGTAACACAGCCTATAGCAGTGTAGGTAGAACGTTTAACCCTTTTTTCGTCTCTTGCTCCGTAGTTCTGACTTACTGAGGTAACGGTTGCCTGATGGAAAGCATACATTGCCGTGTACACAAAGCCTTCAATGTTGGCACCTGCCGCATTTCCGGCAATTGCAGGCTCTCCGAAGGAGTTTACCGACGACTGAATTATTGTGTTTGAAAGTGAGAACATCATACTCTGAATTGCCGCCGGAATACCGATTTTGAAAATCTGAACAATTTCTTCTTTATAAAATCTTATATGCTTTATTATGAGCTTATACGCACTCTCCGAACGCATAAGAGCCGTTAAAACAGCAATTGCGGAAAGATAGTTCGCCACAACCGTTGCAATGGCAACACCTGCCACTCCCATGTGAAATACGATAACAAGCACAAGGTTCAAAACCACATTCACAACACCGGTAGCCGCAAGAATATAAAGCGGTCTTTTGGTGTCGCCCACTGCCCTCATTACCGCCGCGCCGAAGTTATACACCATGGAAGCCGGAACACCGACAAAAATTATTCTCATATATAAAACCGCACCGTTTAAAACTTTCCCTTCGGGAGTCCCCATAATCTCAAGAATACTCTTCGAAAAAGAAAGCCCCACAACTGTGGCTAATATTCCCACTACAAATCCGATTCCAACAGAGGTATGCACAGCTCTGTGAAGACCGGCATAATCTCTTGCACCATAGCACCTTGACACCAAAACCGTGGCACCGAGCGATATCCCGACAAATCCGTTTACCAAAAGAGCATTGAGCGAACCCGTGGCACCAACAGATGCCATGGCTGAGCTTCCGGCAAAACGGCTTACCACAATGATATCTGCCGCATTATAAAAAAGCTGCAAAGGATTGCCGAGAATAAGCGGAAGAGCAAATGCAACAATATTTTTGAAAATCGAACCCTTTGCCATATCAATTTCATAGGAGCGTGTACTCATTATACCATACCTCCGAAATCATTTTTATTTTCAATTTCAATTATAGACCTGCCGGCATAAAAAATCAATATTAATAATTGTACAAAATATATTTAAATCAGATTATTTTTCCATTTATTTTTGCATTAATGTATATTTATCGCAGACAGGGGCAAAAATAATGTTGACAAAGAGTTTTTAATTTGTTATAATACACACGGAGACTCGGCTTTTGTGGAAAGTCTGAAAGGGAGAATGCGTCATGGACTGAAAGCGCATTTGAGATAAGTAGTAAGCTCGGGAACACTCCGGTGGTTTAATTTTAATATATTTAAAAGAGGATGCATGTTTTGTGCATCAATGCGGGTGGCACCGCGGGTTAATTTTTGTTTACTCGTCCCGGTAATATATGTAAAGTATATTACCGGGACTTTTATTTTGTAAAATCAGGAGGTAGTTTACATGTACAGAACACTAATGTGTAACGACATACGTGACAACCACATCGGCAACACCGTATCCCTTGCGGGTTGGGTTGATGTTGTTCGTGACCACGGCGGCGTTATATTTGTTGATCTTCGTGACTACACCGGCGTAACACAGGTGGTTATTCACAACGAGGAACTTCTCAAAAACGTCAACCGAGAAACCGTTATATCCGTAACAGGAAAAGTTGAAAAACGTGATCCCGACACAGTTAACGAAAAAATTGCAACAGGTTATGTTGAGCTTGCGGCAAATGAGCTTACCATACTCGGGAAAAGCAAAAATATGCTTCCCTTTGAGGTGAGAGCTTCCAGACAAAGCAAGGATGAACTCCGTCTCAAATATCGTTATCTCGATCTTCGTAACCCCAAAAATCATGATAACCTTGTTAAACGCTCAAAGATTATCCGTCACTTAAGAAATAAAATGGAAGATAAGGGATTTTTGGATATGCAGACCCCCATTCTAACTGCATCATCCCCTGAAGGCGCAAGAGACTTTCTTGTACCCAGCCGTAAACATCCCGGAAAATTCTATGCACTTCCTCAGGCACCACAGCAGTTTAAACAGCTTCTCATGGTGTCGGGATTTGACAGATATTTCCAGGTTGCTCCGTGTTTTCGTGATGAAGATGCGCGTGCCGACCGTTCACCCGGTGAATTTTATCAGCTTGACTTTGAAATGGCTTTTGCAACCCAGGAAGAGGTTCTCGATGTGTGTGAAGATGTAATCTACGACACCTTCAAAACCTTCTCCGACAAAAAAATCTCTCCAAAGCCTTTCCGCAGAATCACCTATGCAGATTCAATGATGTATTACGGTTCGGATAAACCCGACCTTCGTAACCCTCTTATCATCTGCGATCTTACAGACTTTTTTGCAGACGTTGACTTCCCTGCTTTCAAAGGAAAACCCGTTCGCGGTATTGTTGCAAACTGCGCAGGCAAATCGAAGAAATTCTTTGAAGATTCTTTGAAATTTGCAACATCACCCGAGGTAGGTCTTGGAGGTCTCGGATATATCACATTAAAAGACGGAATTTTCGCAGGACCTATTGCAAAGTTCCTTTCCGATGCAAAAAAAGAAGAAATCATCTCCATCACAGGAGTTAAAGAAGGCGAAACCCTCTTCTTTATTTGTGATGACAAGAAAAACGACACCGAAAAGAAAGCCGGTCACATAAGAACATGGCTTGCAAAAAAAGAACAGCTTGATCTCATAAACGAAGATTCTTTTGAGTTCTGCTTTGTTGTTGATTTCCCCATGTATGAAATTGACGAAGAAACAGGCGACACAATCTTCACCCACAACCCCTTCTCAATGCCTCAGGGCGGTATGGAAGCGCTTCTTACAAAAGACCCCACAGAGGTTCTTGCTTATCAGTATGACCTTGTGGGTAACGGAATTGAGCTTGCATCAGGCGCTGTTCGTAACCATGATATTGACATAATGAAAAAAGCCTTTGAAATTGCAGGCTACTCCGAAGACGAACTCAAGAAGAGATTTAATGCTCTCTACACAGCATTCCAGTATGGTGCTCCCCCTCATGCAGGCATGGCACCGGGTATTGACCGTATGGTTATGCTTCTTACCGACGAAGAAAAGATTTTAGATGTTATTGCATTCCCCTTAAACGGAAATGCTCAGGACCTTCTCCTCGGCGCTCCGAGCGAAGTTACAAATCAGCAGCTTGAAGATGTTCATCTCTTGGGTGATGGCAACGCTCTCGCCTCAAGATCAGTTCCGACTTCCGGTGCAAAGCAGTCAAAAGGAAAGCGTTCCACCTTCGGAAGTGCACAGCAGCTTAACCAGATTGCTCTCACCGACGAGGAAGAAGCTGTTATGCAAGGCATTTTCAAAGCAATGAGCGACAAAGAAGCCGCTCTTGGTGAAATTGACACAGAAAATGTTGAAGAAATGATACACGTTATGCCTATGACCAACGTTTTGCGTGAAGACGTGCGCAGTCAGCCTTTCTCAAGAGAAAGTCTGCTTGAAGGCGCACCCGAACGCAGCGAAGACAGTTGGCAGGTTCCGAGACTTGTAAAGTGAGGTGCAGACAATGAAATATTATGCAACCAAAATAAACGACAAAGGCAACATCGCCGTTGACGATACTATTCTTGTTAAAGGCTTTCCGGCAACAGCAGGTTCGCGCATCCTTGATGGCTTCAAACCCCTTTTTGATGCCGAAGCCGTGACCCGTCTTACAAACAAAGGCTACGAAATCTCCGGCAAAGCTCACGTTGGTGAGTTCGGTCTTGACCTTGTGGGTGAATTTTCCCACTACAGCGAAAAAGAAAATGTTCTTTGCGGTGCATCGGCAGAGCTTGTGGCTAAGGGAGAAGTTAAAGCCGCACTGGGTGTTGATGTAAACGGTGCTCCAAGAAGAAGTGCCGCTCTTTCAGGCATCAGCTTTTTAAAACCCACCTATGCAACCGTTTCCCGTTATGGAGTTATCTCCACGGCGGCATCGGGTGAAGCCCTGGGTGTGTATGCAAAAGACACATGTGCAATCAGCGAAATCATGACCGTTATTGCCGGTCATGATGAAAAAGACGGCACAAGTCTCAAAAATGCCGCCTATGACTATTCAAACAATATTGATGTTAAAGGCACAAAGGTTTGCATCATAAAAGAGCTTTTTGACAAAGCAGACGAAAGCGCCAAAGCAAAAATCACAGCATATGCCGATTCACTTAAATCCGCAGGCGTTACCGTTGAAGAAATTTCATGCCCGCTTTTTGAAATCGGAAACACTGCATGGCAAATTCTCATGACTGCAGAAACCTGCAACAACATTTCACGATACGACGGCGTTAAATACGGTTACCGTGCAAAGGAATATAAAAACATTGACGAATTGTATGTAAACTCAAGAACAGAGGGCTTCAACTTCCTCACAAAAGCAGTTATTCTCTACGGTTCAGACTCTCTTTCCAAAAACCGCTATGATAACTGCTACGGCAAATCACTGAAGGTGCGCCGTGTTGTTTCGGATGAAATCAAAAAGATTCTTTCATCCTACAATGCAATTCTCACTCCTGTCTGCTCAAAGACAGAATATGAAAGCTATGATATAAGCGAAGCATTTGTTAAAGTGTTTGAAGAGGGTATCTTCACATCAGCGGCAAACCTCACAGGCATTCCTGCTCTTGTGTCCGGTGAAGTTCAGCTCCTCGGAAACCATTTCGATGAAAAAACTCTTCTCTCACTTGCACACAGCGTGGAAAGGAAAGGTGAATGAATATGAAATATGAACTCGTCATTGGCCTTGAGACTCACGTGGAGCTCAGCACAAATTCAAAAATCTTTTGTTCATGCGGCGGTCATTCTTCCCCAAAAGAAGCAAATGACTGTGTTTGCCCGGCTTGCTCGGGCATGCCGGGTATGCTTCCGGTTATGAACAAGCGTGTTGTTGAGCTCGCAGTGACCGCAGGTCTTATGCTTAATTGCGAAATCAGCAGATACACAACCTTCGACAAGAAGAACTACTATTATCCCGACCTTCCCTGTGCCTATCAGATAACCCAGCTCAATCACCCAATCTGCAAAAACGGATGTGTTACCCTGAAAACATCGCAGGGTACCCGTGATATACGCATCAAGCAGATTCACATGGAAGAAGATGCAGGCAAGCTTGTTCATGGCGGAAACTCATCATTTGTTGACTTCAACCGTACAAGTGTTCCCCTTATTGAAATTGTAACCCAGCCCGATTTTCGCAGTGCCGAAGAAGTTCTTGCATATCTTAACAAGCTCAAATCTATGTTTATCTCCGGCGGAATTTCCGAATGTGAAGAAGGTGCAATGCGTTGTGATGTTAACATTTCGGTTCGACCCGAAGGAAGCGAAGAATTTGGTGTGAGAACCGAAATCAAAAACATGAGCTCCTTTGAATCAATAGAACGTGCAATTCACTATGAAGCACAGCGTCACATGGATGCTCTTGAATTTGAAACCGAAGAGCTTGTTCAGGAAACAAGACGTTTTGATGACACAACCGGCAAAACCTTTGCCATGAGAAACAAGGAAACTGAAGCGGATTACCGTTACTTCCCCGATGCAAACCTTATGCCCATCATCATTGACGATGAGTGGCTTGAAGCAATTAAATCGGCAAAACCCGAAGCAATTGATGAAAAAACCGAGATGTATCTTGAAGCAGGAATTTCTGAAAAGGAAATTGAAATGCTCATGTCAAACTACAACATCGGCAAGCTTCTTGACGATACCGTGGCTCTGGGATGCAATCTCAAAGATACAGCCACATGGGTTCTCACCGACTGTGCCGGAATTCTCAGAAAAGACGGCAAAACCTTCTCCGACCTTACAATAACTCCCGAAAAGCTTGCTGCAATCATCAAGATGGTTGACGAAGGCAAGGTAAACAGAAGCATAGGAAGAAAAATTCTTATTGCCGTTGTTGAAGATGGGGTTGATCCGGTTGAATATTGCAAGGCTCAGGGCTTTGATCAAAAAGTGGATGCATCCACAATCGAAACTGTTATGGATAAGGTAATAAGCGATAATCCCCAAGCTATTGAAGATTTCAAGAACGGAAAAGTCAAGGCAAAGCAGGCACTTTTCGGTGCTTGTATGAAACAGCTCAAGGGTGTTGCAGATCCTTCTGTTATCAAAGAGCTTCTTGACAAGAAACTTGAAAGCATCTGATAAATCAAAGGGGAGGTAAAAAAGTCAAAAAACCTTTTTCCCTGTCCCCAAGGGGGGGTGCAAAAAAATTCACACGAATTTTTTTACACCCCTTTTTATTTTAAAATTGAGGTGATACAGTGAAAAAAATCATGCTTATACCCGTCGGCGGAACGATTTGCTCTGCAAAAAAAAGCGAAGGAACTCTCTCCGTAAGCGAAAAAGCAGGAAGTCTTTTAAAATCATATTTTGAAAATTCCGATTCTGTTTATGCATCGAAGTGCCGCATTGATATAGGTGAGAACCTTTTCATTTTAAGCGAAAACATGACTGTTGACAAATGGAATCTTATCATAGAGTCCTACCGAAAAAACGTGCTTGAAAAAGACTATGACGGAGTGATTATCGCCCACGGAACAGACACTCTTGCCTATTCGGCAGCTCTTTTCTCAATGCTTCTTTGCGGATGCACAATCCCCGTGTTTTTTGTGAGTGCAAACAAAAGTCTTGCCTCTGACTGCTCAAACGGAAACGCCAATTTCAGATGTGCCGCAGAATGCATATGCAGAGAAATCTCACCAAACGTCTATGTTCCATATCAGAATCCGTCAGACGGCAGAATGTATCTCCATCTTGCATCACGTATAACTCAGTGTCAAAACTACAGCGAAGACTTTTTCAGCCGTGGTGCAATTGATATGACAGAAGTAACCGAGAAAAATTATGCCGAGGTTTTCGCCGGGCTCAATAAGCTTTATCCTGCCGATAAAAGAAAACCTTTTTTTGACATTTCCGAAAAAACAGTTCTCAAAGACTGTGTTTTAAAAATTGAACCCTATGTGGGCATTAACTATGATGCCTATGACTACTCAAAGTTTTCGGCTGTGCTTCACGGAAGCTATCACTCAGGTACCGCCTGCGTTCAGAAAACCATGTCGGCACCGGAATACGGAAAAGAATCGGTTCTGCATATGATAGATATCTGCACTTCACTGACACCGGCTGTTGACACCTACATTTCCCCATCAAAGCTCACAGGCGATGTTTATGAAACTACTGCGATTTTTGCAAATCACAAAGGAACAAACGGCAAAAAAGCCAAATTAATTTACGGTTATACCGCCGAAATGGCTTACGCCAAGCTCGTTATAGCATATTCTCTCCTCGAAGCCGCTGAAGACAGAAAGCTCTTTATCAATTCTGAATGCAATTTTGAAATTATTGCTTAATACAAAATCAAAAGGGAGTGTAAATTAATTTGCTGAATTAATTTACGCTCCCTTTTTGCGGTACAAAGAGAATGAGTCTCCGTATTATTTGTTTTAAAAGATATTTACTTTATAATAATCTCACATGCTTTCCCTGCACAAAGCGGTGTAACGCTGTCTGCCCAAAGCATGGTTTTGAAAACATAATTTCCGCTTCCGAGCTTGAATGAACCGCTAAGAGCATTTTCACCTGTTGCCACACCAACAAGCTTGTTCTTCTGATATACGGCAGTAACGGCAAATGCACCTTTAACATCAGATTCAAATGCCACTGTGTAGCTTAAAGAACCACCGTCTATTGAAGTATTTTCAATTGATATGCTGTTTGAAGGCTTGTCTTCACCCACTTCTGTCAAAGCAACAACCGAATAAACAGAGAATTTATTTGCATATACAGTTATATATCCGTTGTTTACTTCAAAATATTCCCCGTCGGCATTTGGTTTTGTACCAAGCACATCAACAGAGCCGTTGTGTTCACGCAGAACCACAAAATCAGAAGCCTTGGCATATTCCTCAGGGAGAGCAAAAACAACACCAAGTATTCCGTTTGCTTCGGTGATTGCTTCGATTTCACATTCTTTTCCGGAATATTTCTGTTTTTCTATGTTAATATCGACGCAGAAAATGCTTTCATATTCGGAATAATCCGCTTTTATTGCAGAATCTATAAGGTCACTGCCCTTTGATGTGAAAGCATTCACCATGTAAGTGATTGAGTTTCCTTCAACAGCCAGAAAATCATTGTCGCTCTTATCCGAAAGAGCATCAATACCGCTGACTGCCACAACTTCTTTTCCAAGGTCTACCTCCGTAGAAATTGCATCAAGATATATCGGACCAACATAGATTTCTTCATAATTTACAATCACATGTACGCTTTCAACACATCCGTTGTAGCTTGCTCTGAGCATATATTCGCCGTAGGGGCAATCAAAAATCGAAAAGCTTCCGCCCTTGCCCGTTGAGGTTCCTCCAACCGAGCCAAGACTTACATATGCATCGGTCACAGGTTCACCCTCATAATATACCTCGCCGTATATTACAGCTGTGCGGACAACGGTTTCTGAAAGTGCAGTAAAGCTTCTTGAATATTTTTCGGCATAGCTTTGAGCAGTTGAGCCTTCATAAGCAGAGATTGAGCCTGCATTACAGAAGGTGTTTTCTGCATCGTAAATTTCACACTGACGGCTGTAGATTGTTACCGAGTCAAGGGATGTACAATTTGCAAATGCACTCATACCAATGCTTTCGAGAGATTGGGGAAGTATGAGTTCTGTTATTGCCGTGCAATATCCGAAAGCCGCATCGCCAATTGTTTTTACACCCTCTTCAAACTGAGGCTGAAGCATCGTACAATAGTAGAAAGCATTTTTGCCGATGCTTTCAATGTTAGGATAAATACTTATACTTCTGAGACTTTCACATCTCATAAATGCACTTTCGGGAATTGAAGTCATGGATGTGCTTAAAAATACTGTATTCAGACTTTTACAATCCTGGAATGCCTGAACGCCAAGCTCGGTAAGGCTTGAAGGAAGGCTTATTGAGGTGAGTGATTTACAACCCAAAAATGCCGCCGATTCAATGGTTTTGAGAGCCTGAGGGAAGGTTATGTTTTTCAGCGATACACATTCATAAAACGCCGCAGTTCCGATTGATTCGAGAGTGGATGGCAAAGTTACAGTCGAAAGCTTTTTGAAGCCCCAAAAAGCCGCTTGTCCAACCCTTGTCACGCCTTCGCCGATAACAAGCTTTGAAATTGAGCTGTCAACTATAGACCATGGAGCATTGCCGCTTTGATAATCCGCTATGGCTCCCTCACCGCTGATAGTGAGAGTGTCTGTAATGCCGTCGGTGGTAACCTTCCATGTAATTGAGCCACCGTCCGTTCCTTCGGCAACTGTTTTATTTCCTGTTGTGGAAATCACCGAAAATTCCTTATTAAATTTTTCGGCATATGCCTGAGATGTCGAGGCCTCTGCAGCATTTATGACCACTCCGTTTTTCGAATACACGGTATATTCATTGTCTGCAAACACACAATCGGGACTGTATATATACAAATTGAGCTTGGAGTTGGTATAAAAAGCGTATTCACCGATAGATTTTACCCCTTTGCCAACAGTTATGTAAGGAGTGGTACAGTTGTAGAAAGCCTTATATCCTATTGTTTCTGTTTTATCGGGAATAACCACAGTGCCAAGACCTGTGTATGCAAAAGCATACTCGTCAATGGTGATAAGCGACCTTGGAAGACTGACAGATTTCAGAGAAGTACATTCATGAAAGGCATATTTACCTACCGATGTAAGCATTATCAGATTGTATGTGTCATATGAAACCGTTTTAAGCGAACTGCATTTCTCAAAGGCATGGTCACTGATTGTTTCAATATTTGCCGAAAGTGTAACGTTTTCGAGAGAAGAGCATCCGTAAAAAGCATATTTTCCGATTGAGGATACCGAATCGGGAAATGCAATGCTCTTAAGATTTTCACATCCGTAAAATGCATTGTCACCTATGGTTGCAGGTCCAAACAGATTATGCTGCAGGGTAACTCTTTCAAGAGCTGTACATCCGTAAAATGCATCCTCTCCGATGCTTTCAAGCTTCGCAGAAAAATCAATAGCCGCAATGGAGGTACATTCATAAAAAGCCCTTTTGCCTACATTCACAAGCTTTTCCGGCATGTTTATCTCAGAAAGAGCATAGCAGTGATAAAAAGCTTCTTCGGAAATTGTGTGAAGAGCATCCGAAAGTCTTACTTTTTCTATGCTGCTACAAAGATAAAACGCTTTCTTGCCGACAAAGAGAACACTGTCGGGCAGGATTACTTCTTTAAGTGCGAAACAGTTTTCGAACGCATTGTCTGCAATCGTCTGAAGTCCGTCCGGGAAATTGATTTCTTTAAGCTTTGCGCACCCGCGGAAGCAACCTATGGAATAGCCCGGTGAGTTAAATGTATCATCATAGCCACCGATGGTCTTTAGTGTAGATGGCAATACAACCTTCTCAATATCTATGTAATTTGAAAACATATTGTCCGGAAGAGCAGTTATCCCCTCTTCTATAATAATTGTAGTAACTGTTGAATATTGCGGATATCCGCCATTTCCTTTTATTCTTCCGGAATTTTCGCAAACCCCGAAGCTGTCACGGACGGGTGAAAATGTCAATATTGTTCCGTCTTCCGAAACACTCCAGGTGTATTCACCGTTAGAAGATGTTCCCGAAGTGGCGCTTTCTGCCTGAGCACAAAATGCCCACAATAGCATCAAGGCGAAGATTACTGTCACCATGACAAGCATTTTTTTAAGCAAACCGCTTTTTCTGTTCATATAATACTGTCCCCCTAAAATTTTATCATGCCGAAAACCGGCAAAAAATATATAGCCTTAACGACCAACGATAGCCTTAACAACCAACACTGAAGACGCCTCAAACGGTGAATTTTCGGTATCTTTTGGCTTGTCGTCCTTGAAAGGCGAGTAGCCTTCCTGCGTCCTTCGCACCAAAAGCTACTCAAAAATTCATCCGTTTGAGGTCCT
>JAFQBA010000087.1 GCA_017416845.1 Clostridia bacterium
AGGGAGCTGTCACGAAGTGACTGAGGGATTGTTAAATGATAAACTCTCAATCAAGCACAAATACTGCAATTGAGGCAGTTTGTTACAATCCCTCCACCGCTTACGCGGTCCCCCTCCCTTTACACAAAGGAGGCAACGCTCCGGTGTTCATTTCATCTTCAAACTCCCCGATAAACTCCAACTTATTGTAAATTAAATTCATATGTCGGTACACCTTTTACAGGATAGTTGCCTGCAAGAACTTCAACACATCCGTCTACACTTCCCTCGGAGTTACCACCGATGATTACTCTCGGAATATGCGGAAGTTCTTCAAGAACGCATGCATTTCCGAAATGAACAAGAGTGGACACCCGATTGGTGTGTTGCATTGCTCTGATGAGGGAAACAAATCTTCTTGTGAGATGTTCGGGTCCTAAAAATGCAACAAATTCGGTGAAAGTGAAGAAAACAAGTTCATCACAACCGAGAGACTCTTCAAGTATTCTGCAATTTTGCATCTGTGTGGGAAATTCATTTATAAATGCAACTTTTGAATTCGGGAAAAGTTTTTTCAGTTTCTTTTCAAGTTCAAAAGGATGGAACCAGCGACCACTGAATGTGTCAACACACACTCTGCCCTCGGCTTCAATTCCTGTATCATTTCTCACCATGATAACAAAATAGTGTTTGCCGTCACGAGAAATTGATGGAAGAAGTCCGGCATCGGTTTTAGCATAAACTCCGTCTTTGTCTATTGTTGAAAACAAGTCGAGTTCTTCCTTTGTGAGCTCAGCATCTTTTGGAGCAATCATTGTTTTATGCTGTGCATTTAGCACACGTTTTGCTGCCTCATCAAGACGATGTTCGGAGAAATAGCCCTGTTCATAGGCTGTGCAAAGCTGTTCAAAAAGCTCACTGTTTTTCGGCCCAAAGGGAAGAATTGTATCGTTGCCTGCATGAATGGCAAGTCCTTTGGCTTGGACATCATCATATTTTGCACGAATACCCATCATACAAAGAGCATCGGTGATGGCAATTCCGTCAAAGCCTTGTTCTCTTATGATGTCGATGCTCTTTTTAGAAAGGCTCACAGGATGGTCGGGGTCAATATTTTTAAGCTTTATGTGAGTTGTCATAATACCATCTATGAGATTTTCCTTCATAAGCTCCAAGTAAGGATAGAGACCGTAGTCAAGAAGCTCTTCTTTTGTGGCATTGGAATAGGTTTCTGCCATATGCGAATCCATTCCCGAGTCATTTTGTGCACCGGGATAATGTTTGGAAAGGGTAATAACTCCACCGTCATGAAGCCCCCGCGACATTGCTTTGGCAAGTTTTGTAACCTGATATTTGTCCTGACCCATTGAGCCCTGACTTCCTTTTTTCATGTCGAGAACCGGGTTTGTGATAATGTTGTAGCCCATTTTACGGGCAGTAACACCAACGGTTTTACCAAAGGCATATGCATGAGCCTCGGTTCCTGCGGTACCGATGGCATTGTGTCTGCCAACTTTATATGCACCGATGCCGTTTCCTGCATCTGTTATAATCAATATGGGATAATCGGCAACAGTCTTAACTTTTTCCATAAGTTCTTTGGCACCTGCAAAATCGTGCTGAATCCACACCATGCCGAGAGAATGATTTCTTATGAGGTCAAGAACAAATTCATCTTCTTCGGGAGTTCTGTTGTCGTCATTCATAAAAGCTGTGAATGTCATTCCAAGCTTTTGTCTTGTTGTAAGCTTTTCAAACTTCAATTCTTTCATAATTCTTCACTCCTGTGATGTGGTCATCAAAGACTCGAATCAAAAACAATTCGAATCTTTGATGACCCGCCGAAAAAATTCGGCGGTCAAAAAATTTTATCTGTTATAAATGCAACCCGGAACAACAATTCTTGATGTCCAGTTATCTATAAAAATCACCTTTGCACTTTCGCCATCGGAAATTTGCTGAGGCTCAACGGTAACGGTTTTTTCACCCGTCACAGAGCTTACTGTCACAGTGTCGGAGGAATAAACCCGCTGAACAACGCCGTCACTGTTGGAAACAACCATAACCGCTGTTATGCTTTTTTCGTTTTCAAGACTGCTTACAAGTGTTGCATTAAATCCGACATTTCCATTTTCATCTTCAAAAAAATCTGTATTTTTAACTTCAAAAAGCTTTTGAAGCAAATAGTAATCATAAACCTTTACTCCGTCTGACATGGTTTCAATCATGCAAAGCTTGGCATCACCCACAGAAGAAGCTTCATGGCTGTTTTCGTCAATGAATACCATTCGTGAGCCTTCGGGAATGTTTTCAAGGATTGCACGTTTAAGTGCAGCAGCACTTGCATAAGCAGCGGTGTCGTAGGTGATTGTTTTTGTGTCGGTGTTGATGGAAAATGTTTCGCTATCTGTGTCCAAAACTTCAACTGTTGTACGTTCGGGGTGGTAATAACCCTCATATATTATAACATCTGCAACAGCAAATGTTCCTGTGATATCCGTGCGTTTAAATTCGGCAACGCCATCAGAGTGGGAACGGTAACAAGGACCCATACGCACAGTGTCCAAAACATCAAAGTCAGTGACTTTTTGACTTCCTCGGGTGGTGAGAAGCTTTCCGTCAAACCATACATTCATCTGATATGTGTTGAGGTCATAGGTCACAGCAACGCGGTGCCATCTGCCAAGCTCTATCTTTTCGCCTTTTTTCGCATATTTGTTGAAGTTCAATAGAGTTGCTATGTTATCGGTAAATTTGCTGTTATCTTCATCCACATACCAAAGATAACCGTTTTCATCAATTTCAAGAGCCTTTGTGTATCTGAAACGCATTTCAAAGCCCACGTTTCCGTCAACATACACATTGGCTTCAAATGTGAGCATCTCGTCGGTCAGGGTTGTTTTGGCATCGGTGGCGTTTCTGTCTTCGTCTGCGTCTTTGGTGAGGGTTGAAATCGTGTAGTCAAGTCTGTTGAGACCTGTGACTTCACCATTATCAACAACCACAGCACCACCGGTGCTTCCGCTTGCCTTAAAGCCTATGCCCGACACATCCTGCACTCTTGTAACATTTGTTCCGTAGAGAGCACCTGCCATTGATGCTTTTTCAGGACGAAGCACTGTTCCTCTGTCGGTTACGGGAATGTCTGTAACCTCAGATTCTTTTGTGCATCTTATGTAACCGTCACGAATGTGTTGAGCAGGTTCTGAAGATGACGGAGCATATTCATTACCGTTTGAATCAACATAGGAAAGTGTGTATCCCCCATTTGATGTGAGAGATGCAAGAACTTCATTTGAATCAAGGCTGTAAGCTTCGTCAAAGGGATGAGATGTCACAAGAACACTACTGTCTTTTACAACAACATTTTTTGAAGAAGACGAAAGTGCCACATCCTCAAAGCCTGCGGCACTGCCCGAAATGGGCAGTGCTACAGTGAGCATGAGCATTGATATTATAAATAGTGATAATAATTTTTTGGTCATTTATTCTCCCTCCGTTCAATCAGTTGTTTTTCATTGCAACGATTTCGGTGATGGAGTTCCATCCGCCAATACCTTGAGCGGTGTTACCGTCACATCCGATTTTGATGTATTTAACATTTTTGCCGCCAATATCGAAAAATTCGTGGTCAAGAGTTGTTCCGCAGGACCATCCGTCAAATACTTCTTCATAGTTAACATCATCGGTTGACACTGCAATCTGAATTTTGGTTGCACGAACATCACCGGAAGCAAAAGCCATAGCAATTTTGTCAATTACCGATTGATCTTTAAGTTCAAGCTTGATCCACTGTTCAACACCCATTGCAGACCATCTTGTTTTGAGGTCACCGTCTATGACATTATAAGCTCCGTTTTCGGGTTCGGGTTCATCACTTACCGACACCGCAACAACCGGAATTGATGTTGAGCCTTCAAACTGTGTTGGCATTGGTACAATTCGGAAGTTTACATTATAGACTGTTGTCTGAACACCGTCGGAGACATTGATTTTTGCACCTTCTTCAAAAGATGCACCTTTTATAACCTCAACACTCTTGCCTTCTGCTTTGGCTACAATTTCGGGAATTGATGTATATTCCGAATCTACACACACAAAGTCGATTGTTGTGCTTTCGGTGAGTTCAACATTTCTTCCTGCAATTGTCAAAGAGTCAAGTGTTGGCTTTTTAGCAATTTCACCATCGGGAATCTGCCATGTGTCAATGGGAATATTGTAATCCGAAACATGAGAAGGATTCCAGATAGAGCCCGGAGTAAGCTTAACTGTTATCGAAACATCACCGTTTGCCTTGGGCATTTTTATAATGATTCTGTTTGCAGTATCATATCTGTCATTTTCAAATATGGGACTTGTGGGAAGCGGATAGGAAGCAGTAACGCTTATTTCTGCATTGGTATTTGCCACAAATTCAAGATTCATCACCCTACCCTGCTGACGAAGAATTGCACCATTTTCCGTAAGCTCTATACCTGCATCTGTCTGCAAGAACCAGTAAACATCGGAATCTGCATTTGAAAGAGTTATTTCATCACGTACAACAAGGCTCTGACGATCATCAGTAAGCATCATTGCACGTTTTGCACTCTTGGCATTGTTACGGAGTACATCGGACATATCAAGAACTGCAAGGCCGCCCTTTGGTTTGTGTTCATAGCGAAGAACATCAACCTTTGAACGTGTTGCATGATCGGGACCTTCATCGGGATTGATGATTACGGTGTTATGAGACTCGGCTCTTGCTCTGTAGAGATCCCAGTGAGTACCGAATTCGGAATAGTCACCTGCTCCGGGCAAATCATAAGGCGACATACCAAGTTCTTTTGCCCATCTCACACCCATCGAGTCGAAGATAAAGCTTCCGCCGTCAAGCTGTGAGTGCCAGTTTGTAACACCGTTGCTTTCGCTTGTGTAACCTGCCTGAATTCCGGCAAATGTTGTTTCTTCTTTACTCCACTTGTCTCTGAATGATATTACTTCTTCTCCTGCATAATATGCATCAAGGGGAAGCGTGGAAAGAATATCTGAATTATTTTTAGCAGAATCATAGAAGAGAAGTGCAAGAGCATAGTCCTCTGCATCTGCAAACTTTCCGCCTGAGAGCACCATGGGCACTGTGGTGGAGAGTATATCGTCATATTTATTTGACAGCCAGAACATTTCGGGAACATAAATATTTGCCTGCTGACCGTCACCATAGTTAAATATACCAAGCTCCGACTGCATATTGAGCACGTACTGTGATGCAGTTGAAAGACCCTCTGTTTTGTCGAGACTGTAACAAGTGCCTAAAACGCTGTCAAGAGATGAAAGCATTTTGGTAGTATACTGTGTGGTGTATTCCCAGTAGTGAGGACCTTCATACCATGCACCTGCAGGAGCATAGCGATAAATCATCCAGTCAAGACCTCTCACAGCACCTGATACCACATAGCTTCCGATTTCGGGATACACATCCATAAATGCAAGACCTGCCATGGTGACACCACCGTTTATAACAACGTTGTGGTTGGTGTGAACTTCTGCACCGCCGCCAAGTCTTCCGAGTGTTCCCTGATATGCCATTACTGCATCATAGAAACCGTTCTGATATACACCTTCTTCAATAACGGCTCTTTGTTCTTCTGTAAATCCGTGATACATCCAGTCATAGCCGATTGCAACAGCGGCAGACATTTCACCAAGGTCAATGTCGTGTTCGGGGTGCCAGTCCTGGAATTTTGAAATGGATTCAAGATCTATCCATGCACGGTCTGCATATTTTTGTTCACCTGTGAGCTGATATGCCATACCGAGGGTATACATATTCTTGAGTGCATCACGGCACACATAAAGAAGTCTTACGCCGTCACGAAGTTCATATATAAGAGCTGTGGGGTTAGCCACCAAATCGTCTGCCTTGTTGATAAGGTAGTTGTACCACATCTGCATATACACATCTGATTTTACATTTTCTCTGATGCGAGCAAAATCATCTGATGTAGCCTGAATACGCGGATGAACACCTTTGAGGGGTGACAAGTCATAATCTGCAAGAACCTGCTGTGCAGACGGACGCTCATAGAAAAGGAAGTTGTTGAGTTTTTGCAGAGCTTCGGGGTCTTCGGGAGGTGTGAACATCTTATCCCCTGCTATCACAAGACCGGAATTCTGGGAAATGTTGTTGTGCCATACCTGTTTTTGAAGTGCTGCTGCGAAGAAGGAATCAACATCGGTGTAAACAACATCATTTTTAACTGTGCATTTATCTTTTGAAAGCTTTTTATCGCCTATGAGATAGCCGTCTGTTTCCTCAACAAAGGCATAGCCTGCAAGAGCAGAAAGTTCAGCTGCAGGAATCATCCATTTGCCGTCACCATTTTGGTATGGAGCATTATTAAGCATTGTTTTTGTGCCGTTTGCATAAACCATTCCGTTTCTGGAATGAACCGCAACATAGCCTTCGAGCATTGCTTTTCGTGCCGTATCGCTTTCAAATCGGCTTCTGTTTGGATGAATAACAATTGTACGCTTAAGCTGACTGATGTCATCAACAGGTTTTTCGTTTTCATAAACCCTTACATTATCAACCATAAATTTTGCAGGATTTTCTGACTTGCCGCAGTAGATACGGAAAACATTAACATCCTGTGCGGTATTTCCAAAGGGTGCGGCTATTGCATCACCTTTTAAAACAAGTTCGCCATCAAAATAATAATCTCTTACCTTATCATAGTAGTTATAAACTGCGGCAATATGATGCCATTTTCCATCGGAAACAAGTCCTGAGAAATTCCCCATTTTGATAACACCGCCGGATACCGAAGCAAATGTATTGAAGTTTGCATTGATATCCTTGAGCTGAACTATAAACGAGGATGAGATGTCTATGAGTTTTAAATCGAAATCATAGATAACATAATCGGAAGTTCCACCAACACCATTGGCATCCATATGAAAATCGGAAGAGTTTAGTCGTTCAATCAAAAGAACGTGATTGCCGTTTTCGTCTTCAACTTGTTCCATTATGTTTGATCTGCTTGTGTTTTTAACCGACATTGCAGTTTCAAAATCTGCATTCAAAATTCTGTTAACACCAACTTCTGCCTTTGTCTTGATTTCAACTTCGGGAAGAACATCTGTATTATATGCAGCCACGGGATATTCCTTTTCAGGACTGTCACCTGTGTGGATGTTGATGTTATCGTAAATCACTGCGGCACCGGATTCGTCGCTTGCTGTTGAAACAAAGGAAACACCTGTTATCGCAGCGAGTGTTGTTTTGAGAATACGATAATCCGAAATCATCTTTTTGCCATTAAGATATACATCATAGCAATTGTTGTCAACATCAACACAAACGTCATATCTGTTTACCAAAGAATCGGAATATCCTCCGATATGATAACCATTGTGTGTTGTGACATTGTTCATGTTGATAAACTTTAAGATATCAAAGGTTCTTGTGCCAAGATTAAGTCGGAGTGCTCCGTTTAAATTGCTTGTTGTTGATATAATCTCAAATGACACAACAAGTTTCTTTGCCTCATCAAAAGCATATGATAGGGCTGAATCTTTTCTTTCGGTTGAAATGAAAATCCCTTTTTCATTTGGAGCATATTCTTTTATGAAGTGTGAATTTGATGTTACCTGCAAATCCTGAGGTACATCGTTGGTTGCATAGTTGTTGAAGGACTCATTTATGCTTGTCTGAACTTCATCTTCTGCCATGACGACAACGATTGAAAAAAGCGAAACAACCATTGATACAAGAGTAATTATTGCGGTTATTTTTCTTTTCATAAATTTATCCCTCCTTACTTATAGATAACCATATCCGCTACACCGCTGTTTTTGTCAAGCTTTATGAGAATGTTGTGACATTCATCACCTGCAACGATATATGACAGAATTTCGTCGGATGTGGATATTTCAACTTTTTTGGTTTCAGGGTCATAAACCGAAATGAGACCGCTAATGTTGAATGTGTATCTTGATCTTTCTTCAAATGCTCTGTCAGATTCATGAGAATCAAGCATTGAAGGTATCATGCTGATTATGCCGTTGTTTTTGGCATAAACTTTGCCGTAGTAATAGTCAATTTCAGAACCACCGTGATTTTCGAAGGTTTTTAAGAGCCTATAGTCTGCACTGTCAAATTCTTTACCCACAACTGTTATGATGTTTCGGTAGTCACATTCAAAACGGATATAGTCCCCTACCGAGATTCCGGGATTGTCGAAGCTTGCATCGGGATTTAAAAACTCTGTGGTAACACTGTTATTGGTATCAAGAAGCATTGTCCTGAGTACATCCTGATCTGTTATATAGTAAGATGTATACTCACCATTATTGAGAACAGTAATCTTGAGACCTTCCTCATCATCGGGAGCAATTGCCTTTGAAACAGATGTAACCACTCCTGCCGGAGATTCATCATTAAGACTTCCTGCACCTGCACTGCCGGTGAAAATTACCACTGCCGAGAGTTGTCCGACATGGTCAACATCATAGGCTATAAAACGTGCGGTTGTTATTGATGTGTGAGTTGTGAAATACTCACCTGTAGCCACTGTGTACTTTTTATCATCGTCAATACCTTCGTTGATGTTTATTATAAACACCTGTGCATCGTCATCAATTTTGAAATAGGGATGAAGCAATTTTGATGCCCTGAGATAGTAAATACCGCTGTATACATGTCTTGACGTGTCAACAATATCTGCAGGATATTTATATCGTGTAAGGCTGTCGTTTTTATCTTCATCACCTTTTAACTGCCCGGTAGCTCCGGCAGTGTCTATCATTGATAATTTCCCGTCGGAATCAAGAGAATATCTTATCATTGATGTAGCTGTAACAAAAGTATATTTCGGAGTTGCGGCATTAAGATGATTCTGCAAACTCTGCTGTGCCTCATTAATGTAGGCTTTAAGCACGGAGTTAACCTCATCTACGTTTGATTTGCGACTTCCGTCAAGCAAAACTTTGTCGCTTATTTCAAAAACCTTCACTCCCTCATCTTTGGTAAGAACCTTTGCAACAAGAGAAGTGTTCAAACCTTTTGAATACGCAAGGTCAATGAGATAACCATAGGAAGCCATCGACGATTTTTCTTCGGTCACAGCAGCCATTGCTCCGTTTGCCGAAAGCGCAACGGTAAGCTTTGTTCCCAAAGTAAGCTTGGGTGCATAGTGCTTTTTGAAATAATCGGTGCAAGCATATACCTTGCCGTCTATTGTATATTCTCCTGTGTTGGAATTATACTCGCTGAGAATTCCTGTTACTGTTTCATAATCTGTCACAACATCATAAAGCTTTTTATCGTTTGATTCATAATATGTTATAACAGACGAGGGGCGTATTGCCGAAAAATCAACAGGCATTGAGCCGGATGTTATGGTGTAGAATATGTCATCCCCCAAAAGATTTAACACACCGGAATTTTTATCAACAATGATTTTTCCGAAAGCATCGGCACTGTCTACATACATAACCTTTGCCTCATACACTCTGATAACATCAATTTTGCCGTCTTCATTGTTATCCGTAACATCTATCCATGAATCTGCGCCCGAAAGCGAAAGAATATCAAAACCGGGATATGCCTTGCCGTTATATATAACGGAAGGATATTTCTCAACCGATTTATATTTTTCATTTCCATCGGCATCATAATAACGGATTTTACCACCGTCAAAACCAATCAGATTGTCAGCCTCAATTCTCAATGTTGAACTCAGGGAATTGTCAAGAAAAACAACTTCATTTGTCAACGAAGATTTTTCTCTCACATAGGCTGTCACACGATCACCAACCATGCAGGTGCCGCTGTATTTATAGGATATTTCGTCTATTTCAATAAGACCTTCGGAAGTTGCTGCATTAAAATCGTAAAGAGCTGTATGACAATTGCTTGTTACAACACCTTCAATCAATTTCACATCATAAAACACTTCCAGAACAGTTCTGTCACCGACATATGTGTAGCTGTCACCCGAAACACCGTCTATTTCATACATATAGCTTGTGAGAAAGTTTTTCAGAACAATGTAAAATTCGTTTTCGGTCACTGTGTCATCAGCATTTGCAAGAACTGTTCCCTCATTGAGGTCTGCCGATGATGCAACCTGCATATAGCCATAAGGCCAACCGCCCTTGAGTTCTGCTTCGATATTTCTTCCAAGTGCCACAACAAGCATTTTGCTTGCCTGAGACCATGTTATGGCAGATGACGGATTGAATGCATTCGATTCGGACACCACTTTGAGTGCAAGAGCATAGCGAAGTGATGAAGCAAAATAGTCATCATCCTTAACATCTGCAAACGGCAGAGCGGGCAATGAAGATGAAGAGCTCTTTATTGACTGCATAAGAGCATAGACAAACTCCGCTCTTGTAACCGCTTGGGGATTTTCGCACTTTGTGTCGATGGAAAGAGCCGAAACAAGATTTTTTGCGTTTTGAGCCTCTGCATGGTCAACATCGCCGGAAGCAAAAGATGTTACCGATGTTACGCATCCGAAAATCAGCATAACGGCTAAAAACAGTGATATAAGTTTTTCAGTTTTCATACTGTATCATCCTTTCTTCCGTATTATTTTTCCGAATACACATCAAAGAGTCGGCATAGTATTATTGCGCTGTCACCTCTTGAAATGTCATTTGTCGGCATAAATTTGTTGTCTGATCCTTTTATAACACCGATTGATGCAAGAGCAGCTACCGCATCTTTAGCATAATCACTCACGAGGGCACTGTCTTCAAATGCAAAATTACCTTCGTAAGTCATTGCGGTTAAATTTAAAACCTTGTAGCAAATGAGCGCGGCATCCTGACGAGTTATCTCTTCATTCGGATTAAATTTTCCGTCATAGCCGTTGATAATGCCTGCCGACGAAAGCTTTGTTACATATTCATAGAACCAGTCGTTGGCGTTTACATCGGCAAAAGTCGGAGTTTCTCTCACTGTTTCAAAGGTGAACAATCCGCAAATCATTTTTGCAAATTCAGCTCTTGTAACCTTTGCATCAGGTTTGAAAACTCCACCACCATAGCCGACTATAACACCTTTTTGCACCATACGCAAAACATATTCTTCGCTATAGTGACCTTCAAGGTCAGAAAATTTCGGAGTGTATGACACGGGAGCATCATTTGCCGGAGGAACAAAACCGGGATCAACCGCAATTGAAGGAAGCTTTCCGCCTCCCGAAGAGGATGAAGACGAATTTTCATTTTTTTCGGATTGAGATTTTTTCACCTTTTTGGCAGCATTCTCAAAGGAGTCTTTAACATCTTTAAGTGATGAAAAATCGTCTTTGTCGTCACACATTTGAGTGAACACCTTATATTTAAGTGAATCTTTAATATCTTCATAGTCATCTGTATCGAGCTCTAACGCATCTTTGTATTTCAAAGTAGCGGTCTGCAGGTCGCTCCACTCACGGCAGTTTACAATCTCGCCAAGAAGACAAGCATCGGAATAGATTTTTGCAAGGTTGGCAAAAGCCGGTTTGCCGTTTTCATATGTAAGAAGCTCCACCGATTTAAGCACAGAATCGACAAAGGATTTAAGCCTTGAATCGAGAGAGGAATATTCCTCATATGTTGTGCCAAAAAGATGAGCATGTTTTTCCATAACGGAGTCTGTATCTCCTGCAACGAGTTTTTGGCAAACAACAAAGTTTGTGAAGCTATCATAGAATGTGCTTGGGGCAAACTTTCCGCCAAGCGCTGTCTTCACATCAAGACTGATATCCAAATAGTCCACAAGATATGACGAAAGCTCTTCGTTTTCTCTGTCTATTCCCAGAATTTCCATGTTTGAGCCTGCAAGGACAATTTCTTTAATTGCATCATTTGATGCTGCCGAGTTTATTTCGTTAATAAGATTGATTGTTGCTTCGTCACCTTCGTTGCGGTAGATGGTGTAGAAATTCTTCTGACCAAAGCTGCCGTTAACAAAAATGTTGTATCTTCCGCTTAAAAGACTTTCGGAAAAAACAATATCTTCTCCGAGCTTTCCTTCGGAATTCAGAATGTAGGCATTGAAAATATCGGGGGTGTTGTCTTTTGAAAATTCCGTTCCCTTTGCCTGATTGGCTATGGAAACAGAAACAAGCTCACCCTCACTGCCCAAAACTATGTCTGAAATTTCAACTGCCTTTTTTGCGCCGTCAAACTCTAACACCTCATATTGAATATCGGAATTTGCAAAAACACACATTGTATTGAACGCCAGCGCTGCAGATATGCCGAAAATCAACGTCTTTTTCATACAATCAATCCTTTCTGAATATCTGTTGATATTACAATTATACATACAACTTTAATCAATGTACATGGCAATTTTTGCAAGAAACATTGATATTTCGCCAATCTTAATCAAATTTCACTGCAAGGGGATTTTGTGCATGGATGAGATCAACCACTTTAAGTTGCAAAAGGAGCTGGCTTTCGGGGTCGATTTCCATTTTCTTGCCTTCGGTGAGATAGTCATAAATCATTTTGTAGTATGCAGCAGTTCCCACATTGAATGCATCCCCTTCAAGGTCGAAGGCTTCTTCGGTAAAGCTTAAGGTTTCGGTGCAATACATGGGAAGCTTGTTTTCATCTTCCATGGGAGCTGCAAGAACTTCTCTTTCGGGTTCGTTTTCGGGGTTATAATATTTTATGTCAATGTGATACATTGCTGCCTTGAGAGTTCCTTTGCTGCCCTGAATAAGATAGAGATAGGGCACATAGCAGTTTGTTGTTGTGATTTCTATGTCAACAAGGGGAGCGTTTGGTGCTGTGAGAATGATTTTTGCATAGTCTTCGGCATCGCCAAAGGTTGTTGCAAGGTCAAGTTTAGAGAACACGCTCACATTTTCGGGGAAGTTCATGAGGTCAAGACCCTGGTCAATGGGGTGAGGACCTGTGTTTCTCACTTCACCGCCCGAAAAGCTTTGAAGAGTCTGCCAGTCCCAACGACGGGCAAATTTTGAAAAGTTTATGGAAACCTGCTTAATGTCACCGAGTTTGCCCGAAGCAATGATTTCTTTGATTTTTGTGTAGTACGGAGCAAAACGTGATTGCTGGAAGATGTTTAGCATCACATTGTTTTCTTTTGCAGCCTTAACCATGCGGCAACCGTCTTCATAGGTTTTTGCAAAGGGTTTTTCGCTTACAACGTTGAAGCCGTGGTTCAAAAGGTCAATTGCAACCTCTGCATGGAGATGTGAAAATGTGGAGTTTACCACAAGGTCAATATCTTTTCTGCCGTACAGATCGCTCACATTTTCATAAACATCACAGCCATATTCCTCTGCGGCGCGCACTCTTCTGTGTTCGAGCTTGTCTACAACCGCAACAACGTTAAAATATTTGTTGTCTTCGCTCTTGAAATATTTTCCGTGGATGTCACGGCCGCTTCTGCCCTGACCGATTATTGCTACATTTAATTTTTTCATAATAAATCTACCTTTCCTATATCAGTTCATTTTATTGACAATTTCTTCGTTTCCGCTCTCAAGGGAACGGTTAAGTGCATTAAGCACAAATACGGGTGCAAAAAAATCTTCATAAGATTTTCTTGAAGCTCCGCCGAGGAGAAGTTTGTTGAAAGATTCGAACTCTCTTTCAAAAAGCCCGTCAAGCAAGTAGGTTCCACCGCAGATTTTGTCGGTGCAGGAAACTGACGCCGAGTAGAGAGAGCTTCCCTCGGTAAAGAGAAGATTAACGTCATAGTCTGCATATCTTACGGTGCAATTTACGGTGTTACCTTTTTTAAATGCCTTTGCACTTTCGGGATAGTATCCGAAAATTTCACACATAACTTCAACAAGATGCTGTGAATAGAAAAAGAAGCCTCCGTAGGGGTTATCCATAATTATTGGAGCACGAAGATACCCTCCGCAAACCTCACCCTCGGATTTTGAAGAAACAACCTCTTTCATTTCTCCCACAAGATCGGCAAAAGCACACACAGAACCGCCGCAGATTCTCACATTGTTTGCTTTGAGCTCTGCCATAAATGCATTAGCATCCTCTTCGGATACAGTTACGGGTTTGTCAATAAACATGGGAATACCATATTTTATGTAGGGTTTTGCATATTTGTAATGATTGTCACCGTGACGAGCGGTAACAATGATTCCGTCTGCCTCGCCTGCATATTCGTCATATGACGACGCCATGGGTACACCGTAGGTGTCGCTCACCTTTTTTGCGGCTTCGGCATCGTCACTGTAGACACCAAGCACTTTGATGTCGGGATACTTTTTGTCCTTGATAATGTAGTCAAGGAATGTGTTGGCATGTGAGTTTTCACAGCCGAGGATTGCAATTTTATACATAGCTATTCTCCTTCCGCTTTTTACAGTAACGCAAGTTTATTATATTATAAACACTGTACCAATAAAAGGTGTATTTGTGCAAAACATATAAAAATCATCCGCCACCGTACATTTTTAATATATTGTTGTGCTTTTAGACAAAACATCCCACTATTATTTTAGCACACTATTCTTTAAAAATCATGTACTATTCCACAAAGTTTTTGTACTATTCCGTATTTATGGACGATAATATTCAAAAACGGATGCCGATTCATAAAATCCGACATCCGTAATTTTGTTTTTACCAATTTGCAACGGGAATTATTTCTTTCGCCTCAAATTCGCACCCTTCAGGAATTGCAACTGCTCTGAATGTCAGAGGAACACCCTTTTCAGATTTAAAACGAACTGTTATCTTGTTAATTGCCTTTTCAAAATTTCCAAGCTGTCCTTCAATCTGCGGAGATGTGGAAAGGGGAACGGTGAGACATTTTTCCATTTGAAAATCAACACTTGCATCAAAATAAAGTGTGAGTTTTTTATTTTGCCTTGTGAGGATAGCTTTTTTTCCATCCTCTGCAAATTCAATATCGGCAGCTGTCTGCCAGAACCAGAGATATTCATCATTTCCCTTCGGAACAATTTCATCCTGAACTGTGAGCACCTTTCTGCCGCACGAGAGCATAAAACCTCTTTTTGCGCTTTCTGCCCAGGTTTCATAGGCAGGTGTCATGTCAATTGTGTGGATTGAACCGTCGGAATTTGCTCTGACGGGAGTAATTTGGGCAATTGCATCAACAACCTGCCCTGCACCAAAATCGGGATTCACAACATAAACATTATGTCCTTCGGCACGAGAAATGTAGAGATTTCTGACCTTGGTGTCCCAATACCCCGGAAGATTATAATTATCGCTTCCCATATCACTGGCAAACTTAACACCCTCCGACTCAAACTCAAAAGAACCAATATCAACATGACCGTGAGGGAAATCGTTTGGTCCTGCGTGAATGCCGAGCCATGTTGCATTCATTCCCCAGTCGCTTCTGGTTGTTGCAACCTGACATGACGGATAGAAACAGTCAAGGGGAAGCTCATCTGCTTTTCCGACAAATGACGGATCATACCAGAAAAGAGCAAAAACATCACCTTTTGAGTTGTTTTTGCGCATGGTGTCGAGCTGAAGTGCCGCAAGAGAAGGATTGTTATTGAGCTTTGCAAGTTCGAAAACTGTTGAATCACCACTCACAAGGCATTCCCTCGGAACATCATGATAGGCAAAAACTCCCGTGTTTCCGCAGGTCATGAACGGGAAATATGCGGTCTCAAGAAAACCGGGAGTGTTACATATGCCATAGTCTGAGCCAAGAGCCGTTTTTAGCGATTGTATGCCGCGCATAAGATTGAACATGGTATAAACCCAATAGGAAACTCCCTCACCCCATGCGCCTTCGGGGGCAAAAGTGGGCATCATGTTTTCAACAGAACGCAGTGCCTTTTCAAGCATATCCATGCAAAGCTCTGTTTCATATTCATCACCTATGGCAAGAGCTGCCATAATTATGCCCTTGTTTACAACAATATTCCAGTTATTCGGATTTATCGGCCATTCAAGACCGCCGTATGGGTGGTTTCCGTGATATCTTTCACGGGACGGAAGCATAACAAACTCAATAATTTTTTTTGCAATGAGGTCACGCTGCTGTTTTGTGAGACGGTCATAGAAAAGGTCAAACACAAGCCCCATGGTGCCTGCGGTTTCGCCAACCTCAAGATAATGCTTCTGATGTCCCCAATGAGTATAGTTGTTGCAGGTCGCCATTGCAGAGTCTATAACATAATTAACATATTTTTCATCATCGGTCACAAGATACGCCCAATAAGAACTGAGTATTTCCCGAACGCAGGGGAGATTTTGCAGTCGGATGCCTGCTGAATCATATGCCATTTGAGCAAGAGGCTGTGAAACAAAAACATCTGCCTCCTCTATAACATCTTTTGACCACTTCGCCGCATTTTCATCTGTTTTGCAAAGTTCAAGTACACGGTCAAAATCTTCATTTCTAAAAAGAATTCTCGGATGAGCCAAATCGGGATTTTTTGCCAAAAGTGTCTTTTTCAGCGTATCTGCATTGGGTCTGTCAAAAACAAGATAACAAAGTGCCTTCCTTGCATGTTCCGGATTAATCTCCGTGTCCGAAACAACCGCAATACCATAGTCACTCTGATAAACCGATTTGCCAAGCACTCTTTCGGCGAACGGACGAAGTTCAACATAGAGCGTGTCGTTCGCCTTTCTTACAGGCACAGATAGCTTCACAACCTCTGTGCCAAAAATAAACTCCGTATCATTTTCTTTAATGGTCACATTTTTCTGCATGCAAACAGCAATATTGCCGTCAAAGCACACATCAAAGCCGTATGCCGCGCCAAGCATACAAACAGGGACAAGCATTTGCATGTTTTCATAAATTGTTGGATGATGCGCCCTGTATTTATTTCCATCTATCATCACATTTGCACTTCCGGCAACAACACAAAAGGAATCTTTATATGCCTTTCTTGCCTCATTATAGTCTCCGAGATATGCGGAGGGTGTTTTGGAAGTTTCTTCATTGATAAGATTAAAATAATTCATAATAAGCTCCTGTTCTCATGCAAAATTACGCATATATCAAATCAAATTATTCCGAAAACATCGGAGTTGACAAATATCTGTCACCTGTGTCGGGAAGAAGAACAACAATTGTTTTTCCTTTGTTTTCGGGGCGCTTACCAAGTTCAGATGCCGCCCAAAGTGCCGCACCGGATGAAATTCCCACCAAAAAGCCTTCTCTTTTGGCAATTTCCCTGCCGGTTTTATAGGCATCTTCGGTTGTAACGGTCATGACTTCATCATAAATTGCAACATTTAGTATTTCAGGAACAAATCCCGCACCGATTCCCTGAATTCCGTGCGGACCGCCAATTCCTTTTGAAAGCACCGGTGAATCGAAAGGCTCAACAGCCACAACTTTTATGTCGGGATTTTTAGATTTCAAAAACTCTCCTGTTCCGGTCAGGGTTCCGCCGGTGCCTACTCCTGCAACAAAAAAGTCAATTTCACCGTCTGTGTCATTCCAGATTTCAGGTCCGGTTGTTTTTTTGTGAGCCTTGGAATTTGCAGGGTTGGTGAACTGACCGGGAATAAAGCTTTCAGGTATTTCTTTTGCAAGTTCTTGGGCTTTATCTATTGCGCCTTTCATTCCTTTTGTGCCGTCGGTAAGAACAAGCTCCGCTCCATATGCCTTCAAAAGATTCCGTCTTTCAACGCTCATTGTTTCGGGCATTGTGAGAATGATTCTGTAGCCTCTTGATGCACAAACAACAGCAAGACCAATTCCGGTGTTACCGCTTGTGGGTTCGATGATAACCGAACCCTGTTTCAATAGTCCTCTTTCTTCGGCATCATCTATCATTGCTATAGCAACTCTGTCTTTAACACTTCCGGCAGGATTAAAATATTCAAGCTTTGCAAGAATTTTTGCATGGATATTTTCGGATTTTTCAAAATTCGACAGTCTGAGCAGTGGTGTTGAACCAACGAGATCTGTGATACTCTCATATATTTTCATTGTAATACACTCCTTATAGCTTTGACTTACATAAACATTCTATCACGTTTTCACTTATAATTCAAGAAGCTATTAATAAACATTTTCAGCGAACATTAAATTTACTATATAATCAAAACCACCGATTGAACAGTTGCCTGTCACCAACCTCAAAAAGGCTCCGCACCTTCATGATGCGAAGCCTTTTTATATATCTATGCACTCAAAATGACTTTGACAAGATTTTTTTCTTGCTCTTAATACATAACACTTTTTATTTCATCCGTAAGCTCTGTACCGTATTCGCAAACCTCATAGGCTTCGGCATAGCGTATCTTACTGCCTTTTTCAAATCCGTATCTTTCTATGAGTTCGCCTCTAAAGCGAGCCGCGGTTTTGGCAAACTTCACTGCATAGCCGCGCTTAGCTGACATTACTTCCTCGTCTGTGGTATTTTGTGTGATGTTCATACCCTTTAGCCACTCAAAGCGTTCATCGTCTTTTTCGGGAACAGTTTCGCCATAAGTGTAGGGAAGCCATTCGTAAACCTGACTCACATTGATGTTGGCAATTTGGAGTTTAACATCAATTTCGGAATCAACATCAACCACAACATCTGCTCTGAATTTTGGGTTTGTGAATTTGTCCGCACTGCACATTATAACTGGCATAAACCTCATTGCAGGCACATCGGAGCACTCATTGGGAACAGTAAGAAGATAAGATGCATCAACAACAAGCTGTCCCGTTGCACGGTGGTCGGGCATATAGTCGTTTGTTCTGTGGGTGATAATTACATCGGGAGAGAATTTTCGGATATAACGAATGAGACGTTTTCTTGTGGGAAGGTCGGCAACCAGATTGCAGTCATCAATATCCCACACATCATAAGTTATGCCGAGAAGCTCGGCAACCTTTGCCGATTCCTTTGCACGTACTGCGGTTATTTCTTCGGGTTTTAAAATGTGATGTCCGCCGCACCCGTTACACATACTGAGAAACTGCACAGTATGTCCGTTTTTTATGAGCTTTGATGCAAGTCCGCCGCATTCAAACTCGTTGTCGTCCTGATGGGCTCCAATCATTAAAAATTTCATAATCATATCCTTGCCTTAACGACACCTTTAGTGCCGGTTGTTAAGGCTTCCTTTCACTATTTCTTTTAATGCATTTGTTTCTGATTTTAGACTTTCAATTCTGTCATCGGGCATAAACTCCAAAAGCAGAGGGATATCTTTGTTAAAGCAGGCAAGATAGCTTTTCCAAACGTCCGTGGATTCACCCAGAGGATATCTGTTGCATCCGGACCAGTTGAAAACATGAATAAGTTCGGTATATTCCGAAAGCTCTTTTGCATATTCAAGATTATCTTTGATGTGGGCAAAAGGATTTGGCTGCCAATACATTCTGAAATTTGGTGAAGAAACTGCTTTCATCAGATAAAGTGCCGCTTCCTTTTTGCTTACAAAAGAATTGTTGTGACACTCCATGCAAAGCTTCACATCTTCCCTTTGGGCAATCTCTGCAAGTTTAACACACTGCTCAACAAAAAGATTTTTTTCGTCCGGAGAATATTCATCGGCATTTTTGTTTCCGCACCACAGCCTTATTATGTCGGTGCCGAGAATCCTTGCCGCATTTATGTAGTCATACAGTTCCTCCGAGCTGTTTTCCCCGATTTTAAAATATGTACCGTAGGATGAGCACTCAATACCAAAGGCATCGCACTCGTTTTTTATATCTTTGATTTTTTGAACATCACAAGCAGGGGCGTGAACATCACTCCCCCATTCTATACAGTTTAACCCACATTCATACGCCGATTTTATTATTTCTTTGCTTTTATTATTTCTGAATGAAACTGATACTAATCCAATCATATTCTTCCCCATCAAATCCTTGTCAATTTAATCTATGTAGCCCATGCAGTCCAGCCAGTTTTTAAGGTTATCTGTCCACATTGCAGTGGTTTTAATATCAGGTGCCCGATCTATTCCGTTGGCAAGACCTACGCCGTGAAGCCCCTTGGCAAAGGTGTGAAGCTCAAAGGGAATCTCATATCTGCTGAGAGCCGATGCCATAAGAAGCGAGTTTTCAACAGGAACCTCATTGTCGCCCACCGTGTGCCACAAAAATGTAGGCGGGGTGGTTTCATCAACGTTTTTATCCACCGAAAGCTTTAACGCCGCTGCGGGCAGGCGATCTTCGGAAAGCTGTTCAAAGCTTCCTCTGTGAGCATATTCAATAAACGATATTACCGGATAGCACAAAACCATAAAATCGGGTCTTGAGGATTCTTCGTCAATCTCATCCTGCTTTTCATAGCCAAAATCGCCCTTAAAGGTGCCGGCACTGCCTGCGAGATGCCCTCCTGCCGAAAATCCCATAATGCCGATTTTATCCTTATCGTAGCCATATTCATCAGCAAGATATCTCGCACAGCGAACAGCTCTTTTGGCATCGATAACGGGCACAGGATGTTTGTAGGGGGCGTGACGGTAGTCAAATACAAAGGCTGAAACACCGATGGAATTAAACCATTCGGCAACAAGCGTGCCTTCATACCCCTTGGAACGGTTGTGATATGCTCCGCCGGGGCACAAAATCACACAGCTTTTTGAGCCCTTTACAATGTGTGGATCCATCGACGGCACAAAACCGTCAAGAAAATCTTCGTTATAATAAGGAACATTGCCCTTTTTCCAAAGCTCCATTACAAAATACTCCTTTAATGCAAATTAATATGGCTGAACATTTGGGGTTGTAACCTTGTGGAAGTTTCTGCTATACATTCTGATTCTGCTTAAAATAACATCCTGTTCAAGCTCTTCCACCTTGTCTATTTCGCCCTTAATGTAGCGATCAAGCTTTTTGGCAACATATTTTGCTCGCTTTACTGCTCCGCCAAGGCGTACCTGATGAAGCTCTATACCCGATGATTTGTTGGTTTCGTCCCAGTTCTTTTCAAAAATGTCGTAGAACTCATCGGTATATTTAATTATGTCGGGAATATATTCATAAGCTACTTTTTTAACATATTCCATGTCGTTTTCACGATATTTTTTGCGGAGGTTTTCAAAAATTTCGAGCTTTCTTATGCCAACCTCAAAGCTGCAA
>JAFQBA010000088.1 GCA_017416845.1 Clostridia bacterium
AGGGATTGTTAAATGATAAACTCTCAATCAAGCACAAATACTGCAATTGAGGCAGTTTGTTACAATCCCTCCACCGCTTACGCGGTCCCCCTCCCTTTACACAAAGGAGGCAACGCTCTGGTGTTCATTTCATCTTCAAACACCCCGACAAACTCCAATTTATCTCTCTATCCCATTATATGTTTCACACACGTTTTTATAGCTTTCCAAATTACCTATATCATATCTTTTTCCGGGCATTTCCATGGCACAAACTCTTGTTTCTTTGCTGAGCCATGCGGCAAAGCTTCCGGGAGCATCCTTGTGACAACCGTTTTCGAGAGCATAGCCAACCTTTTCAATATCCTCTGCAGTGTAGATGTAGAACGGTGGTGTGAGCCAATTGGATTTTGGATTTTCGGGTTTTTCTTCCATGGAAGTTATTTTGTCGTTTTCGTCAAAGGTTATAACTCCCGATTTTTTGCAAACCTCGCCTCTGGGTTCAAAATAGCGCATTAGACATGAGCATTTTTTTGTTTTGTAATATTCAAGAAATCTGCAAAGTGAAAAGTCAAGCACATTATCCCCTGCAATGACCATAAGTTCACCTTCAAGAGAAAGTTCATTTTTTGCAAAGAGAATGTCTGCAACAGCACCGAGCCTTGTTTCGTTGGTGTATGTGCCGTCATTTACAACAACAATGCGGTCAGACTTTGAGTGGTTCTTTGCCCATGCTTCAAAGTTATCTGCAAACTTTGCATTTGAAACAACAATATATTTTTCAATCATTTCCGACGAATCGATGTCGTCTATAAGCCAGTCGAGAATAGTCTTTCCTTTAACCTCCAAAAGGGGTTTTGGCATGTTTTCGGTGAGCGGATAAAGCCTTGTGGCATATCCTGCCGCTAAAATAAGACAGTTCATTTTAAGTCAATCTCCTGTATAATAAAATCATTTACACCCATCCGCACTATTACAGAAGTGTACAGAAAACGTATCTTTATACTGCGGAAAAGCCTCAAGATAGTTGTGGGTTACAAAGGCTTTTATTTCTTCTTTGTATGACGGATCAATAAGAGCCATACAGCAGCCTTTGAAGCCCGCTCCGGAAAATCTTCCGCCGTAGATTCCGTCACATTTTGTCATTATTTCATATATGGATTTGAGCTCGGGTGACCCGGTTTCATAGCTATAGATGCTGGAATATCCGCTTTCGAAAGAAAGCCTGCCAAAGGTTTCAATGTCTCCCTTTCTCCAGGCCTCGGCACCTTTTTCTACACGGTCAAACTCGGAGTAGAAATGCTCTGCCCTTTTTCTCCAGTTTTCCGGGAGCTTATCTTTGTATGCCTCGTAAATCTCAAAAGGAACATCACGAAGACGCGAATCTTCAAACTTGCCGTATTCCATACCGGCAAAAGCTTTCAGTGCATATGATGCAGATTTTAGTTCATCAACTCTCATATTAAATGCCGAACCAACCAATGTTCTTTGAACACCTGAGAAGAAAATTGCGATTTCGAAGGGTTTCATATTGGAGTTTTGGGGAATAAGTTCAAAGCTGTCGTCTTTGTTATCGAGATATAAAAGGTGATCCTTTTTGCAATATACCTCGCAGGACTGGTCAAGCTTGCCACAGCTCACGCCCACATATTTGTTTTCGGCACGCTGAGCAATGTAGACCATTTCGCTCTCAGACAAAGTTATACCGTTTGCTTCGCAAAGAGCCGAAAGAAAGGCAAGTATCACCGCCGCCGAAGACGAAAGACCGCCAATGGGAAGAGTGCCTTTTATGTATGCTTTCACGCCCTTGTATAACTTATATTTTTCACAAAGTGCAAAAGCCGCACCCCGCAGATAATCTGCCCAGTCATTTTGTTTTTCGGGAATGTGATTAATGTGAAAATTAACCTTGCCGTCAAAATTAGCACTGGCAAGCTCAACAACACCGTTTTCGGTGGCTGAATATGCAATATGTATCCCCTTGTCAATGGCAAAACCTGTAATTTTACCATACTGATGATCACTGTGAGCGCCAATGGGACACACACGGTAAGGGCAAAAAGTGGTTTTTATTTCTTTTGCCGATGGGTAGAGCTTTTGAAATTCGTCTATCATACAAATACCTCTTTTCATATAGGTTATTTATTCTATCATACCAAGTGTTTTCATCAATTGCTTACGTTCGTTCTTTTGTTCATCGTTATCCTGTTTTTCAGAAGACGAACCGCTTCTTCTTAATATTGCATCAAAAATGTGATGAATCCACGCTACAGGAACAAGCCAGGAATGTTTTGCATAGGCATATCCCTTTTTAATCAGCAACTTTTTCCCCGGAAACAAGCGATTGAAAACGCTGAGTTCATCCTGAAACCAAAATATGAATCTGAGTTTCCAGGATGAAATGTCTTTGCGCTTGCGGCAATAGTCATTGTATACACTTGCACTCCCTTTGGAATTGACACCAAACAGTCCAACACTTTCGCAGTCTTCCAAAAGTTTATTGGCAAGTTCTTTTTCGGTAATTTCAAAATCAAGCCCAAAATACAATGCTCCGATTGACCTTACTGCGTCTATTAATTTTTCATATCTTAACTCCGTTAAAAGGTTATTATATCTATCAAAATCTATTTCTTTTTCATGCTTTTTTAAGTATAAAAGCAAGTCCATCATCTGACGAATGCTTGCACCACCGGTTACAAAATGTTTTATGTAGTGAGCGGTAAGATAATTCAAATGATCATTTATGCCAAGAGTTTTAAAATGGTTTCCACCAATTTCAAGTTCTCTCCATGGCTCTTCATACATTTTCTTACTGCCAAACAAAATCTTCTCGGTTGTCTTGCTGTAGAGACTCACATGAGCCTCCAAAAGTCCGCCGATGGGGTGTGTGGCTTTCATATGGTGGTCATTTTTTCTTCGTTTGTCCACGGTATAACCGTTTTCTGTAAGAAGCTTTGCTATCTTTTTTTCATCTTTTGGATTTATCAGAATATCTGTGTCGGATGAAATGCGACAATCGGGATTTGCATATGCCGATGCCGCCACAACACCTTTTAAAATACAGACCTCAATACCGGCATCTGCAATTTTTCCTAATATATTTAAAGTAAATTCATTTCGTCTTATAGAATCGGAAACCGTCTTCAAAAAAGCAATATGATATTTCGATGCATCACAAACCTTTGAAAGTGCCGGATACACAACCGTCCACACGCCTTGGCTGTTGGCAAAAGAAACAACGGCATCGACATCGATGTCGCCGGGATTGGTATTAACATTTCCCGTTGCTCCACCTCCAAAAAAGCGAAGCATTGTTTCAAATTGTGGTGTCATAGGCTTCTCCACTGAGTTATAATATTAAATTAAGTTCGACTTAATTTAATAAGTATTATTTAGTCTTTATTCCACGAAAGTCTTCCGTTGTTGCTTATCTTCTTTGCCGGTGCTCCTGCAATGGCGATGTTTGGTTCTTCAAAGGATTTGTTTACCACGGAATTTGCTCCAATTGCAATGTTTTCGGCAATAGTCACACCGCCGAGAACCACAGAGCCAATTCCTACCACAACTCCGTCACAAAGAGTTGGAGAACCCGAGTTTCTCCCCTGCCCCACAAGACCTGTGTTTATGTGCATGGTAACATCTTTACCGCAACACGAGTTCCCGTTTACCAAAACAGGACCCACATGCATAAGCTTTAATCCCATTTCAAAAGTGTTTGGGGGAATGTGAATTGCGTATTTATTCTGATATTTATACAGTCTCATTCTGTACCAGATTGAACGTATTTTTTTGCGGGAATTTATGCAATATTCCGCTTTTCGAAGAAGTTTGTTGTGTTTCCAAAGCACAGCCTTTTCGGCAAATGGGTTGTTAAAGTGTTTTTTCACACCGTACATTTTCATTTCATATGAAAGAACTTCTTTTAGCATCTTTTTTGTTTTTATGCGTTTTTCTTCGGGTATCATTTTGAAACCTCCGTATGTGGGTTTGACAAATATTTCATATTAATATATAATTACAATATATTTCAAAGAAAGAAGGCGTATCTGATTTATGACAAAAGATAATGCTGTTTCACGCAACTTCGGAATTGACCTTTTAAGAATTGTTTCAATGCTTATGGTAGTCACCCTCCACACACTTGGAAGAGGCGGTATTCTTGCTGATAGCCAATATATGTCTGCCAACTATTATCTGGGATGGATAATGGAAATCGGCGCATATTGTGCCGTTAACTGTTATGCATTGGTATCCGGATATGTGGGATATAGCTCAAAACACAAGTGCTCGGGAATAATTTATATCACATTTCAAGTAATTTTCTATATAATTGCAATCACAGCAGCCTCATGGTTTGTTTTCCCGAATGTAGGAAAAGCCGATATTATCGCATCAATCACGCATATACGTTCGGGCGGATACTGGTATTACAAAGCATATCTTGGCGCATTTTTCTTTTTCCCGATTTTAAATATGGCTGTGGAAAAGCTTGACAAAGACATAGCTAAAAAGTTTATATTTGCAATTTTGGTGTTATACTCAATTGTTCCCATGATTGTCCGCTCCGACCTGTTTGAACTTGCCGGAGGATATTCGCCGCTTTGGATTATGGTAATGTATTTTATCGGTGCTTACATAAGGAAATACGATCTCTTCGTCAACACAAAAAAATTAAAAAGCTTTGGCATATATGCCATTTCTGTGGCAATCACATTTATATCATTTATCACAATCGGTATCGTCACAAAGAAATTTATCGGCAAATCCGTACTGGAAAATGTGCTTATTTCATACACATCACCCACAATTATTTTGTGTGCGGTTGCTCTTCTTGCATTGTTTGCAAAAATCCAAATTAGCGATTCTTTGAAAAAGCCAATCAAATTTCTTACACCGCTAACCTTTGGTGTGTATCTTATTCATATGCAGTATTTCATTCGTAATTGGCTGACAGACAGATTTACATCAGTTGCCGATTTAAACCCGGTGTTGTTCGTCCTTGCAACGATAGGAATTATCCTTGCAATATACCTTGCTTGCACAATAATCGAATTTGTGAGAGAGTTAATTTTCAAATTGCTTCGCATAAGAAAACTTTCCGAAAAAATTGCAAAGCTTTTGAGGTTAAGCTGAATGCAATCTTTCACGATGTCATATTGAGCGAACGAAGTGAGTCGAAATATCTGTTTAGATTCTTCGACTTCGCTATCGCTTCGCTCAGAATGACAATTAGAAGGTTTTATAAAATCAAAAATAACAAGTCACAATCATAGACTGACAACTTGAAAGTATCATCTCCCCGCCAACCCCAATTAACTTTATATTATTTTTCTGATTCACGTTTTTTAAGGAAATACTCTGCCAAAACAAAATCCACTTCCGAGTCGATGTCTATGGATGAAATATTGTCCATTATAAAATAGGACGCCGGGGTATTTTTAACTGTTTCATTATCAACTATAACATGGGGTTTCATGATATATATAACACCGTTGGGTCTGTAATATTTTGTTGCAGCCTGTCTCTGATAAACCTTATTGTCAATGGGATATACACGGTTATTGTTTTCGTCAATTGAAAAATACCAGCCAAGGGGATGCTCGGATTCTATTACACTAAGCACATAATCTCTTTTTTCGATTTCCATAAGAGCAAAAGCATCTCTTATATCCTGAGCAGTTCTTAAGGGTGTAGTTGGCTGCAGAATTGTAAATGTATCAAATTCTTTCCCAAGCTTTTTGTATTCTCTCAAAACTTCCCTTACAACATCCCAAGAGCCTGCCGTATCACTTGAAGTTTCCGCACTTCTCATAAAAGGTACACTTGCACCGCATTCTTTGGCTATCTCGGCATACTTTTCGGAATCTGTAGAAACCATAACTTCATCATACATACCCGAATCGAGTGCCGCTTTTATGGAATACCACATAAGAGGTTTTCCGTAAAGGGGAAGTATGTTTTTGTCGGGCAATCCTTTTGAACCGCTGCGAGCAGTTATTATTGCAAGATTTTTCATTTTTATCATTCCTTATTATATTTTTTTACAAAAATTCTCATAAGCTCAAGTTTTTCTTTTTGAGCTTTTTTGTTTGAAGCTTCTTTAGCTTTCATTTCGGCATAAAAGTTTGCATAGTGCTCATTATATGAAAGTTTTAACACTTTCTTTAAATTATGAACAGCAAATCTTAAAAAGTGTACTGCTCCAATACCAATTCTCTTTACACAGTCTTTTTTATATCTCAGCCAAAAACTTCTTTTAAGCTTTGACGACCAGTTATAGTCATACTTGTCTGTATTGCAAACATCCTCAAGAAAATCGGCACAACGATAATATGACGGAACATCGGTTACATCATAGTAGGATTTGAGTGCTTCGGCACTTGCTATGTATTCGGTGCTTCCATTTGCGGCAGCCAGAAAATCTTCATAACGGGTGATAAATTTGCAGTCACGCATAATTGCAACGTCACGTTCCTGTTCCATTTCTACCGGACGGAGAACATAGCAGTCTTTGCCGTCAAAATATACCTCTGCCATGGAAGTTGAGAACCAGTTAAAAATAACATCACTTGTTTTTATCCACTGTTTTACAGAGTATTTTCCAATGACATAAAGCCTCGGATTTCTTTTTTCATATTCACCAAGAAGTTTGTTTCCTGCTTCTGCAGGATGAGGACGGTAAACAAAAATGTCATCGGGATTTTCATTAAGATATTTTTCTATCCATTCGAGGATTGCTTTTTGAGAATCAACAGATATTTTTCTGAAAGCCTCAAAACGTTCTTTGTTAAGAGAACGGAGCAAAACGGCTACCTGCTCCTCAGTGAGAGAGGTATAGCTGAATGAAGATAAAAACAAAAGTATCTTTTTGTCTTTTGGCAAATCAAATTCGTCAAAAAGCTCATCTTTAGATTTATAATAGCCTTCAAATTCTTTTCTCAAAAAATCCATATGAATGGGACCTGTTACGGGAGCCCTTTCCTTTTCCATGCCGCAACGAACAAGAATTTCCTGCATCTTGGGTCCCCAGCAAATGTGAGGAACTGATTTTGCGGACTCTTTGGGATAGCGAAATGCCGTTGTGGAATTTTCATCCCTTATTGTTCCCACTTGCTCCCACTGAAGATTCACTATTTTTGATGCACTGCCAACGGCGGCGTAAACAAGATTGTAGATAACAGTTTCATTATACATAGAATGAATAACAATTACCTTTGCTTTGTTTTTGTATTTTTTTCGCATTTTGGAATAACTGAGATACATAAACTTTTCAAAAGCAACGCTGTAACCTCTTCTTTCAAGTTCTGCACCAAGAAGCGTTACATTTTCAAGCTCCCTTTGTTCAAGCTCATATACAATCAGAAAATCTACCATCATTTATCTCCTTTTAACCATTGAAAGAAGCTCTTTCAATGTGTTTTTTTCACGTGTAATAAGAATGATAATGTAAATTGATGCCCCAACTGCCACCGATGCAATAAACTCAATCCAAATGCCAAAGCTTTCGGGTATAATCAATTTAAGACCAATAACAACTGCAACCATTATGGCAGAAGCAAGAATTGGAATTCCAACACTTTTAACATATTCCGTTTCACTTACAAACACACTGCGTCTTGTTACTGTGTGATAGACCGGAACCGAGAAAAAGGTTGATGCTACTTTTGCTACAAGAAGATAGATTACTCCGAATCTTGCAAGAATAAGCATCAGCAAAAGATTTATCGAATTATTAAGAACATCAAGGCCAAGCACGGTTTTTGGTTTTTTCATTGCATAAAGCACGGCACTGCCCGGTGCAAAAGTTATTGTACTAAACATCGATGACACCGCAAGACACTGAATGTAGATTGCGGCACCTGCATATTCACTGCCAAAGAATGCAGGCAAAAATTCACTTGCAGTAACTGCAAGTCCTGCAAGAACCGGAAATGCTGCAATGGCAAGATATTTTGACATTTTGAGATAAAGTGAAGCAACTTTTTTTACATTATCTGCAAATTTTGAAAGGGTTGAAAGTGCCACCTGTGAAACCGCCGAAATTATAACTTGACTTGGTTTTGCAAGCAAATCCTTTGCAAAGAAATATATTCCCAAAACGCTTTTATCAGCAAAGGTTGCGGCAATAATAAGCTCATCGGCTTTGCTCACAAGATAATCAAAAATCTGTCTTATTGTTACCGAGCTTGCAAAGGATTTAACCTTTTTTATAAATTCAATGTCAAAATGAAATCCCATACGGTAGCCATTGCGGAACGCCCCGATAACATAACAAATGAGCATAAGACTTCTGCTGAGAAGCGTTCCCATTACGTAGCCTATCATACTTTTTGTAAGAATGATAAATACTACTGTAAAGACAGTATCGGCAACCATTTTTAAAACATCAATTTTGACGGTAATATCGAGACGGAGTTCCTTTTGAAGATAGCAGTGGAACGTTCTTGAAAGACCGGAAACAAAAACACAGGGACCCACAAGCAAAATCATGGTTTTTAGGCCTTCAAGCTCATAAAAGCTGTCAATCCATGGTGCGCAAAGCATAATAGCCGCAGAAACAAGAGCCGATGAACAAAGATCTATCCAGAAAACTGTGGAAAATTGTCTTGAGCCGCTGTCTTTTTCAACAATAAGTGCCTGACTGAAACCAATTTTATTAAGCAGGTCACCAATGCTGAGAACCACCAAAAGTGCCGAAATATAGGCAAATCCCATGGGAGAAATAACCATGGCAAGAACAATTTTATATAGCGGACCGTATACCATATTTATAACAGACTGTGCAGTTGTCCACTTTGCACTTTTAATTACCTTGGTTTTTATTTCATTTGTCGAAGTTGTGTTTTCACTGTTTGTCACACTGTTATTTTCCTCAGACACTAACAATTCACCTCAAATATAATTAATTATTTCAAGTTTATTAATTCACCAAATTTATAATCCCATTCCTCGGGTTCAAAGGGAGTGAATCCGCTGTAGTGGAAAAATGTTATTTCACCAAAATAAACCTTACCGTTAATCTCATAAAAGTCAATCCTAACCTGTTTTATGCCCTTTGAAAGCTTCTGTGCCAATTCCTTCATTTCGTCAAAGGCTTTTGGCTTTTGAATTTCTTTGGTAGCATTGGGATGTCCCTGCGTAAACGGTAAGTGATTGAAATCCATATCATAAAAATCAAACTTTGTGTCATGAGGACGGTCGGTGGCAATGAACATAAATTCACATTTTCCGTCAAAGCAGAAAAATTTGTAGTCTTTAAGTTCTGTTCCCGATTCATCAACCATAAACTTTTCGGCAATAATTTTGCGTTTTACATTTTTATAAGGCCATTCCCTCGAAAGCTTGTAAAAATCACGTTTCATGGCTTTTGAAAGTTTTTTCTTTGCCGAAGCAATATCGAGCGAAGTCTTATCTTTGCAAATAACAAGACCGCCGCTGTCGTGGTTACATTTGAGCACAAATTCATTGGGGAGAGAATCAAAATCAATTTCTTCAACACTGTCCCATGCACCAATGAGGGGTATGAGATATTCTTCGCCAATTTTATCTTTTATATATTCTCTCACGGCATATTTATCAACCATGGTTGTATACTCCGGCTTGCGGTCGTTAAGCTTTAGCCATTGAAGCTTTTCGTTGTAGGTTTTAGGATTATCAAGGTCAAGCTTTTTATCCATATGAACTCTGTATTTAAGCTTAAGAAACTGCCTGTCCGAAAGAAATCCGAAAAGATTCTTATTTATCAGTTTGTTCAGAACTTTCTGATGAAACTTCATTTTTTTCTGCCCTCTTTCTTGTTTCAAGAACGGTAATCCAAAGAATAAAATAAATAAAGGTTGATATACTGCCGTAATATGTTACGCACGCAATATTGGACACAAGCAGCATTATGAGCACTGTAAAAGATATGAATACTACAGAGTCCGATTTGTTCTTTTTGTAAAAATAAATGTGATGTTTAATTATTTTGAAAATCAAGCCATAATATAAAACAAAACCAAACGCACCGCCGTTTACAAGAAGCTCGACAAAGTCATTGTGCGAATATGAATTGAATCCGAGATATATAACGTTAACCATTCTCGAATTCCCGAGTCCCCATCCAAGGTAGGGATATTGCCAGAAATGTTCAAGTCCGTTGGTTATCATATTATATCGCATTTGCGTTGTTGAATCCATTCCGCCATCATACTCACCCCAACCAAAGCCTTTCAAAATTCGATCAACAGCAGTTTGAGTAATATCCATAGAAAAAAGAATAACAAGTCCTACAACAACCGCTATAATTCCGAAATATACCTTTGCTAACTGTTTTGAATCACCGGATGATTTTGACGTCAGCTTATAATAAGCAAGCATTACAAGTCCGACAGCAAGAAGCAAAATTGCCTTTCGACTCCCTGTTGCCATGGCTGTAATAAACGGCATAAGCATAAGCAGATAACAATACTTCTTGCCTCTTACAACAGCATAATAAATAAGAATAACCGTAGAAAATACACATTGCAGACCTATTACATTTGTGTTGTTTACATCTGCGCCCAGACGCTGTGCTTCAAGCGAACCGCTTTGAAGCGTTGCCTGAGTGTAAAAGGCGGAAAATCCGCCATATTCATAAACCACATACACAGAAAGAGCCAGACCGCATATGGCAATGCACCACAAAACGATTTCAGCTGCGTTTTTCTTTATAACATAGTCTCCCACAAAGGCAACCAAAAAAGCACAAGCCAATAAAAGAGGAATTTGAACAGAAGTCAAACTTGAATCATATGCCCAAATACCGCTTGCCGCACAATAACCTACAAAGAGAAATAACCTTTTGGTGTATGATGGAATAATAATCCTACAATTATCCCAAAATAATATTCTTACAAAAAGGAGTCCCATAAGCACAGCATATCCGCCATACAAAACCGGAATGGTTGTTTTGCAGCTGAGGATGGCTATATATGCGATAAATACTACGCTTATTGTTGTTATATTTAGTTTTTTTGAATCTCTGTTATCTGCGAGTTTTTCCAACAATATCAATCCTTTGTGTATCCTTATAATTTTATATATTCAATATAAATAGTGTATTTTGACGTCCAAAATAGTCATAAACAAATACTTGCTTTTTTTACATAAACATAACAAAATATATCGGCATATATGTGATTAAGCCTTTATGCGATATTTTGCGTTCATTGGATAATACAACAGCTTTTCTTATATTGTACGATTCGTTTGAAACAAAATTATTCAAAGCACTATGAACTGTATAATCCTTTCCCGATTTTACCTCAATCGGCACCGCAGATAAAGAATCATAGTCATCAACCAAGAAATCAACTTCCCCCTTATTCCTGTTATCATAGTAATAAAGTTTGTGTCCGTGGGCTTTGAGTTCTGATGCAACAACAGATTCATAAACAGTACCCAAATTTATACTTTTTTCAGAATCGAGGATTGCACGTATGTTATGCTTATATAAAACATTTGTAAGGATACCCACATCATTAAGGTACAACTTTAGCAAATTTTTTCCGCTCGATTCAATAAGCGGAAATACCGGTGTTGAAATTGCTTTAACTTCAAGCGCAATACCTGCGCTGATTAAATAGTCAAACTCATCTTCATAATCAGAAAACCTTTTTCCTTTTATCCCTTCAATATTTTGAATAACAACACGTTTCTTTTTGTTTTCAAGATTTGACGGAATTTGGTCATATATTCTGTGAATTTTGAGTTTTTTCTCGCTGTCATATTTTGATGCATCTGCTCCGTAATAACCATGAATTTCATTTTGAATGGTTCGTACATTTACAATATTTTTATCTTTGATAAAGCTATTTACCGCATCCGGAAGACCACCTACAAGCAAATATTTTTTAAATAAGTCCATCACTTTTTCATGCATGGTCTCATCAAGGCATTCTTGCCTTTCAAATTTATTTTTCAAAGCATCTACAGCAAAAGCATTAAAACCCTGACTTATAAGAAACTCCTCAAAATCAAGGGGATACATTTGCTTTCTTTCTATACTTCCGATAGGAATGGATGTTGTTTCATTCAAGGTTACTCCAAGCAGAGAACCGCTTGCAATATAACTAAACTTATTATCGTCTTTTAAAAATTTCAGCATAGTAATCAAATGAGGATAAACCTGAATTTCATCTATGAAAATAAGAGTATTCTCTTTATCCTTCATTTTTTCGCCTGCTATCATACTTACCTGCAAATAAAAGTCATCAACTGTTTTTGCTTTTGCAAATAATTGGTCACCGTCAAAATCCTGAACCATATTGATTTCAATATAGTTATCAAACATTTTTTTTCCAACATAACGAATAATGTAGGTTTTACCTATCTGTCTTGCTCCTTCAATCAGCAAAACCTTATTGGAATCGGAGTTGAAATAGTCTTCAATATATGCTTGAATTTTTCGAAATAACATAATACATTCCTCCGCGTTACACTTTTCAATGCATTTTATGTGTGATTATTTACACTTTTCAACAATAATATAACACGTTATTTTACACTTGTCAATGTAAATCCTCAATAAAAACTCTGTTTTTACAGGAGACAACATTTTTAACACAATTATTTTTCCAATTGCTCACCAATGAAATTCAAAATATTATCTGCTCTTTTTTCAATGCTGAATTTTTCAGAATCCAAAAGAGCTTTTTGCGAAAGTCTGTTTCGAAGTTCTTCATCATTATAAAGCTTTTGAATTGCCGCTCTTATTTCTTCAACGGAATCAGGATTAACCAAAATTGAATTTTCGCTGTTTAAAGCATCATAATTAAAGGGCAAATCCGATGAAACAATTGTTTTACCACAGCTCATAGCTTCAACCACTGCATTGCATGAGCCTTCACTTTGGGTGGGCAAACAGAAAATATCAACAGCGTTTAAAAATGTGCAAACCTCTTCGTGTTCAAGAGCCTTGCAAAAGAGAACCTTTTCGCCGCATGGGGGATTATCGCCTCTGCCGGCAAAGGCAAGATACACATTGTCTATGGAATTAACCGCTTCCAAAAGTCGCCTGTCGCCTTTTCGTGGGATAAATCCACCAACAAATCCCACAATGAATTTATCTTTTGGAAGACCGAGTTTTTCTCGGCACTCTTCTTTGTCTTTAACCACAAACATAGATTTATCCGTTGCATTTGGAGCAATAATCATGGGAATATCATCAAAAATCTTTTCATCTTTTAGTTCATTTGCGTTCTTCGTGGACACTGCAATGACGCCTGTCAAGCCTTCAATATGCTTTGGAGTGAGTGAGCCGAAGTGACATCTTATCTGACTTTCAAAGTCACATTCACCATATGCCACAAAGGTGGGCAAGCCAAGCTTTCTACCCACTTTTATGGCGGCAAGTCCGCCGTTTAAGAAAAAGTGACCGTACACGAAATCAAATTTCTTTTTAAGCTTTTTCGCAATGCGAAGAGCCGCTTTTTCAAAAAGACTTTCGGATATGTGAATGGTGTTAAACGGTCCTACCTGTTTTGCAGATGCAGAAAAGTACCTCGGATAATACACAGTAACTTCCTTACCGCCGGGGGTGATTTGCTTTGTAACCTTTGGTATGGTTTTCACCTTGCCTCTGTACTGTGTTACCGACACAGGTGAAATCACCGTACAGTCAACGCCCTTATCTGCCAGGGCAAATATGAGATTTTGAAAAAACACATTTCTGTATGAATTAACATTATCGGGAACCATGCCCACAAAAAGTGCATTAATTTTTTTCATGCTTTCATCCCTTAATTATTTTATAAAATCAATAATACTCTCTGTATAACATTTATCGTCATCGCAAATTTTTGCAAGAGCCTCCGTACATGCTTTGTCAAAGTCTTCTTTAGAAATACTCATATAGTATTCATATAGTCTGTCAGCAAAGTTTTCGTCTGTTTTAAGACCTGTTCCGACACCGCTTTTTTCAACAAGATTTTTCTTATGGCCAACACTTTCGGTAAACTGGGGAATGTGATATATAAGTCCGTCATAGAACCTGTTTGAAACAGCATTTTCAAGCTCTTTTTCAGCCACATCGGGTCTTCCGTAGCCATAGCTGTTGTTTAAAATGTGAGCATTTGCCAAAAGAGAGGGTTTATCTTTGTTGTCATAAACTCCCGTAAATGTGATATTTTTAATTCCTTCATCCTTGGCATATTTTTCATACTGTTCAAGCTCAGGACCTGCACCGTGATAAACAAGCTGAAAACGGCTGTCGTTTTTTAGGGCATCTATAATAAATTTCTGATGAGCAAAAAAACGCATTGCTCCGTTCCATACCACATTAAGAGGTTCGGTTTCATTCTTTTTGAAGCTGTGACTTTCTCTTTTTGCTTCTTCGGGATTGAAATTGTGAGCAAGAACATATTTGTCGGACTTGGGAAGAAAGCTTTTGAATCCTTCTGAAGAAATTGCGGTGAAAACACTGTTTTCAACAATTCTTTTTTCTGCCTTGGCAAAAAGTGAAATATGTTCAAAGCTGTAGTCTCTCACATCAAAAATATATTTATCCTTATATTTTTTAAGCACATCCCAAATAAGCACACCGCTTAAGGTTGAAAGGATAATAAGCTTGTCATATTTTTTTGATTTAATTCTCTTTTTCAGCCATTTTCTAAAACCGAAAAAGTCAAAAAGCTTTGCGATTTTACCTTTGCTAAGATCCGATGCACTGCCGTAATATGCATAATTTTCGGAAAGGTCGAGCTCATATGCGCCCCTGTTCCAAAAAAGCACTTCATATTCACTTTTGTTTTCGTCAAGAAGCTTTGTGTATCTCGTAAGATACGGGCAATATTTTAAGTCGCCGCAAAAAACCAAAGCAATCATTTTTGAGATGCTCCTTTTATATCCAGATCAATAAGCTTACCCCAGATTCCGTCATATTCATCGGGGGTTATTTTCATAAGTCCGCCGCAGGGGGTAAAAGTAAGCTCGCCAAAATAGATTTTGCCGTCAACCTCAAACCAGTCAACACGCACAAAAGGAAGGTCTTTTGCAAGCTCTTCGCTGAGTGCTTTCATTTTTTCATAAGACTCGGGAAGAGTGGCATCCTCATATACGGGATAGTCACTTCTGCCAAAGGGTGCTTTTTTGCCCGCTTTGTCAAAGAAAGTAATCTGTTCATTATCGCCCTTACCAAAGCCCTGGGCGATATACATAAATTCTGATTTACCCTTAAAGCAGAAGAATTTGTAGTCTACCATGTTGCCGCCGAGAAATTTTTCGCAGATAATTCTCGGTTTCATTTTGCTATAGTGAAGTTCAACATTGAACTTTCCGAAATCTTCTTTCATCCACTGTTTAAGAGTCTTTTTTGTTTTTTCTATGTCAAGTTTTGATTTGTCATCACAAATTATATTATAGGCACAACCGTGGGTACATTTCATTGCAAACTGATTGGGAAGAGAATCCCAGTCTATGTCATCAACATTTTCCCACACACCAATCAGGTCATTGAGATATTCTCCCATGCCCTTTTGCTCAACATATTCCCTAACGGTGAATTTATCGCCACACTGCACTGCGATTGGGTTGTTTGGCCATTCATAAAGTTTTAGCCACTGAAGCTTTTCATTGAAAGTCTGAGGATTTTTGAGATTAAGTTTTTTTCCGAGTACCGCCTTAAAGTATATTTTCGACATGAACTCGGGAGATGTAAGCTTTAATGCCGCCACCTGACATTTTCTTCTGATTTTATATACCAATCCTTTACCCATTTTATCCTCCAAAAACTTATCTTTTAACGTATTTCAATTTCTTAATTAGTCCGAATCCCAGATTTCTGCAAGTGAGAACAAATGCACTGACGGGATTTTTGTGCTCGGCTTCACGGTGAAGCTTGTAGTGCCATTTTATGAGGGTTTTGTAGCTGTGATTGCTGATTGAACCCTTTCTTTTTCTGTAACGGGCAAGGTCTTTGTCCAAAAGATAACACTTTGCCTTGTGACACACTTTAAGCCAAATGGCATAGTCATTGTTTTTCTTGATGTCTTCAATCTGAACAAGTCCGATGGCATCTGCGTCATACATAACCGTGAGACAACCGGGCCAGCAATAGTTGTACATTCCGCTCTTACCAAGCTTTTTCGGACCGCCAACGGTAACGCCCAAGGGTTTTGAGCCCTCGTCTATTTCGCTGTATTTTGTGTAGGAAAAACTATAACCATTATCTTTCATAAAAGCTAACTGACTTTCAAGCTTTTCGGGAAGCCACAAATCGTCAGAATCCAAAAATGCAATCCATTTTCCCTTTGCTTCACGCATTGCACGATTTCTTGAAACTGCCGCACCGCTGTTTTTTTCGTTCTTAAGATATTTTATTCTATCGTCATTAAAGCCGGCAACCACCTCATCTGTGTTGTCGGTTGAGCAGTCGTCAACTATGATAAGCTCCCAGTTTTCATAGGTCTGTGCAAGCACAGAATCAACTGTTTCTTTGATAAAACGTCCGGTATTATAGGACGGCATAATTATAGATACCAATTCACTCATTTTTCTTCTGCCTTTTCTGTTATTTTGCAGGGTACTCCAACAGCAGTTGCATAGGGAGGTACATCCTGATTTACCAATGTACACGCACCGACCACGGCACCTTTTCCTATGGTAACACCGCATTTTTGAGCGTGCTTTTCTTTGTCTTTGTTTTTGCTGACAATTGTTGCTCTCATGCCAATGTAGGCATCATCTTCAACAACAATGGGCTGTCTGCCCTGACGCCAGCCATGGCAAGCAAAATAAACACCGTAGGAAATTGTCACATTGCTTCCTATACGCATTGATTCATAACACATATCGTCCAGATAGCATTTCATTCCGATAAATGTTTTTTTGCCGATTTTAAATCCGCATATTCTGTATAGAAGAATTCGGATACAGTTAAAAGGGCAATTTGCCGCAACAACGTTGGTAAAATATTTCCTTATGGGTTTTAATATAATCTTTATGATACTGTAGTCAAAATAGTAAGGAGCCTTCTTCTTTGTAATTTTTTCATAAAGAAATTTAATTAATCTCATAGTTTACACCTTCAAAAGTTCTTTTGCATCCTTCTGCTTTTGATCATATTCTTCCTTGCTCACCTTATCGGTTCTGAGAAGATAATCACCAAAATCCTCAGATGTGTCCATACCATCTTGGGAAATACCCTCCGATTTTACAAAAGCTTTCCATACAGTGAGAAAAATTATTTTAACATCCTTGCAAAATGTGATTTTTTTTATGTATTCAAGATCAAAATTGATTCTCTCTTCCCAGGTTATGCCGTTCCTTCCGCTTACCTGTGCAAGACCCGTGAGCCCCGGAGTTACGCTTTGGCGTTTCATCTGCTGCTCAGAAAAGAAAACCATATCACGAACAAGCTGAGGTCTGGGACCGACAACACTCATGTGTCCGAACAAAATGTTAAAAGCTTCGGGAAGCTCATCAAGACTTGTTTTCCGAAGAAATTTACCGAACTTTGTGAGACGCACATCATCGGGCATGAGATTGCCGTCAGAATCTCTTTCATCGGTCATTGTTCTAAATTTATAAAGAGTAAAAATTTTGCAGTTTTTGCCGGGTCTGGGCTGTTTGAAAATAACAGGACTGCCAAGATTTATCCTCACTAAAATTGCAACAATTATGTAGAGCCACGAAAACACAATAATAGCCAAAAGTGCGCAAATTATGTCGACGACTCTTTTGAAAAAACGTCTATACATTGTATCCCCCGCTAAAAAATATTAAAAACATTCCTTTATGCATTCAATAACATAATCCTGTTCTTCCTCGGTCATTTTCAAATCTGACGGCAAGCAAAGTCCTCTTGAGAACAAATCTTCGTCAACAGGTGTATCTTCAACATAAATAAAATCTGAGCCTGCAAACACAGGTTGCATATGCATCGGTTTCCAAAGAGGTCTTGTTTCGATGTTTGCTTCGTTGAGCTTATCAACAATTTTCATAAAATCATCGCAAACGCCTTTCTCCATAAGCATACAACTGAGCCAGAAGTTTGGCTTTGCTTCTTCCTTTATGTATGGATTCATCACAAGGGGAAGACCTTTCAAGCCTTCCTCGTAGCGTTTGTATATTCTTTCCTTGACAGCACGATGATCTTCAATGTGTTTAAGCTGAGCTCTGCCCACCCCTGCAACAAGGTTACTCATGCGGTAGTTGTAGCCAATTTCTTCGTGCTGATACCAAAGAACATTTTCCCTTGCCTGAGTTGCACGGTAGAGAGCTTTTTTTCTGGATTCTTCATCTTCACAAATGAGCATACCGCCGCCCGATGTGGTAATAATTTTATTGCCGTTAAATGAAAGCGCATTATAATTCCCAAAGGTTCCGCACTGTCTGCCCTTGTAAGTTGCAGAAAGAGCTTCGGCGGCATCTTCAATTAAAATTACATTATGTTTTTCACAAACAGCTTTTATTTCATCAATTTTGCTCGGTGTGCCATAGAGATGAACAAGCACAACAACCTTTGCTTCGGGATATTTTTCAAAAGCCTTCTCTAAAGCTTTGGGGTCCATGTTCCAGGTGTCTCTTTCAGAGTCCACAAAAACGGGAACACCGCCTTCATATACAACAGGGTTAACCGTTGCCGAAAATGTCATATCAGAGCAAAGAACAACATCTCCCCTCTTTACACCTGCAGCCTTCACAGCCAAGTGAAGTGCCGATGTGCCGGAAACGAGACAAAGGCAGTGATATTTGTTTTCGAGCCCTGCCGACAGATACTCTGACATTTCTTCTTCAAATCCGTCACAGTTAAAGCCAAGAGGTGCAACCCAGTTTTTGTCAAAGGCTTCTTTAATATAGCCAAGCTCATCCCCGTGAGTTGTTGGTGTTGCAAGCGGAATTCTTTTCTCCGGTCTTTTCATTTGTATGTCTCCAATCAAGCTTAATTTCGTTATATTATTTGTGCACTTCGGTTTTTACCTTTTCATATGCTTTGTTAAATGCAACATTATCTCTTATATAAGTGGGAACAGTTTTCTCAAAGGCATCTCTTATAGCATTTTCATCATCCATTTCAATAGCTTTGACAAGCATATCCAAAGCACTTTTGAGTTCATCGAGTTCCACGGTTCCCGGTCGTCCTACAAAAATTTTGTTATGACGAGTCTTTTCAAGACCTTCGGTGTCCATAAGAAGCTCTTCATAGAGCTTTTCACCGGGTCTGAGACCTGTTATTTCGATTTTGATATCCTCGCCGGGAGTATGTCCCGAAAGACGTATGAGGTTTTCGGCAAGGTCGTAGATTTTAACCGGACTGCCCATGTCAAGAACAAAAATTTCTCCGCCGTTTGCAAAGCACGCCGCCTGAATAACAAGCTGTGCTGCCTCGGGAATTGTCATGAAAAACCTTGTTACATCCCTGTGAGTAACTCTTACGGGTCCTCCGCTTTCAATCTGACGTTTGAAAAGAGGAATAACACTGCCGTTTGAACCAAGGACATTTCCGAAACGAACGGCAACAAAATCGGTTTCACTAACCTTTTCCATGCACTGAATTATCATTTCGCAAAAACGCTTTGAAGCACCCATAACATTGGTGGGATTAACCGCCTTGTCGGTGGAAATCATAACAAACTTTTCAACCCCGAATTTGTCGGCAGTAAGAGCAAGATTATATGTGCCGAAAACATTGTTTTTTACAGCCTCTTTCGGGCTTGCCTCCATTAGCGGAACATGCTTGTGAGCCGCCGCATGGAAAACTATCTGAGGTCTGTGAACAGTGAAAATTTCTTCAAGTCTCTTTTTATCACGGATAGAAGCAATGAGCACCACAGGCTTATTGTCGGGATATTTTTCATTGAGCTCCATCTGAATATCATAGGCATTGTTTTCATAAATATCAACAATTATAAGTTTTTTGGGCAAAAATCTCATTATCTGCCTGCAAAGCTCCGAGCCGATTGAGCCTCCGCCGCCGGTAACCATAATAACCTTTCCCGAAACAAGCTCATTGATGCCGTTTGTATCAAGCTTAACAGCATCTCTCTCTAAAAGATCTTCAATTTTAATGTCACGGATAAGGTTTTCGTTTTCGGGAAAATCAAGAATTTCACTTATTCCCGGAATTGTTTTTATGTCACATTTTGTTTTTCGGCAAATGTCAATGATTTCTTTTCTGTCATCAGCATAGGCTGTTGGAATGGCAAGGATAATCTTGTCAATCTCCATCTGTCTGCATATGCGGATAATATCCTCCCTGCCGCCAAGAACCTTTTTATCATAAAAATACTTATTGTGCTTGGATTTATCATCATCAATAAGACCGATTATGTTATAATCAGAGTTACACTGATTTATATTATTTACAATTATTCTGCCCGCATCTCCGGCACCAATAACAAGCACTCTGAACGCATCTGTGCGAACTTCGGATTTGCTGTTCATTTTTTTATATCCGACAGATTTATGCATCTCTTTAGACACCATTCTGACGATCGTCATTGCAAGCACTGACATAACAGCTATGGCAAAAATAACTCTCCTGTGAGCCTGAATAACAAAATTCATATTCAGCAAAACTTCGTTGCTGATATACATTACAACTATTGCCGCAAGATTCACAAGCAAAAATCTCACAATCTCTGCAGATCCGCTGTAACACCACGCTGTCCGATACACCCTGAATAAAACAAAAAACACAAACGTCCATACGCCGTACATACCCCCGGTTGTCAGGATAATTCCCCATGAAATGTCATCCATTCCGGCATATACCACAAAATATGTTAAAAGACTTGCAAACAATATGCTCAGGAAATCAAGAATAAAAATATACCTGTTACGAATATAGTTTCTTTTCATTGGTTTTACACCCTCAGCTTTCGATATTTTTCTGTTATCCTTACAACAGACACAATGATAACATAATATTACATACTATAATAGTATAACACTTGTTACATGATATGTCAATTGAAAAAAATAGCAGTAACTCACCGACCTTTTATTTTCATATGAATTTGTTAAAAAAGCATATTGATAATTTCATAATAACTTGGTATAATATATTAGTTAAAATATATTTTGGGGAGGTGTTAGTATGGCAGACTTCAAAGTAGTTTCAAAATTTGAACCCATGGGCGATCAGATTGGCGCAATTGAAACCCTTTCGCATGGGATTCTTGCAGGCAAAAAACATCAGACACTTATGGGCGTTACGGGTTCGGGTAAAACCTTTACCGTTGCAAAAACCATTGAAAAAGTTAACAAACCAACCCTCGTGCTTGCTCACAACAAAATCCTTGCGGCACAGCTTTGCAGTGAGTTCAAAGAATTCTTCCCCGAAAACGCAGTGGAATATTTTGTGTCCTACTATGACTACTATCAACCCGAAGCCTACATTCCCGGCACCGACACCTACATCGAAAAAGATGCTTCCATAAATGACGAAATTGACCGTCTGCGCCACAGTGCCACGGCATCGCTTTTGGAACGCAGAGATGTTATCATTGTTGCCAGTGTGTCGTGCATCTATGGTCTCGGTGACCCCGACGACTACAAAAACCTCATGATTTCACTGAGAGTCGGCACCGAAATTGACAGAAATTATCTTTTAAAAAAGCTTGTTGAAATTCAATATAACCGAAACGACCTTGCCTGTGAACGCGGAACATTCAGAGTAAGGGGCGACGTTGTAGAGGTGTTTCCTGCAAACAGCGGTGAAAGCGCCATCAGAATTGAGTTTTTCGGTGACGAAATTGACCGCATTTGCGACATTGACATTGTGACCGGTGAAATCAAAGCTTTTAGGAGCTTCACCACAATTTTCCCGGCATCTCACTATGCCACCACCGACCGGAAAATGAAAAACGCTCTTGTGACCATTCGCCAAGAGCTTGATGAGCGTGTGGAAGAACTCAGGGCGCAGGATAAAATTCTTGAGATGCAAAGACTCATTCAGCGCACAAACTATGACCTTGAAATGATGCAGGAAATCGGTTTTTGTCAGGGCATAGAAAACTATTCACGCCACATTTCGGGCAGAGCACCCGGCAGTGCACCGTTCACCCTTATGGACTATTTCCCCGACGACTTTTTGCTTGTGGTTGACGAATCCCATGTTACTGTGCCCCAGGTCAGAGCCATGTATGCCGGTGACCGTTCACGAAAAGAAACCCTTGTGGACTTTGGCTTTCGTCTGCCCTCGGCATTTGACAACAGACCGCTCAATTTCGGTGAATTTGAAGACCGCATCAATCAGGCTATTTATGTGAGTGCAACCCCTGCGGAATATGAAATTCAAAAAAGCGGCGGTGAGGTTGCCGAGCAGATTATCCGCCCAACGGGTCTTGTTGACCCCGAAGTTATCATCCGTCCAATCAAAGGTCAGGTTGATGACCTTGCCGGGGAAATTGACGAGGTTGTGAAAAAAGGCGACAGAGTGCTTGTGACAACCCTCACCAAAAAGATGGCAGAAAGCCTCACCGATTATTTCAGAGGAATTGACATAAAAGTTAAATATCTCCACTCGGAAATTGAAACCCTGGAGCGTATGGAAATCATAAGAGACCTGAGGCTCGGTGTATTTGATGTGCTTGTGGGCATAAACCTTTTGCGTGAAGGTCTCGACATTCCCGAAGTTTCGCTGGTGGCAATTCTCGATGCCGACAAGGAAGGGTTCCTGCGAAGTGAAACATCCCTTGTGCAGACCATAGGCAGAGCGGCACGTAATGCCGAGAGCCGTGTAATCATGTATGCCGACACGGTAACCGGTTCCATGAAGAGAGCCATTGACGAAACAAACCGCCGAAGAGAAATTCAGCTTGCCTACAACGAAGAACACGGCATAGTTCCCAAAACCATCAAAAAAGATGTTCACGAAATCATCAAAACCTATGAAACAAAACAGTCTCTCCCCTCACCCACCATTGGCGAAGAGGACAGCACAGATACAAAGATTATGAAGCTCACCGCTCTCATGAAAGAAGCCTCCGACAATCTCGATTTTGAAATGGCAGCAATCTACAGAGATGAAATCATTAAATTAAGAGGTAAAATCAAATGAAGGAATATATCAGAATAAAAGGTGCATGTCAGCACAACCTCAAAAACATAGATATTGACATTCCAAGAGAAAAATTTGTGGTAATCACCGGTCTTTCGGGTTCGGGAAAATCGTCTCTTGCCTTTGACACCATCTATGCCGAAGGTCAGAGACGCTATGTGGAATCACTTTCGTCCTATGCCCGTCAGTTTCTCGGTCAGATGGACAAGCCCGATGTGGAATATATTGAAGGTCTTTCGCCGGCAATAAGCATAGATCAGAAAACCACAAGCAAAAACCCACGTTCGACCGTTGGAACAGTAACCGAAATATATGACTATCTGCGTCTCCTTTATGCAAGAATAGGTATTCCCCACTGTCCGAAGTGCGGAAAAAAAATCGAACAGCAGTCTGTGGACGAAATTGTGGATGCAATTTTGGCAAACGAAGAAGGCACAAGGCTTCAGATTCTTGCTCCCGTTATCCGCGACAAAAAGGGTGAACATGCAAAAATCCTTGATGACGCACGCAAAAACGGATATGTGAGAGTGAGAATTGACGGCAACGTGAGAGACCTCTCGGAGCCCATTGCTCTTGAGAAAAAGCACCGTCACACCATTGAAATTGTCATTGACCGAATCATTGTTAAACCCGGTATCAACGCACGTCTTACAGACTCTGTTGAAACCGCATCGAAGCTCGGTCACGGAATTGTTATTGCCGACTTTTTTGACAAAGGTGAAAAGATTTTCAGCCAAAACTATGCCTGCAAAGACTGCGGCATAAGCATGGAAGAGCTTTCACCCCGAATGTTTTCGTTCAACTCACCCTTTGGTGCATGCCCCGAGTGTTCAGGTCTCGGAAGCTTCATGAAAATTGACCCCGAGCTTCTTATTCCCGACCCGTCAAAATCAATTTATGACGGTGGAATTTCGGCATTCGGCTGGGGAAATGTTGCCGACGGCACAACCTACTGGAGTGCTTGGCTTGATGCGCTTTCAAAAGAATATAACTTTGACAAAACAACACCAATCAAGGATTTGCCTGCCGAAATTATGGACATAATGCTCTACGGCAGTGACAAACCCCTTTCCATAAATCACAACGGCTACAAGAAAACCGCTCTCTTTGAGGGAGTTATAACAAATCTCGAACGCCGCTACAACGATTCGTATTCGGCATATTCAAAAACCGAAATAGAAAGCCTCATGGGCGAAGTTATGTGTAAAGCCTGCAAGGGCAAGAGACTGCGCCCCGAAAGTCTTGCAGTTACCGTTGGCGACAAAAATCTTGCCAAGCTCACCGACATGAGTGTGAGAGAAATTTGCAAATTCTTTGATGAACTTTCACTCACAAAAAAGGAAGAACTAATCTCTGTTCAAATTTTGAAGGAAATAAAAGCAAGAACCAAGTTTCTTGTTGATGTGGGACTTGACTACCTCACCCTTTCAAGAAGTGCGGGAACGCTCTCCGGCGGTGAAGCACAACGTATTCGTCTTGCAACCCAAATCGGTTCGGGACTTACGGGAGTGCTCTATATTCTTGATGAACCAAGCATAGGTCTTCACCAGAAGGACAACAACAAGCTCATTGCAACTCTCAAACACCTTCGTGACTTGGGCAACACCCTCATTGTGGTGGAACACGATGAGGACACCATGCTTGCCGCAGACCACATTGTGGACATTGGTCCCGGTGCGGGAATCCACGGCGGTCATGTGGTGGCACAGGGTTCTCTTGATGACATCAAAAAATGTAAAGACAGCGTTACCGGACAATATCTTTCGGGCGAAAGAAAGATTCCCGTTCCCGAAAAACGCAGAGAGGGCAACGGAAACTACATCACCATTGTGGGAGCAAAGCAAAACAATCTCAAAAACATTGATGTTAAAATTCCCCTCGGCAAATTTGTTGCCGTAACGGGAGTTTCGGGTTCGGGAAAATCGAGCCTCATAAACGAAATTCTCTACAAAAAGCTTGCTACCGCCTTAAACGGTGCAAAAAAGAAACCCGGCGCTCACACAGAGATTTTGGGTATTGAAAATGCCGACAAGGTCATAGACATTGACCAGTCGCCAATCGGCAGAACGCCCCGTTCAAACCCTGCAACCTACACAGGTCTCTTTGGTGACATCCGAGACCTCTATGCAAGCACCAACGAAGCAAAGCTCCGTGGCTACGGACCCGGAAGATTCAGCTTTAACGTGTCGGGCGGCAGATGCGAAGCCTGCTCCGGCGACGGAATTATCAAAATTGAAATGCATTTTCTGCCCGATGTATATGTTCCCTGTGAAGTGTGCAAGGGCAAACGCTATAACCGAGAAACCTTAGAGGTAAAATACAAGGGAAAAAGCATCAACGATGTTTTGGAAATGACCGTTGAAGAAGGTCTCGAATTTTTCGAAAACCTTCCAAAAATAAGACGCAAGCTTCAAACCCTCTATGATGTGGGTCTCGGCTACATCAAAATCGGTCAGCCTTCAACCACCCTTTCGGGTGGTGAGGCACAGCGTGTTAAGCTTGCAACGGAGCTCAGCCGAAAAAGCACCGGCAAAACCGTGTATATTCTCGATGAACCCACCACAGGTCTTCACATTGCCGATGTTCACAAGCTCACCGATGTTTTGTCGGCTCTCACCGACTTGGGCAACACTGTGATTGTCATTGAACATAACCTTGATGTCATAAAGGTTGTTGACCACATCATTGACCTTGGCCCCGAAGGCGGCGACAAAGGCGGCAAAATTGTGTTTGAAGGAACTCCCGAGGAAATTATAAAATGCAAAAAATCCTACACGGGACAATACCTTTCAAAATACCTTAATAAGGAGTGAACAATAAATGTATGATATTGTTTCCGATATTGTAAAATATATTTTTGTGTTCATCGTCTATATGTTTATCCTGAGCATTGCAAGACTCATTTATCTCGACATATCCGATGCAAAAAGGCGCGAAGCCACATCGGGAAAGGGATATGCCTATTTAAAGCTTGTTAACCTCAGACGAAACCTTAAGTTTAAAATGCACGAAAGCTACAGCATAAAAGATATGGCATACATCGGAAGAAGCCGAAAGAGTCAGATATATATCGACGATCCTTACATGTCCAAGAATCACGCAAGAATCTTTTTGCGTGACGGACATTTTTACATAGAGGATCTCGGCAGTACTAACGGAAGCTTCTTAAACGGAAGACGCTTACCAAAGCAACCTATCCGTCTCAAGGATACCGATAAATTGTCATTCGGAAACATAAGCTTTATCTTTGTGGATAATATGGAAGCGGAGAATTGATGATATGACAAAAATGCGATTCAGACCAATGCTTTACATAACCTTGGTCAACATAATAGGTTTTCTTATGCTGTTTTGGTTCAGCGAAAACAGTGACAAAACCTATATATACACCTGTCTGATAATCTGTGGTATAAATATTGTAATGTATCTTTTGCTTTATTATCTTGACTATGGCGATTTATATCTGTTTCTGACGGTATCCATGTTGGTTTCTATAGGTTTAATCACCCTATGCCGACTTGATATTGCTCACCATTCATACGACTTCGGTCAAAAGCAGATACTTTGGTTTATAATAGGCATTGCAACCTATTTTATCACACTCATAGTTTTTGGTAAGCTTACACTGTGGAATAAACTAAAATACGTGTATATGGTTCTTACTTTTGCACTTATAGCCGCAACACTTCTGTTCGGTCAGGTTGTTAACGGTTCAAAAAACTGGATATATATAGGCAGTTTCTCTATCCAACCTTCAGAATTTATAAAAATTCTTTTTTGCCTGTGTATATCATGCTTCTTTTCCGCCATCCCCCCAAAAGATGCAATAAAAAAAGACAAACGTGCAAGGTTATACGGAATTCCGCTTGATGAGATTATCATGCTCATATATGTATATGCGTGCATGGGATCGCTTGCCTTGTTCCAAAAAGAGTGGGGTACTGCACTTCTGCTTTTTCTCATCTATTTTACAATGTGCTTTATATACAAAACAAACACCGTTATTAAGCTGGTAAACTTCATCATTATTCTTCTTGCGGTTTTCATGGGAACCTTCCTGCTTTCCGGTCATATCGGTGTCAGAGTAAGCGTGTGGCAAGACCCGTGGAAGGATCCGTCCGGCTCCGGATATCAAATAATACAATCACTGACAGCCATTGCATCGGGAGGATATTTCGGTGTTGGCATAGGAAACGGCATGCCTCAGGTTATACCATTTGCAGAATCAGACTTTATCTTTGCCGCAATTTGCGAGGAAATGGGGATGTTTACCGGATTTGCCATAGTTCTTCTTTATTTTATACTTTCATATCGCGGCATAAAAATAGCGATAAAATCCGCAAACACTTATATGAAATCAGTTTGTCTCGCCCTCGTAATTGCCATAGGATTTCAGACATTTATCATCATAGGCGGCGTCATAAAACTGATTCCCCTGACAGGAATCACCCTGCCGTTTGTAAGCTATGGCGGAAGTTCGATGATAGCCTCATTCATAATGATAGGAATTATGAGCGCTGCCGCATTACACGAAAGAAAAGCAAAGAAGTAATTGCCCATATCTGACCGACAAAAAATGCTGATTGTCAGAGTTATTCAAAGCAAAAACCTTTATTATTAAAAAGAAAAGCGAAATTGCCGATTAAACCGTTAAAAGACCGGTTCAAGCAACTTCGCTTTTTATTTTGAAAATAAAAGCAATTAATAATATTCAGCTATAACCTCTGTTACCCTGCCCTTTGAAAGTCTTACATATACAGCTGACCCCTCATCAAGCGATATTACTGAATCAAATTCCCACCTTTTCTTTCTTCCGTTCTCAAAAATGTCTGCATCTACCGATTTTAAAACATTCACCATAAAAGTGCCGCTGTTATTTTTGAGTGTCAATGCAATAGTGTTGGTTTTAACCTTTTTTTCAACAAGCTCACCATATAAAAATTCATACTCTGCTCCGCTGTCATAAGCACCAAGTCGCTCACCGTTTATGGGGATAACCGATGATGAAAGAAAATTATCAAATCCGCCTCCAAAAGATGTAAGCACACAGATGTTATCTATGTGAGTTAAAAATGTCATGTCAATTATAAAAACATCTCCGGGAGCAATTTGCGAAAGATCGGTTTTACATCCTATGACCTTGGCATCGTCTTCTTCAATAACCGATGTATATACCTTTGTCTCTCCGCCTGCTTTTTTGTATGTAAGCTTATATGCCACATCACCTGATTTTTCAGAAATCACAGTTGCCGAATCAGTAACAATGAATAAATCTTCATAAGGGTAGACTGTGAAAATGTGGTCAAGTCCTTCAAAAATATCGTCTTTATCATCGGTTACATTTTCATCATCCTCAGGGGCAGCCACAGGTTCATCTTCAATCTGCCCAGGTGTCGACAATTGTGCTTCATAATCCAAAGCACGGACAATAAGCACAGCAGCTTCAGCTCTCGTAACAGGATTATCGCCACGTATTTCGTCGTTTTCATACCCCTCGATTATGCCATGCTCCACGCCCGATGCCACAAATGGTGCAATTTTTTCGTCAACGCTTTCCCAGTCAGAAAACATGCCGTTCATATCCGCATTTGAGGCTTCAAAGCCAAGAACCTTTGCAAGGGAGTAGGCAATCTCTGCTCTTGTGGCACTGCGGTCGGGTTCATAGGCTTTGCCGGGAGTGTACATAACATTGGCAGTACGTAAAATCCAATCACCTGCCCAATGATTGGTATCAAATTCGAAATCCACATCAGCACCTGCTGAATCAAAATCAAACGCAAGACAAAGCATTTTTGCAAATTCAGCTCTTGTGACATTATTGTTTGGTTTGAATGTACCGTCCTCATATCCGTTTATAACACCTGCATCTGCAAGCTTTTCAATTGCGTCCTCTGCCCACACAACAGAGTTTGTGTCATCAAAAGCAAACACGGTGTGAGACATAATCATCGTTATGCAAATTATAATAGTCAAAATTCTTTTCATGAAAAATTCACTTCCTTTCGTGAAATAATTATACCATAACATCTCGTTGTTATTTTCGCCAAAAATTCACATTTAATTTTATTGAAATTCTACACATAGCTTACAACAGTCCTCAACCCATCTGTTTTCGCATATATTGTGACCAAAAAATATTCAAACCACAATATATTGTGATTAATATTGAAAAATTTCCAAAAAACATATTGACAAATGTTCAAAAACAAGATATACTATAGAAGTCATATGACTGACGGAAGCGGAGTACCGCATGGGAGTATGACTATAATGTGCCGACCGTCTGGGCGAAACTTGTCCGGGTGGCCGTTTTTTTGACTCATGTCATCGCAATTGCCCCCGAAACATTTACGGAGGTTATCATGAAAAAAGGCAGAATACTGTCGGTCGAATCCATGGGACTGGTTGACGGTCCCGGAATAAGAACCGTAATATTTTTCAAAGGTTGTCCGCTACGATGTCTTTTTTGCCACAATCCCGACAGTTGGGATTCAAATGGAGGAGAGCTAATCTCATCGGAGGACCTGATGAAAAAAATCATTCGTTTCCGCCCCTATTTTGAACGAAGCGGCGGCGGAGTTACATTTTCAGGCGGTGAGCCTCTTTTACAAAAAGAATTTCTCACAGAAATGCTTCAAAAGTGCAAAGAAAACGGGATTCACACTTGTCTCGACACTTGCGGTGCAGGCATTGGAGGCTACGAAGAAATTCTGCCCCTTTGTGACCTTGTGCTCTATGATGTTAAAGCAATCGACGAGGCAGGCTACAAAAAGATGTGCCGTGCGTCAATTGCCGAAACACAAAAATTCACAAAGGTTTTGTCTAAACTTGAAATCCCCACTGTTGTTCGTCAGGTTGTGGTTCCCGGCATAAATGACAGTGATGAATATATGCATTCCCTTAAAACCTATATAGAAAAACATATTCCCCACGCACATTCGGTTGAGCTTTTGCCATATCACAAGCTCGGAGAACACAAATACAAAGCTCTTAATCTCGAAATTAAGCTGTCAGACGTCCCTGCAATGGACAAAAAAAGAACCGATGAGCTTTGGGAAAAACATTTTAAACACTACGAAAGGAGATAACATTATGGAGAACAAAAGAAAAGATTTTGTTGGCGGATTATGGGAAACCGAAATTAATGTCCGCGATTTTATACAAAAAAACTACACCCTTTATGAAGGAGATTCATCATTCCTCGCATCACCAACCCAAAAAACACAGAAGGTGTGGGACAGATGTGTTGAGCTTCTCGCCGAAGAAAGAAAAAAAGGCGGTGTTTTAGACGTTGAAACAGAGAGAGTATCAGGAATTTGTAATTTTGCTCCCGGATATATCGACAAAGACAACGAAGTTATTGTCGGTCTCCAGACGGACGCTCCTTTGAAACGTATGGTAAACCTCTACGGCGGTCTCAGAATGGCGGAGCAATGCCTGGATAAATACGGCTACACACTCAACGCAGATATTCATTCTCATTTTGCACAATATCGCAAAACCCACAATCAGGGGGTCTTTGATGCCTATCCGTCTGAGGTAAGAGCCGCAAGAAGTGCAGGTCTCTTAACCGGTCTTCCCGATGCCTACGGCAGAGGCAGAATCATCGGTGACTACAGACGAGTTGCCCTTTACGGCATTGACCGACTCATTGAAGACAAAAAGCATGATATGAAAAAGCTTGAAGGCGAAATGACCGACAGTACCATCAGATTGCGTGAAGAAATTTCAATGCAAATTAAAGCCCTCGGCGAAATAGCACAAATGGCAGATACCTACGGTGTTGACATAAGAAAACCGGCAGTTTCTGCAAAGGAAGCCGTTCAGGCTCTCTACATTGCCTACCTTGCCGGCACAAAAGAAAACAACGGTGCCGCAACTTCCATAGGCAGAACTTCGACATTTCTTGATATATACATTCAGCGCGACCTTGAAGCAGGCATCATAACCGAAGATGAAGCACAAGAGCTTGTAGATCAGCTCATCATAAAGCTCCGTCTCATAAGACATTTGAGAACCCCCGAATATAACGAGCTTTTTGGCGGCGACCCCACATGGGTAACCGAATCTGTTGGCGGAATAAGCCTCGACGGCAGACCCCTTGTTACCAAAAACTCTTTCCGCTATCTGCACACTCTCATTAACCTTGGTTCTTCACCCGAACCAAACCTCACGGTTTTGTGGGATGAAAAACTTCCCGAAAACTTCAAAAAGTACTGTGCAGAAATTTCAATTAAAACCGACTCCATTCAATATGAAAGTGACACTGCAATGCGCCCGCTCTACGGTGATGATTATGCCATTGCATGCTGTGTGTCTGCTATGGGAATGGGCAAACAAATGCAGTTCTTTGGTGCAAGATGCAACATTGCAAAAAGTCTTCTCTATGCAATTAATGGCGGCGTGGATGAAAATTCCCAAAAGCTTGTTGTTCCCGGCATCGAACCTATTACCGACGAAGTTTTGGACTTTGACAAGGTTTGGGAGAACTATGAAAAAGTGCTTGAATATGTTGCGGGAATGTATGTTAAAGCCAACAACATCATTCACTATATGCATGATAAATATGCCTACGAAGCAAGCCAGCTTGCACTTCACGACACCGATCCCGAAAAGCTCATGGCATTTGGCATTGCAGGTCTCTCCGTTGCCGCAGACAGCCTTTCGGCAATTAAATTCGCAAAAGTAAAGCCCATACGCAACGAAGACGGAATTGCAACAGATTACATAACCGAGGGCGATTTCCCCAAATACGGAAATGACGATGACCGTGTTGACACTCTGGCTGTGGACATTGTGAAAAAATTCAGCTCCGAGCTGAAAACCCACAAGCTCTATCGCAATGCAAAGCACACCCTTTCTGCACTCACCATAACAAGCAATGTTATGTACGGCAAAAAAACAGGTTCAACTCCCGACGGCAGGAAGCTTGGCGAACCCCTTGCACCCGGTGCAAATCCCATGCACGGCAGAGACAAATCCGGTGCTCTTGCATCGCTTAACTCTGTTGCAAAAATCCCCTACAAAGATGTTTGCCAGGACGGTGTTTCAAACACATTCTCCATTGTTCCCGATGCACTCGGCAAAAATGAAGAAATGAGAATTTCGAACCTTGTAAACATTCTTGATGGTTACTTTGCTCAAGGTGCTCAGCATCTCAATGTAAATGTTCTCAATCGTGAAATGCTTATTGAGGCCTATGAAAATCCCGACAAATATCCAATGCTTACCATAAGGGTTTCGGGATATGCCGTAAACTTCCACAGACTTTCAAAGGAACAACAACTTGAAGTTATTTCAAGAACATTCCACGAAAGAGTGTGACTTTTATTTTGACATTTCAGGCTGTATATATTTAATTTTATATCGTACATTAGCCGAAATATGCAGTTGGATAACTGTATATTTCGGCTATATATTTGTATTTCAAATTTGAGTTTATCGGGCTAAGTACAAATGAGGTTGAAGCAATTCGCTAATGCACAAAATGCCATCGGGGGACGGTTGCTGACAGATGAGCGAAGCGAAATCCTTTGGCACATAAATTCAAAATTTTGTGTCAAAGCAGCTCCGTC